>CAZBIO010000063.1:0-25717 GCA_964491965.1 uncultured Cellulomonas sp.
GGGGACGGCGCGATGCGCGCGGCCGACGCCGCGACGGCGCTCGCCGAGCTGGCGCGCCGTGATCGGCGGCGGCCCGGCGCGGGGGTGCCGCGGTGAGCGGGCTGCCAGGAGTCCTGGGCCGGGCGGCGACATCGATGCGCGCGGAGGGGCGCGCCCTCGGGGTGTCCCTCGAGGGGTTGCGGACGGTCCCGGGCTGGCTGGTGCGGTTCGCGGCCGGGGCCGCGGTGGCGCTGCTGCTGCTCGCGGCGGGGTTCGCACGGATCGGCGGACCCGTGGCGTGGCCACTGCGGGCGGTCGCCGTCGCGATGGTGGTGGCCGTCGTCGTGCGCCCGTGGCCGGGCTGGGGTGCCGCGGCGCTGCTGCTGGCTGGATTGCGGATGCTCGGCGGCCCGGTGCCGGACGCGGTGACGCTCGCGGCGGTGCTGCTCGTCGGGCATGCGGCCGCAGCCGGTGGCGTGCTGGCCGCGCGCATGCCGATGGCAAGCCGGGTCGAGCTGGCGGTGCTGGCCGCGGTGGCGCGCCGGGCATGGCCGGTGCAGGTCGCGGCGCAGGCGCTGGCGCTCGTCGTGCGGCCCGTGACGGGGGGCGGGGGCGGCGCGGGCTCCTGGCTGTGGCGGACGCTCGCGCTGGCCGTGGCCGCGGGGCTCGTCGCGGCGGCGCTGCCGGCGTCTCGTCGTCGGCGGTAATCCCTTTGCCGTGCGGCGGACGCGACGTACGGTGGCCCGACACGGGAAAGGAGGTGGTCCGGAGCATGAGTGATTCCAGGACACGTGAGGTGGCTGCCCGCTAGCCGCCCGTCTGGTTCAGGACGGACTGCCTTTTCGTCCGGCGCCGAGCGGCGCGAGCGAATCCCGGCAGCCACCGCAGCCCGTGGGAGCCGCGACCTCGTCCATCGCGGCGGGGCCCCGCAAGGGACCCGGCCCACGGGCTGTTCCATGCCCGGGCGCGGGTCGCCGGACTCCTCGCGCTGCCGCCCGCGAGATGCGCAGTTCCACGCCAGATGAGCACCTGCAACTGCCGATCTCGCGTGGAAGTGCACGTCTCGCGCGGCGGGGACGCTGCCGCGGCGTGCGAAGGTTGGGGACGTGGCTCTCAAGACCCCCGCCGAGATCGAGCAGATGCGCCCGGTCGGCCGCTTCGTCGCCGACGTGCTGTCCTCCCTTCGCGAGTTCGCCAAGATCGGCATGACGACGAAGGACCTCGACGCGCACGCGGCCGAGATGATCGCCGCGCGCGGCGCCCGGTCGGTGTACCTCGGCTACCACCCGTCGTTCGGGGCGATGCCGTACCCCGGCGTCCTCTGCGTCTCGGTCAACGACGCGGCGCTGCACGGGCTGCCGTCCGACGAGGTGCTCGCCGACGGCGACGTGGTCTCGGTCGACTTCGCGTGCGAGCTGCACGGCTGGGTGGCCGACTCGGCTCTGACGTTCCAGCTGGGCACGCCGACCGACGAGGCGCAGCGCCTCATCGCCACCACGCAGCGCGCGCTCGACGAGGGCATCGCCGCCGCCCGGGTCGGCCGGCGGATGGGCGACGTCTCGGCGGCGATCGGACGCGTGGGCCGCGGCGCGGGCTACGGCGTCAACGCGACGTTCGGCGGCCACGGCGTCGGCCGCACCATGCACGAGGACCCGCACGTGGCGAACCTCGGACGGCGCCACACCGGGATCAGGCTGCAGGCGGGCCTGGTGGTGGCCATCGAACCGTGGTTCATGGCCGGCGGCGACGACTTCGTCGTGGACGACGACGGCTGGACCATCCGCTCGGCCGACGGCTCGCTCGCCGCGCACTTCGAGCACACCATCGCGCTGACGCCGGACGGCACGGTCGTCCTCACCGCGCGGGACTGAGCCGAGCCTCCTGCCTCTCAGAGCGACCGCTGGTAGCGGCGCATCGCGACCACCGACCACGCGTAGGCGAGCGCGGCGAGCGCGAGCAGCAGCAGCCCGCGGGTGACGACGATCCCGCCGTCGAGCCGGTCCGACATCGCTGTGCGCGCGATGTCCGTGGCCCAGGTCAGGGGGCTGTATCGGCCGGCGGTCTGCACCCAGTGGGGCAGCAGCGCGGCCGGCATCAGCGCCGTGGAGAGGAACGTGGCGGGGAGCACGACGACCGTCGAGATCCCGATGAGCGCGGTCTGGTCGCGCGCCGTCAGGGCGACGGCCGCCGAGACCGAGCAGAACGCGGCCGCCAGCAGGAGCGACGCCAGGAGCGCGAACCCGATCCCGCCGACCCCTCCGGCGTAGCGAGCGCCTGCCGCCAGGCCGATGAGCAGCAGCACCACGCCCTGCACCAGCGACACCAGCAGCTGCTGCGCGAGCTGCCCGGCGACGAGCGCCGACCGCGAGACCGGCGAACTGAGCAGCCGGTCCATGACGCCGGACCGGATGTCGTCGACGAAGCCCGTCCCGGCCCAGGCGCCCGAGTAGAGCATCGTCATCATGAGGATCCCCGGCACCAGGAACGTCAGGTAGCTGTCGCCGCCGAACCCCGGTACCTGCGTCACCGACCGGAACACGTTGCCGAACAGCACGATCCAGATCAGCGGCTGGATCACGCTGACGCCGAGGCCCCACGGCATCCGCAGGCTGCCGACGATCCAGCGGCGCGTGACCAGCGCGGTCTGCACCGGCCACGGTGCGCGGACGGGCGTGGTCGCGGCGCTCATCGGATCGCCTCCGCGTCCCACGCGCGGCCCGCGTAGTGCAGGTACACGTCCTCGAGTGAGGGCGCGTCGCCGGGGACGCCCGCCTTAAGCTCGGCCGGGGTGCCGGTGACGACCACCCGGCCGTGGTCGACGATGCTCACCGCGTCCGCGAGGCGGTCGGCCTCCTCGAGGTAGTGCGTGGTCAGCAGCACCGTCACGGCGTCGTCGGCCGCGAACCGGCGGATCTCCTGCCACATCGCGGCGCGCGCCTCGGGGTCCAGTCCTGTGGTCGGCTCGTCGAGGAACAGCACGCGCGGCCGGTCGACGAGGCCGATCGCGACGTCCAGCCGGCGGCGGGTGCCGCCGGACAGCGTTCCGGTGCGCCGGTCCGCCTCGTCGTGCAGGCCCATACGGTCGACGAGGTCACGCGCCCGCTCGCCGGCCGCGGCACGGCCGGCGCCGCGCAGGCGAGCGGCCATGACGAGGTTCTCCCGCGGGGTGAGCAGCGGGTCGGCGCCGGTGCCCTGCGAGACGTAGCCGATGGCGCGCCGCACGGCGTCGGCCTGCGTGGCGACGTCGTGGCCGGCGACCCGGACAGTGCCCGCGGTGGCGGCGGCCAGCGTGGTCAGCACCTTGGTGGTGGTCGTCTTGCCGGCGCCGTTGGGCCCGAGCAGGCCGTGCACGGTGCCGGCGGGGACGGTGAGGTCCAGTCCGTCGAGGGCGTGGACGTCGGGCCGGCCACGGCCGCCCGGGTAGGTCTTGACGAGGCCGCGGGCCTCGACGGCGAGGGTGGGTGGCATGGTGCGCCTCCTGGTCGATTGCTGCTCGAGTCCTGCTCGAAGGGATCGGCCGGGGCGGTGCTCCTATGCTCACGGGTGCAGCGGATCGCACAGGAGGCGTCGCCTCGGTCGGTTCGTGGACGGTCGGCCCGGGTGTTCGCGCACCTGGGCCGACCCATGTCCGGGATGTTCTCCCGGGGTCTGTCAGCTCGTCGGACCACCTCCCAACGACTCCTCGAGGGCCGCGACGGCCTCGGCGAGGGCGTCGGGGTCGAGGCGGCCGCCGTGGACGGCGGTCGTGTGGAGCGTTCGCCACAGGTCGACGCCACCGAGGGTGCCGGTCGCGATGCGGGTGGCCAGGTCCTCGACGAACGCCAGCTCGGCGCGGCGCATCACGGCCTCGTACTCGGCCTCGAGGGCGAAGAGGTCCGGCAGCCCGCGCGCGCGTGCGGCGTCGCGGGTGGCTTCGTCGGCGGCGAGGGTCACCCGCAGCGACTCGGCCCTGATGCGGAGGAGCCGCACGACGTCGTCGGGCGCGAGCGCCGGAAGGAACGAGAGGGCCGCCTCGAACTGCGGGAACTCCTTGACCGGATCCCGCACCAGGTCCGTCAGCCAGTCGATCGCCTCGGTGATGCCGAGGTCGGTGATCTTGTAGACGGTGCGTGTGGGGCGGTTGCCCTCCCGCTCGGTGGACGCCGCCTCGATCAGCCCGTGCTTCTCCAGGGACTCGACCACGGAGTACAGGGAGCCGAAGTTCAGCCGGACGGACTCCTCCTTGCGGCGCTCCCGGAGCGTCAGCGAGATCTCGTACGGGTGCATCGGGCGCTCCCAGAGGAGCACGAGCACGGCGAGGGCCAGCGGGTTGCTGCGCGTGCGGGGTGCCATGTGCGCCTCCCTGGCTCTTTGGGCTCTCGCCGGGTCCGCGGCGCCTCGGGCCCTGCGGATCTCGCGGCTCGCTCGGTGGCGAATGTTCTGGATCGGATATATCTCGACTATATCGCGTTTGCGTCAGGCCGCAAGGGCGGGCGGGCCTCCGGCATGATGGGGCCGTGGCCGGGCCCTACCGCGTGATGACCGTGTGCACCGGCAACATCTGCCGGTCCCCGATGGCAGAGGTGGTGCTCCGCGCCCGGTTCGCCGCGGCCGGGCTGGGCGAGCAGGTGGTCGTCACGTCGACCGGCGTGTCCGACGAAGAGCACGGCAACTCGATCGACCGCCGCGCAGCGCGCGTGCTCGTCGGGCACGGGTACCCCGGCGGGGACGGGCACCGCGCCCGGCAGGTGCGCGCCGCGGACCTGGCGACCAGCGACCTGGTGCTGCCGATGACCGCCGCGCATGCGCGCGCGCTGCGGCGGCTGGCCGGTGACGGGCGGGCCGGCCAGGTGGTGATGCTCCGGCGGTTCGACCCGGCGGCCCCGCGCGTCGACGACGTCCGCGACGAGCACCGGCTCGACATCGACGATCCCTGGTTCGGCGGGCCGGTCGAGTTCGAGGACTGCCTGGCCCAGATCGAGGCGGCCGCCGACGGGGTCGTCGCGCACGTCGCCGCCACCCTCGCCTCCCGCTGACCCTCGCCGCTGCGCCCGCGTCGTCCGACCCCGTCTCGCCGGGGTGGGGCGGGGCGGGAGGATGGCGCCGTGAAGGTCGCCGGCAGGTCCACCGTTCCCGCGTTCGCCGTGATGGAGATCCTCGCGGCGGCCAAGCAGCGGCAGGCCGCGGGCGAGGACGTGGTGATGCTCTGCGCGGGCGAGCCCTCGTCGGGCGCCCCGGCGGCGGTCCGCGAGCGCGCGGCGGCGCTGCTGCGCGACGGCGGCGACCTCGGCTACACCGCGGCGATCGGAACCCCACGGCTGCGCGCGGCACTCGCCCGCCACTACGCCGGCACCTACGGCGTGGACGTGCCGCCGGGGAGCGTCGCGGTGACCACGGGCTCGTCGGGCGCGTTCCTGCTGGCGTTCCTCGCGGCGTTCGAGGCGGGGGACCGCGTGGCCCTTGCCCGGCCCGGCTACCCCGCCTACGCCAACATCCTGCGCGCGCTCGGCTGCGCCGTGGTCGACGTCCCGTGCGGGGCGGACACCCGCTACCAGCCGACGGTCGCCCAGCTCGAGGCGGCGGGCCCGCTCGACGGCCTGGTGCTCGCCAGCCCCGCCAACCCGACCGGCACCATGGTCACGCCCGACGAGCTCGCGGCGCTCGCGACGTGGTGCGCGGCGCGCGGTGTCCGCCTGGTGTCCGACGAGATCTACCACGGCATCACCTACACCGGTGCCCCGGCCGAGGCCACCGCGGCGGCGTTCCGCGACGCCGGCGCGATCGTCGTCAGCAGCTTCTCCAAGTTCTGGGGGATGACCGGCTGGCGCCTGGGCTGGCTGGCGCTGCCCGACGACCTCGTCGGGCCGGTGGACGCGCTCGCGGGCAACCTCGCGCTGTGCCCGCCGAGCCTGGCGCAGCACGCCGCGCCGGCCGCTTTCTCCCCGGAGGCGATGGCGGAGGCGCGCGCCGCGGTGGCGCGGTACGCCGGCTGCCGTGACCTGCTGCTGCGCGCGCTGCCCGCCCTGCGCTGGACCGCCGCGCCGATGGACGGCGCGTTCTACCTGTACGCCGACGTGTCCGCGCACGGCCTCGACGCGGGCACCTACTGCGCACGGCTGCTCGACGAGGCCGGCGTGGCGCTGACCCCCGGGACCGACTTCGACCCGGCCGGCGGCGGCAGCCAGGTGCGGCTCTCGTTCGCGTGCGAGCCGGCGGACCTCGCCCGGGCGATCGACCGCATCGTCGCCTGGCAGGACTCGCTCGTAGGGCGGTAACGCCGGCGGCAGCGGGGAGAGTCGTGAGGTTGCGGAACTGGCCGGTGTGTGCGGCATCCGCGCTGGTCGTGGCGTGGTCCGCCTTTGGCGGGCGGTGGAACGGCGGTCGATCGGTACGGGCCTGCGGCTGCGGTTACGTTGAGCCCGACGAGGTCCTCGGGTACACGTCACAGCGGAACTTGTCACCGACGTCGGGCGGACCCGCGTTGCGGGGAGATCGCGTGCGTCGTACCGCTGGTGCGGCGGGTGTGCCGTGGCGCGCGAGGAAGAGCCAGCCGCCGGTGGGTGATCGTCGGATCTGGATGTGGAGTCGGTGGATGAGGTGATGGTGGTATCAGCACGGGAGGATGCCGGTGCTCGTCGGCGAATTGAGTACCGCTTGGACGTAGATCCGCCGGGGCTACGCCTCCGAGAGCCACCGTTCGTTAGCAGCCATGTAGGCCGCCCATGCAGCCTGCACGTGCTCTTGCGCCACCCGCAGAGCGTCGGTCGACGACCCGACAACGTCCCGCACCGCGAGGTCGTCCAGCATGCGGCCATAGGCCCCGCTAGCCGTGCTCAGTTCGACGGCGGCGTTTCTCAGGTCGTCCATTGGTGTCCCCATCCCGACACCTTGGCCCGACGCGGGGCGTTGGGCGAGCAGGCACGCCTTATTGGTCCGTCGCCGAGCGGTGCCTCACGGCTGACGGCGACAGGCGGCAGCCCTCCCACGGTTCGGCTGAACGGGGCTGGTGTACCTCCCTTCGTGGCACTCGCAGGTCACCACCCATGACGTGGTGACGGACCCTTGTTGTGGCGACGGTCCCCGCGATCATCGCGCCGGTGTTCCTGGCGCTGCAACAGCGCCGCCCGTTGGCCCATGAACGGAACGTGCGCGCCGACGACGCCAAGGCCCACGACGAGACGCTGGCCGCGCGAGCTTACGGGGGAGACGGGCCAGCACCGTAGATGCCTACACGAACGTGATCGGGGCCGTCAGCCGCCACCGGGTCGCCCTCGCTCGGGGTGCGCACGACGAACAACGCGTGGGGCTCGCGATAGTCAGCACGGTGGCGGCTGCCCCTGAGCCTGAGACTCCATTCACCTCGTTGCGCCATATCGAGGCCCTGGAGACCGTGTCCATCGCACACCTCTGCGCGACGGAGAGCGAGATGCCCCACATCGCGGCCCTGAACGAGACGCTCACGCAGGGCGAGATTCTGGGCATTACCGCGCCGACCTCCAGCGAGGCGGCTCGCCCCTGGGGACGTTGGAGATCCTGCTGGAGAAGTCCGTCAAGCAGATATCCGGAACAAGTGCACGAGGCGGGAGCGTGTGCGGACGCGACCTCAGGATGGCTTAGCGGGCGACGGGATCTCGTCGAGGTAGTCGAGGACCCGCGCGCCCATCGGACTGAGCTCGTAGACCGTGGAGCCACCGAAACTGAGACCTTCGGTCGGTCGCTCACGGAGGAGACCCGCGCCCACGAGCGCCGAATGGACAGAGTCCACGATCGCCCCGTATGCAGGCACCGCCATGGCCAACTGATCGCGGTTCGGGGTAGCAGTGCGGAACTCGCGCAGCACCGCGATGTGGGGTGCCTCGACCGCGTCGAGGACTCGCACGATCTCCAGCAACTCGTCCGCTGCCTCAGGCTCGGCGTCCACGCCGTCCGCGAGCACGAGGGCAAGCACCTCGACCTTGACCTGCATCGGCGTGGACAAGGCGGCGGAGATCGCCGCGTGTGTGAGCGCCGCGCCGTGCGGCGTCTGGGTTAGGCGCTCGACGGTCTCCCGCTCGCCGACCCGACGGTAGCGGGCGAGCGCCGTCGCGAACAGTTCGAGTCGTCCGGCGTAGTAGCGCCGCATGTTGGCAACGGCGACCCGCCCCCCTGCGGAGGCGACGGGTCCAACCGCGGCACCCGTGACGGCACCTTGGACATCGCCGAGCGCGAGCCCGATGAGGCTCCCGAGGATCGCACCTGCGGTGTCAGCTGCAATGCCCTCCACGTCGCTCATTCGGCGCGTCCAAACGCGACGACGTCGAGCACGTCGAGCAGGGCCATGACGCGAACCTAGCGGCGGTCGGAGGGCCTTGTTGGCAGCGACGGCGGGGTGAACCAAGTCAGGCGTGGTTCACCTGATCGGCCACTCAGCGTCACCCCGTCGCCGGGCCGACTCGGGGAGTATGGCGCTCGTGCACGCCCCAGCCCCGCGGGTTCGTGCCTGGGCACAGGCGCACTGAATCCACGGCGCAACCACGGGGCCCTATCCCGCACGCCGCTGTCGCGGCCTGTTGGATGGATCGAGAGGCCTCGGCGACGATCGCTGCCGAGGCCCGGCACGAGGCCGTTGTGCGGGCTTGGGCGGACAGCCGCGGACTGCGGCTCGATGATGCGCAACCACTCACTGCCAGAGCGGATCCCGCGCCGACTCGACTGGGAACGGCGGGTGACCCGAGGATGTACCAGACGGTGGCTGGCGGGAGGTAGTCCCCGACCGTCGGGCCCGACCTCGAAGCTGAGATGCCCGTGGGGACCTCCCCTGCCAAGCTCACCGCGTGCGGCTACGCCCAGTGACTTGCGAGGCCCATGCCGCCTTGCAGACATCGTGCAAGTCGGCATGGACCCGCTCGAGCGAACCTCATGAACAGAGGGCCTCACCTACACCGAGTCCCGTGGGGTAGCGCAGTACACCGTCACGCAGTTCGACAAGCACCTTCGTCGTCGAAGGGGTATCCAACTGACTGCCCCGCCGCCTGCCGCCAAGCGCGGCCGACACGGCTCAGAAGTCGGTCGGATGCTCGTGAACGCTTGGCGACGCTCAACGCATGAGCAGCGAGAACCCCAGGAAGGATTGGGCGGAGACCGTGTTGAGGTCGGCAAGTGTCACACGCAGCAGGAACCCGGACTGTGGTGCGACCTTCGCCATCCGCTTGACGATGTCCTGCTCCAAACGGATCCGCCCCTTCTCCAGTGCTGCTGCGTCGGTCTCGCCGGCCGCCGGCTGCACGAGTCCTGCCTTCTGCAACAGAACACCGGACGTCTGGCCGAGCACGTCGACCTGCCGGCCGTCCACGTGCGCGTACCAACGCACGACGGACCCGACGGCCCGAGCTTCCAGGGAGGCAGCTCCCGGGTTCTTGTCGAACTGCTTGGCGAGCCGGGCGCGCACCTCGTAGCAGGGGTCCAGAACACCAGTGACCACGTCATCGTCGAACGGCGCTCGTCCGGTGCGGGCGGCCAGCCATTCCGCGAACGCTTGCCGGTTGGGCCCGGTCAGGGGCCGCTGCCCCCGGACCGTAGGCGACGCCAGCGAGCCCTTGAGGATGCTGGTGGTCCAGGCAAGGTCGACCACCAGAGCTTTGTCGGCTGGGACGCCAGCGAACTTGTCGGACGGGTAGGGCCACCAGCGGGATGAGTAGCCGTTGTGGACGAGGTCCTTCCAGGTCGTCTCGTCGACGAAGGTCAGCGGTGCCACGAGCACGGTTGGCTCTTCGGCCGGGGCCCGCACCACGTCGCAGTCCTGCGACAGAAGCACGTACCAGCCGGTGTCGGAGCCGAGGGCGAGGCCCCATGCGTCGTGCACATCGACGCTCACCGGCCAGTCCGCGTCGGGCAGTTCTGCCGAGGGTGCGGGGCCGACACCGGCCACAGCAAGCACGAGGCCACAGACCGCGTCGCCCTGCAGCAGCGGCGACAGCGCCGTCAGGGACACGGGACCAGCTGCGGTTCCTAGCACCGGGGGCACCGGAGCATGAGCCGTCATCGGCGCAGCACAGCCAGCGCGGCGCCGTCGGCTCGGGTAATCAGTTGGTCGAGCTCGGCCAGGCCGTCAGTTGGGGCGATCGACGCTGCCGCGGGCCGTGGACGCTCATGAAGCCCTCTGGCGCGCAGCCGGGATGCCGTCGCCTCGTCGAACGAGGGATCCCGGTAGGCAGACAGGTCGTCGACGATCACCCGGTTGCTCGAGGTGCGTAGGTCCACGAGATCTCGGCGTACCTCGATCACCGGCCGGGCAAGCAGCGAGACGATCTCCTCGACGCTGAACCGGTACTGGCCACCAGGGGTTAGCCGGAAGGGGATACGGCCAGCCCGTGCGTACGCCTGCACGCTCGCAGCCGACACCCCGAGCGCGTCCGCAACCTGGCTGGACCGGGCGTTCCGGGTCACGTTCATGCCTACCCCTCCTTCACCCTGCCACCATGTCGGCCGAACCCCTCACGACACTCACGCGCCTCACGGTTCTCACGACATGGTCCCCTCATCGCCCAAGGCCTGTCAAGGAAGCGACGCTCACGGTTCTCACGAATCGTCACCAGCGGCCGATCGCCGTCCTTCCCGCAGGCCCTCGATGCGGTGCGCAGTCACGTACTCGCGCACCGCGGGGTCGTTCCCCGCCTCCGCGAACGTGGGCGGACGGCGCACGTTCCGCGAGCACACGAAGTCGGTGCACAGGAGGGTCCCGACCGTGTCGCCGTTGCGCCCCGCGGCACCGCCCCGGCGCGCCGCATACAGGGAGACGTCGTCGGTGGCGACGACGTCCTCGCACCACGCGCACAGGCCCTTGCTGCGGCGCCGGGTGGCGCCCGGCGAGGGCGCGCGGAGCAGCAGGGTGACGGGCTTGTCGTCGACCCAGAGGGCGACGTACGCGGCGAGGGGCGCCTTGCGGTCTCGCCAGCCGAGGTAGTCGAGGCGGTCCCAGTCGAGCGCGTCGAGGTCGGGGACGGTCGCCTGGGCGGCTTCGCGCTTGGTGGCGTTGACGAACGCGTCGCGGATCTGCTCTGACTCGAACGGTGTCGAGAAACTCCACCACTCAGCGGGACGTCACCGAACGCGGCGTGGGTTCGTCGTCCCGTAGGCTTGCAGCACACAACTGAACACGCTGCTCGAACCGCGGCGGGAGAGTCCCCGCCCACGTGCGGGGCGCCGTAGGAGCAACCCTCCCCGGGAATCTCTCAGGCCCCTGTACCGCTGCGGCGAGGCGACTCTGGAAAGCGGCCCCCGACGGGGCCCACCGACGGTGCAAGCCGGCGCGCCCCGAAGGCGGACCGGCAAAACTCTCAGGTCGTCCGGTCCCCACCGGGCGGATGACAGAGCGGGGAGGCCCCAACCGCCCCGGCACCCGCCGGGCGGACAGGCTTGGAGGCCTCAGCGTGACTCCCCCGCAGACTCCCGCCGCGCGCGACTTCGCCGACCGGCACATCGGCCCGGGCGGCGAGCAGGTGGCGCGCATGCTCGCGGCCATCGGGTACGACGACCTCGACGCGCTCGTCGACGCCGCGGTGCCCGCCGCGATCCGCACCGCGCGCCCGCTCGACCTGCCGGAGGCTCGCTCGGAGACCGACGTGCTGGCCGCGCTCCGCGCGCTCGCGGCGGCGAACCAGACCCTGACGCCGATGATCGGCCAGGGCTACTACGGCACGCAGACGCCGGCCGTGATCCGCCGGAACGTCCTCGAGTCGCCCGCATGGTACACCAGCTACACGCCGTACCAGGCGGAGATCAGCCAGGGCCGGCTCGAGGCGATGCTGGCGTTCCAGCAGGTGGTCGAGGACCTGACCGCGCTGCCGGTGGCCGGGGCGTCGCTGCTCGACGAGGCCACGGCGGTGGCCGAGGCGGTCACCCTCATGTGGCGGGCGGCCCGCAACAAGCCCGGCACCGTGGTGCTCGACGCGGACCTGTTCGGCCAGTCGCTCGCCGTCGCCCGCGGGAGGGCGGCGCACCTGGGCCTGCCGATCGTCGTCGCCGACCTGTCCGGCGGGCTGCCGCAGGTCGAGGGCGACCTGATCGGCGTCGTCGTGCAGCAGGTGGGGGCGTCCGGCCGGATCCACGATGTCGCGACGGTGGTGGAGGCGGCCCACGCGGCGGGCGCGCTGGTCACCGTTGCCGCCGACCTGCTCGCGCTGACCCTGCTCGCCGCGCCCGGCGACCTCGGGGCGGACGTCGCGGTCGGTTCGGCGCAGCGGTTCGGCGTCCCGCTGTTCGGCGGGGGCCCGCACGCGGCGTTCATCGCCGTCCGCGCGGGGCTCGAGCGGCAGCTGCCCGGCCGGCTCGTCGGGGTCAGCGTCGACGCGGACGGCGCGCCGGCCTACCGCCTGGCGCTCCAGACGCGGGAGCAGCACATCCGCCGCGAGAAGGCGACGAGCAACATCTGCACCGCCCAGGCGCTGTTGGCGATCGTCGCGGCGATGTACGCCGTGTACCACGGCCCCGAGGGCCTGCGCGCGATCGCGGAGCGGGTGCACTCCCGCGCGTCCGCCCTGGCCGCCGGGCTGCGGGGCGCCGGGGTCCAGGTGGAGCACGACGAGTTCTTCGACACCGTTCGCGCGATCGTCCCCGGTCGCGGCGGGCGCGTCCTGGCCGCCGCGCGCGAGTACGGCATCAACCTCTTCGCCCCCGACGCCGACCACGTCCACATCGCGTGCGACGAGACGACGACCCCCGACCACCTGGCGCGCGTCATCGCCGCCTTCGGCGACGCCGCCACGCCCACCGCGTGGGAGCTCCTCCCCCAACAACGCCCCCACGCCGGCGACGACGACCCGACCACCCTCGACGACCTCGACTCACCCACCCAGACCGCCGCGTCAGCCCCCCAGCCCCCCACCCAGGGGCAACGGACGAACGCAACCACCGACGCGGCAAGGGATGCGCGAGCGGACGCAGCGCCGGCGGATGCGCGGCGCGTCAGAGCGAGCGGCGCCGGAGGCGCCGTGAGCAGCGCAAGCACCGCCGGCGCGGAGTCCGCGGACCCAGCCCCGGCGGACATCCCGGCAGCGTTCCGCCGCACGACGACGTACCTCACGCACCCGGTCTTCCACCAGTACCGCTCCGAGACCGCCCTGATGCGCTACCTCCGCGCGCTCTCCGACAAGGACCTGGCGCTGGACCGCACGATGATCCCCCTCGGCTCCTGCACCATGAAGCTCAACAGCGCGGTGGAGATGGAGCCGATCAGCTGGCCCGGCTTCGCGGACATCCACCCGTACGCCCCCGCGGACCAGACGCAGGGGTACGCACAGCTCGTCGGCGACCTGTCCACGTGGCTCGCGGAGGTGACGGGCTACGACGCGGTGAGCCTGCAGCCGAACGCCGGCAGCCAGGGCGAGTACTCCGGCCTGGCCGCGATCGGCGCGTACCACGCCAGCCGCGGCGAGGAGCGCGACGTCTGCCTGATCCCGGCGAGCGCCCACGGCACCAACGCGGCGAGCGCGGCGCTGGCCGGCCTGCGCGTCACCGTCGTCGCCACGGCCGACGACGGCTCGATCGACCTGGCGGACCTCGACGCGAAGCTCGCGGAGCACGGCCCGCGGGTCGCGGCGATCATGCTGACGTACCCCTCGACGCACGGCGTCTACGAGGAGCACGTCCGCGCGGTCTGCGACAAGGTCCACGCCGTCGGCGGGCAGGTGTACATCGACGGCGCGAACCTCAACGCGCTCGTCGGGCTGGCCCGCCCGGGCGAGCTCGGCGGCGACGTGTCGCACCTCAACCTGCACAAGACGTTCTGCATCCCGCACGGCGGCGGCGGCCCGGGCGTGGGTCCGGTGGCGGTCAAGGCGCACCTCGCGGCGTTCCTGCCCGGCGACCCCACCCCGGGCACGACGAGCGGCACGACGAGCGGCACGACGAGCGGTCAGCCGCCGGTCGCGGCCGCGCGCTGGGGCTCAGCCGGCATCCTGCCGATCTCGTGGGCATACGTCGCCCTCATGGGTCCGGACGGGCTGCGCGCGGCCACCGAGCACGCCGTCCTCGCCGCCAACTACGTCGCGGCCCGCCTCAAGGACCACTTCCCCGTGCTCTACACCGGCCCCGGCGGGCTCGTCGCGCACGAGTGCATCCTCGACCTGCGCCAGCTGACCAAGGACACCGGCGTGACGGCCGAGGACGTCGCCAAGCGGCTGGCCGACTACGGCTTCCACGCCCCGACGCTGGCGTTCCCCGTGCCGGGGACGCTGATGGTGGAGCCGACGGAGAGCGAGGACCTCGCCGAGCTGGACCGGTTCGTCGACGCGATGGTGGCGATCCGCGGCGAGATCGACCAGGTCGCGGCCGGCGTGTGGCCGCTCGACGACTCGCCGCTGCGCAACGCGCCGCACACGGCCGCCGCCGTGACCGCCGACGAGTGGACCCACCCCTACAGCCGGCAGGTGGCGGCCTTCCCCGTGTCGGTGCTTCGTCGTATGAAGTACTGGCCGCCGGTGCGACGGATCGACGGCGCGTACGGCGACCGCAACCTGGTCTGCGCGTGCCCGCCGGTCGAGGCGTTCGCGGAGGCCGGCCGATGAGCCCCGAGGAGGACACCGTGACGGACCAGCGCTCCCCCCTGCACGACGAGCACGTGGCGCTCGGCGCCACCATGACGCCGTACGCGGGCTGGGTGATGCCGCTGCGCTACTCGTCGGACCTGGCCGAGCACACGGCGGTGCGCACCGCCGCGGGCCTGTTCGACCTGTCGCACATGGCGGAGATCGTCGTCGGCGGGCCGGACGCGGCGGCGTACCTCGACGCGGCGCTCGTCGGGCAGGCGTCGGCGATCGGGCTGCTGCGGGCGAAGTACACGATGATCGTCGCGGAGGACGGCGGGGTGATCGACGACCTCGTCGTCTACCACGTCGCCCCGGGCCGCTACCTCGTCGTCGCCAACGCGGCCAACCACGACCCGGTGCTCGCCGCGATGCGGGAGCGGGCCGCCGGCTTCGACGTCGAGGTGTCCGACGAGTCCGCGACGACCGCCCTCATCGCGGTGCAGGGCCCACGGGCGCTCGAGGTGGTGCGCGCGGCCGGCCTCGACGCGCCGATCGACGACGTGGAGACGCTCCGCTACTACGCCTGCCTGCCGTTCACGGTCGACGACCACCCCGCGCTGCTGGCGCGCACCGGGTACACGGGCGAGGACGGATTCGAGTTCTTCGTCCCGGCGGAGGACGGGCCCGCGCTCTGGCACCGGTTCCTCGAGGTCGGCGCGGCGTTCGGGCTGGTGCCGGCCGGGCTGTCGGCGCGCGACAGCCTGCGCCTCGAGGCGGGGATGCCGCTCTACGGCAACGAGCTGGACCGCACCACCACGCCGTACGACGCGGGACTGGGGCGGGTCGTCGTGCTCGACAAGGCGGGTGCGGACGGCTCGCCGGTCGACTTCGTCGGGCGGAGGGCGCTGACGGCGCGCGCGCACGCCAACCCGGCACGGGTGCTCGTCGGGCTCGTCGGCGAGGGCCGGCGCGCGGCGCGGCACGGCTACCCCGTGGTGGCGGGCGAGGCCGACGACGCGCCGGCCGTGGGCACCGTGACGTCCGGCGCGCCGTCACCCACCCTCGGCTACCCCGTGGCGATGGCCTACGTCACGCCGGAGGTGGCCGCGGAGGGCACGCGGCTCGCCGTCGACGTGCGCGGCCGCCGCGAGCCCGTGCGCGTGGTGCCCCTTCCCTTCTACCGTCGTCCCCGTTGATCCCCCACCGAGGAGAACCCATGAGCGCACAGCCGCCCGCCGACCTGCAGTACACCGTCGAGCACGAGTGGCTGGCCCCCGGGTCGCCCGCGACGGTCGGCATCACCGACGTCGCCGCCGACGCGCTGGGCGACATCGTGTACCTCGAGCTGCCCGCGGTCGGCGACGAGATCGCGGCGGGCGCCGTGATCGGGGAGATCGAGTCGACCAAGTCGGTGTCGGAGCTGTTCTCGCCCGTCAGCGGGACGGTGGTCGAGGTGAACCAGACGGCGGTCGACGACCCCGGGCTGGTCAACTCGGACCCGTACGGCGCCGGCTGGCTGCTGCGGGTCGAGGTGACCGCCACCGGTCAGGTGCTCACCGCCGAGGAGTACGCCGCGCACACGGCGTCGTAGCAGGACCAAGGGCCTTTCTGGGACTTAGGTCCCTTGCGCCATCCGAGTGAATCGGGGGGGGCGGGCCCTTGGACGGATGTATTTATCCCGACGATCCCGCATCATTCTGGTGCAGCGCGTTCGGGACACGGGGGCTTCGTGATGCGAGAGATGCGGAGAAGTGGCGTCATAGACCCACCGGAACCTCCTCTCATCCGGTACGCACGCTGTACAGCGACAGTTCGGACGGGCCGGACAGTCGTCGGCAGACCGGAGGACCACCATGAGCATGCTTGAGACGACGAGTAGCAGGTCGGCAATCCTCGGCGACCCTCTCACACGCCGTGAGCGGGTTGTGCTCGCCGAGCTGGCGGAGGACGTGACCCTCGAGGAGATCGCCACCCGCCTGTTCGTCACGCGGAACACCGTCAAGTCGCAGGTCCGTTCGGTCTACCGCAAGATCGGTGCCTCCACGCGCGCCGAGGCGGTGGCCTGGGCCATCGCGAACGGGCTGCGCTGACCGCGGCCGCACCCGCCGGGCCCGCGTGACGACCTCGCCATCCGGGCCTGGCAGACTGCGGTCCATGGCCGCACCGATCCTCGTCGCCGCGGGGGCCGTGGTCGACGATCTCGACGATCCCCAGCATCTCCTCGCCGCCCGCCGGGCGGTGCCCGCCAGCCTCGCCGGCCGGTGGGAGTTCCCCGGCGGCAAGGTCGATCCCGGCGAGTCCCCCGAAGAAGCGCTCCACCGTGAGCTCCGCGAGGAGCTCGGCGTGCGCGTGGGCCTGGGTCCCGAGCTGGTGGGGCCGGACGGTGGCGCATGGCGCCTGTCGACCCGATACGTGATGCGGCTGTGGCTCGTCGAGGTCACCTCCGGGACGCCCGAACCCCTCGTCGAGCACGACGAGCTGCGCTGGCTGCCGGCCGGACAGTGGCTCGACGTGCCGTGGCTGGATGCCGACGTCCGGATCGTCCAGGCCCTCGTCAGCGCGCTGGCCAGCGGCGACCTCTCCGCCACCGCCTGAACCCTCCCCTGCTTCTGGAGTCCCCCTCCTTCGTAGCGTCCCCTCCTCTCCGTAGCGTCCGAGAGATATGGGGCTATAGCCCCACAACTCTCGGACGTTGTGCTGGGAGGCAGGCGTTCGCCCCGTGCGAACCCGGTAGCACTCTCGTATGCCGAGTGCTAGGCCTGATGCCGTAGCCACGGGTGGTTGGACGCCACCAGCGCTCTGGGTCGCGGGGGGTCCGCGACCTGCGGTACAGGAGGTGAGGGCTATGGCTACTCGTTTCGACCCCTTCGCGGAGATGGACCGCTTGCTGGGCCAGATGTTCACGTCCGAACGCGCCGCCGCGGCGATGCCGATGGACCTTTACCGGGTGGGCGACCACTACGTGCTCCACGTCGACCTGCCGGGTGTGGACCCGGGCAGCATCGACGTCAACGTCGAGGACCGCACGCTGACCATCCGCGCGCAGCGTTCGGCCGCCAGCGAGGAGAGCGGTGCGCAGTGGCTGACCCGTGAGCGTGCCGTCGGCGCGTACGCGCGGCAGCTGACCGTCGGCCGCGGGCTGGCACTCGACCAGATCAGCGCCACCTACACCGACGGCGTGCTGACGCTGAGCATCCCGGTGTCCGAAGAGGCCAAGCCGCGCAAGATCACCGTCATGCACGGCGCGGCCGAGCAGCCGACGATCACCGCGGAGGCGACGCCCGCCAAGGGCTGAGCCGCACGCAGCGCGAGACCCCGACGCCGGTTGGCGCCGGGGCCTCCTTGCGTCAGGGGAGGGCGCCCGCGATCCGGGTGAACGCCTCGGCCAGGACGGGGCGCGACGTGCCGAGGTTCAGCCGCGCGAAACCCGCGCCCTCGGCGCCGAACGCCGGCCCGGTCACCAGGGCCACTCGCGCGGCGTCCAGCAGGTAGGCGGCGGGGTCGGCGCCGGCCGGCAGGCCGGCGCCCCGGAAGTCGAGCCATCCGAGATAGGTGGCCTCCGGCGGTGTCCACCGGACGGTCGGCAGGTGTTTCGCGAGCAGGCGCCCGACGAGATCCACGTTGCCGGCCAGCGCGGCGAGCAGCCCGTCCAGCCAGGGCCCGCCCTCGCGAAACCCGGCCTGGTGCGCGATCGAGGCGACGTGGCTCGCGCCGTCCGACGCGAGCTGCGGCAGCAACGCCAGCTCGCGGGCCTCCGGGCCGGGGATCGCGACGGCCGCCTTGAGCCCGGCGATGTTGAACACCTTCGACCCGGAGTGCAGCGCGATGGCGTCCGGGATCACCGTCGTCGTCGGGACGAACACCGGGCGCGTGCCGTCCGGCCGCGGCGGCACGAGTGCCGCGTGGATCTCGTCGGCCACCACGCGCACACGCCAGTCCGCGGCGAGCTCGCCGAGGGCGGCCAGCTCGTCGGCCGTATGGAGCACGCCCGTCGGGTTGTGCGGCTGGCAGAGGAGGAACGCCGCTCGTCGGCCACCCGCCTTCGCGATGCCGAACGCACGGTCGAGCGCCTCGGGGTCCAGCCGCCCGGCCGGAGTCAGCGGCGCGGTGACCACACGCCGTCCGGCGTGCTCGACGAACGCCCGGAACGGCGGGTACACCGGCGGGGCGATGACCACGGCGTCGCCGGGGTCGGTCAGCAGCCGCAGCACGTGCGCCACGCCCTGCATCACGTCGGGCACCAGCCGCGCGGCGGCCGTGTCGACCGTCCAGCCCCAGCGTTCGTCGGCGAAGGAGGCGAACGCCTCCGCGTAGTCTCGCCCGCTCTCGTAGCCGGTGTCGCCGCTGGTCAGCGCGTCGTGCACGGCGCGCGCCACCGGCTCGGGCGGCACCACGTCCATCTCGGCGACGAACAGCGGCAGCACGTCGGGCGGGTAGCGCCGCCACTTCTCCGACGTCCGCGCGCGCAACTGGTCCAGTGGCACGTCGAACGGCGCCACGGCCGCGTCACTCACGACGTCACTCGCTATGTCACTCACCGCATCACCTCGTCCTGCACCCCTCCGGGGTCCGCCGGGTCGTCGGTTTGTCACCAGATCGTCGGTTCACACCGACGAGTCCATGACATCCTGACGAGCCGGTGGCTGCCGACGAGCCGGTGGCTGCCGACGAGCCGGCGGGGTGCCGACGAGCCGGTGGGGTGCCGATGAGCCGGTGGGTGCCGACGAGCCGGCGGCGTCACAGCGTCGCGCGGACCGCGCGGGTCGCCGCCAGGACGTGCTCCAGGGAGGGGGTGACCTCCTCGTAGCGGCGCGTCTTGAGGCCGCAGTCGGGGTTGACCCACAGCTGGCCCGGGTCGATCGCCGTCACCGCGCCGGACAGCAGCTCGGTGACCTCGTCGACCGACGGCACGCGCGGCGAGTGGATGTCGTACACGCCCGGGCCGATGCCCCGCGGGTAGCCCGCCGCCGCGATGTCCGTGAGGATCTCCATCTTGGAACGCGCCGCCTCGATGGAGGTGACGTCGGCGTCGAGCCGATCGATCGCCCCGAAGATCTGCCCGAACTCCGAGTAGCACAGGTGCGTGTGGATCTGGGTGTCCGGCCGCACGCCGCTCGTCGCCAGCCGGAACGCGTTCACCGACCAGTCGAGGTACGCCGCGTGGTCCCTGGCGCGCAGCGGCAGCAGCTCGCGCAGCGCGGGCTCGTCCACCTGGACGATCGCGATCCCGGCCGCCTCGAGGTCGGCGATCTCGTCGCGCAGCGCCAGGGCCACCTGCGTGGCGGTGTCGCCCAGCGGCTGGTCGTCGCGCACGAACGACCAGGCCAGGATGGTCACCGGCCCGGTGAGCATGCCCTTGACCGGCTTGGACGTCAGCGACTGGGTGTACGACGACCACTCGACGGTGATCGGCTTCGGCCGGGACACGTCGCCCCCGAGGATCGACGGCCGCGGGCACCGCGAGCCGTACGACTGCACCCAGCCGTTCGTCGTCACAGTGAACCCGTCGAGGTTCTCGGCGAAGTACTGGACCATGTCGTTGCGCTCCGGCTCGCCGTGCACCAGCACGTCGAGGCCGATCGACTCCTGCAGGTCGACGACGCGCTTGATCTCCGCGCGCATCTCGTCCTGGTACTGCGCGTCGGTCAGCTCGCCGCGGGCGTGCGCGGCGCGCGCCAGCCGGATCTGCGGCGTCTGCGGGAACGAGCCGATCGTCGTGGTCGGCAGCGCGGGCAGGCTGAGGCGCGCGTCCTGGGCGGCCTTGCGCTGGGCGTAGTCGCCGCGCGTGTAGGCCTCGTCGGACAGGGCGGCCACCCGGTCGCGGACCTGCGGCACGACGACCCCGGGCGCGGCGGCGCGCGCGGCACGGGCGTCCGTCGCGGCGAGCAGCTGCTCGTGGATCGCCTCGCGGCCCTCGGTCAGGCCGGTGGCCAGCGTCACCACCTCGCCGACCTTCTGGTCGGCGAAGGCCAGCCAGGAGGCGAGCGCCGGGTCGAGGTTCGGCTCGTCGGCCACGTCGTGCGGCACGTGGAACAGGGAGGTCGAGGTGCCGACGGCCACCGCGGCGGCGCCGAGCGTCTCGAGCCGCTCAAGCTTGGCCAGCGCCGCGTCGAGGTCGGCGCGCCAGATGTTGTGGCCGTCGATGACGCCGCCGACCAGCGTGGTGCTCTCCAGCCCGGGGACCGGCGCGGTGGGCAGCGAGCCGCGGACCAGGTCGAGCGCGATCGCCTCGATTGTCGTCGCCGCGAGGACGGGCAGCGCCGCGCCGAGGTCGCCGTACGGGGCGGCGACCAGCAGCGCCGGGCGGTCCGTCGCGTCGCCGAGCACCCGGTAGGCGTGGTCGGCCGCCGCGATCAGCCGGTCGGCCGGCACCGCGGTGGACTCGGAGACCAGCGCGGGCTCGTCGAGCTGGACCCATGTGGCCCCGGCGGCGGCGAGGGCCGACAGCACCTGCGCGTACACGGCCAGCAGGTCGTCGAGCCGGTCGATCGGCGAGGTGTCGGTGCCCTCGGCGGGCTTGGCGAGGGCGAGGAACGTCACGGGCCCGACGAGCACGGGACGCGTGAGCACGCCCGCGGCCTTCGCCTCGCCGAACTCGCGGACGATGCGGTCGTCGGCGAACCGGAACGCCGTGCGCGGCCCGATCTCGGGGACGAGGTAGTGGTAGTTCGAGTCGAACCACTTGGTCATCTCGAGCGGCAGGTCGTCGCCGCGGCCCCGGGCCAGCGTCGAGTATCCGGCGAGGTCGAGGCGGCCGTCGGCGTCGGGGAGGTCGGCGAAGCGCTCGGGGATCGCGCCGGACATCACCGCGGCGTCGAGCACCTGGTCGTAGAACGAGAAGTTGCCCGGGATCGCCGCGTTGTCGGTGGCCAGGCCCAGGTGGGCGAGCCGGTCGCGCGTGCGGGTGCGCAGCGCGGCGGCGGCGGCCTCGAGCTCGTCGGCCGTCGCCTTGCCGGCCCAGAACGCCTCGAGCGCCTTCTTCAGCTCGCGGCGGGGTCCGATCCGCGGGTAGCCGAGGATGGTGCCGGTCGGGAAGGTCGGGAAGGCGGGGGACTGCGTCATCGGATGTGTCCTTCGTCGCGCTGCGGCACGGTTGCGTCGGTGGAAGGGTGGGCTGTCCCCCCCCCTACCGCGGACCCAACGGGAGGGGTCGGTCGAGAGGTGAGGTCGGCGACGTCGAGCAGGTCGAGCGCCGCCTCCGAGCGGTTGAACGTGTACAGGTGGATGCCGGGCGCCCCACCGTCGAGCACACCACGGACCACGTCGGCAGTGAACCGGATGCCGCGGCGGTGCCGCTCGGCCTCGTCGTCGGCGGAGCCCAGGAGGTCCAGCAGGGCGCGGGGCACGGGGACCCCGGTCAGCTCCTGCGTGCGGAGCAGCCGAGCGGGATCGGTGGTGGCGAGCAGCCCGGGGACGATGGGGATGGTGACGCCGGCCGCGCGCGCCTCGGCGACCAGCTCGACGTAGTCCGACGCCTCGTAGACCACCTGGGTGATCGCGAAGTCGGCGCCGGCCTGCTGCTTGGCCCGGAGCGCCGCGACGTCCTGCGCGCGGGTGCGGCCCGCGGGGGCGTTGCCGCGCGGGAACGCCGCGACGGCGATCGACAGCGGCCTGACGAGCCCGCGCACCGCCTGCGCGGGGTCCGCCGCGCAGCGCTCGGCCTCCAGCGACCGCAGCAGCTCGACGAGCTCCGCCGCGCTGGTCAGCCCCTCGGGGTGCGGCCGCCACGAGGTCTCGCCCGCGGGTGGGTCGCCGCGCAGCGCGAGGAAGGAGCGGACGCCCTCGTCGAGGAACTCGGCGACGATGGTCGTCACGTCCTCGCGCGACGCGCCGACGCAGGTCAGGTGGGCGATCGGGGTGAGCGTGGTCTCGCGCAGGATCCGGCTGACGAGCGCGCGTGACGTGGTCCGGGTCCGCCCGGAGGCGCCGTACGTCACCGAGACGAAGTCCGGGCGGGTGGCCTCGAGCGCGCGGACCGTCTGCCACGTGCGCGGGGCGGCGTCGGGGTTGCGCGGGGGGAACAGCTCGTAGGAGAGGGTGGGACGGCCCGTGGCACGCCGCGGGACGCCGTCGTGCGGCGATGCGTGCGTGCCGGTCTCCGGCGCCCTCATTCGCTCTCCATCGTTCCCGGCGGAAGCACCCACACCCACGACGAGCGAGGGGGGTTGCTGCGGCGTCGACGAGCCGGGTCTCTCGGCCGCTCTGGATGGTTCCGGTGATCCTACGTACCCGCCCAGAACGCGGGCAAGGCGGATCACGGGCCGAGACGTCTCACCGGGCGCGAGAAGCGAGACCTTCCTCGCCGCGGCTCGGCGGCCGCTGCGCAGGCATCCCGAGCGCGGACCCGGCGGAAACGGCGGCGAGGCCCTTGTGGACGGCGGTCAGCAGCGTGAGATCGGCGTACGCAGGGTGGCTCAAGGCACGCTCCGCACCCTGCACGATCTCGGGGACTCCCCGGTCGCTGTCCCGGCTCACGCGCCCGATGCTAACCCGGTCGAATGCCCAAGCCGAGACTTCCGGGCAGAGATCACCCAATGACGACGAACCGTGCGAACCAGTCAGGCGACGACGAGGCATCCGACGAGGTGGTCGTCGACCACGCCACAGGCCTGCATCGCCGCGTAGGCGGTGGTGGGCCCGACGAAGCGGAACCCCAACCGCTTGAGCTCCTTCGCCAGCGCCACCGACTCCGGCGTGGTCGCCGGGACGTCCGCCCACGTGGCCGGTCGCGGTCGCTCGGCCGGCCGGTGCGACCACACCACCTCGTCGAGCGTCCGGCCCGACTCGTGGAGCGCGACGAGCGCGCGGGCGTTGAGGATGGCCGCGTCGATCTTCAGCCGGTTGCGGACGATCCCCGCGTCGGCGAGCAGGCGGGCGACGTCGTCGTCCCCGTAGCCGGCGACCACCTCCGGGTCGAAGGCCGCGAACGCGGCGCGGAACGCGGGGCGTTTGCGCAGCACGATCGCCCACGACAGGCCCGATTGGAACCCCTCGAGCGCCAGCCGCTCGAACAGCGTGTGCTCGTCGTGCACGGGGCGGGCCCACTCCTCGTCGTGGTAGGCCTCCATGAGCGGGTCGCCGGTGCCGAAGCAGCGGAACGGTGGCGGAGTCGTCGATGTCATGGCGGGCATCCTGGCCCCGGGCGCCGACATGCGGTGCGCGGGGTGTGGACCGCGGGGGTCACGACCGGCCGGCGATCCACGCGGCGACGCCCTCGAGGATCAGGTCGATGCCGCCTGTGGACGCCTCGGCGGCGGTGGGGCGGGCGGGCTCGTCGGCCAGCGCACCGGCGACGAACGCGGCGGCCAGCGACGGGTGGGCCACGGGGTCGACGAGCGCCTGGCCCAGCAGCTCGAACCCGGACGCCTCGCCCCGCTGCGCGGCGCGGCGGTCGAACTCCGCCATCTCGGCGGACGTCCGCACGTCCGCCAGCGCCTGGTTTCCCAGCGCGCCGGCGACGACGAGCTTCTCGGTCGGCGTCAGCGGCGTGCCGTCCAGCGCGGCGACGAACGCCTCCATCCACGCCAGCCGGTGGGGTCCCAGGGTGTTGACCACCGAGCCGGTCACCGTCATCCACGGGTGCGCGAAGAGCACCGGCAGCTGGGCCCGGGCCACCGCGCCGAGGCGCTCGCTCCAACCAGCCGCGGGGTCGACGGCGGGCGGCGTGCCGATCACCCGATCGACCATGAGTGCGATCACCTCGTCCTTCGAGGCGACGTAGCGGTACAGCGACATCGCGGTGTAGCCGAGCTCGGCGGCGATCCGGGCCATCGAGACGGCGTCGATGCCCTCGGCGTCGGCGAGGGCGATGCCGGCGTCCGCGATCTCGTCGAGCGTCAGGCCGGGCCGGGGGCCGCGGCGCGCGGGGGGTTCGCGCCGCCAGAGAATGGCGATCTCGCGGGGAAGCCGGGGACCCTCGTCGGGGGGCTGCTCGGGCGCCTCCAGCGAACGGGCCCGTGAGTGGGCGCGCTCGCCGTGCTGGGCGGCACGGCGTTCGGCGCGCTGCGCCTCCGCGGCGATCCTGGCCGCTTCCCGGGAGGCGGCGGCCGCCGCGCGCGCGGCCTCGTCGACCGCCCGCTGCGCCTCGCGCTCGCGCTGGGTCTCCTGGCGTTCGCGTTCCCGCTCCCGCTGGGCCTGCTCACGCTGGCGCTGGGCCTCCTGGCGCTGGCGCTCCCGCTCCCGCTGGGCCTGTTCGCGTTCGCGCTGTGTCTCTTGTCGCTCCCGCTGGCTCCGCTCGCGCTCGGCGGTGCGCTCGCGCTGCGCCTCGTCGCGGCGGCGCTGGGCCGCGGCCTTCTCGGCGTCCCGGCGCTCCCGGTCGGCGGCGCGCTCGCGGTCGCGCCGGAGCTTGTCCGCCTCGCGTTGGGCGCCGCGCGCGTCGCGGTCGGGCGTGGGCTCGTCGTTCACCGCACCTCCTTGACGCCGCACCCTACAACCGTGTACGACATACACATTGTATATGACGTAAGCAGAAAGGAGCCTCGCATGGACGCCACCATCGAGGTCGAGGGCCTCGGCAAGTCCTTCGGGGCGCTGCGGGTGCTCGACCGTGTGGACCTGCGCGCCGAACGCGGGCAGGTGCTCGCCCTGCTGGGACCCAACGGCGCGGGCAAGACGACCCTCGTCCGGATCGCTGCCACCGTGCTGCCGCCCGACGAAGGCACCGTGCGGATCGCGGGGCACGACGTGCGCCGGAACCCGGCCGCCGTCCGCGCCGCGATCAGCCTGACCGGCCAGGCGACGAGCGTCGACGAGATGCTGACCGGCGAGGAGAACCTCACGCTGGTCGCCACCCTGGCGCACCTGCCGCGCGGCGCCCGGCGAGGGGTCGTGCGCGACATGCTCGACCTGTTCGGACTCGCGGACGCCGCTCGTCGGCGCACCGCCACCTACTCCGGCGGCATGCGCCGCCGGCTCGACCTCGCCGCCAGCCTGCTGTCCCGCCCGCAGGTGCTGTTCCTCGACGAGCCGACCACAGGCCTGGATCCGCGCAGCCGGCTCGACCTGTGGGACGTGGTGCGGACCACCGCGGCGGCCGGCACCACCGTGCTGCTCACCACGCAGTACCTCGACGAGGCCGACGAGCTGGCCGACCGCGTGGCGGTGCTCGACGCCGGCCACGTCATCGCCGACGGCACCGCCGCCGAGCTCAAGGCGCTGGTCGGCACCGCCTACGTCGAGGTACTGCACCGCGACGGGCACGTCGACCGGGTCGGCACCGACGGCTCGATGGCGGACGTCCGGCGCATCCTCGCCGG
>CAZBIO010000064.1:0-11510 GCA_964491965.1 uncultured Cellulomonas sp.
GACCAGCTCGGCGAACGCGTCGGCGTCGACCACCGCGTCCGCCCCCGTGCGGTAGGCGCTCGCCGCAGGCCCCGCGGTGATGATCGTCACGCGGCGGTCGTCGGCCCGCAGCCGTTGCAGCAGGGGCGTGAAGTCGGCGTCCGCCGACACGACGACGAACTCGTCGTACCGCGTCGGCGCCGACAGCGCGTCGATGGCGTCGAGGACCAGGTTGATGTCCGCGCTGGACTTGCCCTGCTGCGTGAGCGACGGACAGTCGACCACCTGGAACCCCGCACGCGTGAAGTTGGGCCGGAACTGCGAGAACGCCGACGGGTTGAGGTAGCAGGCGCGCACCAGGAAGCGGCGCGCGAACGGGCCGTCGGCGTCGGTGCCCGTGCCGAGCTCCGCCAGCCAGTGCCCCGGGTCGCCGGCGAACGCCTCGGCCGCCTTCGGGTCGAGCCGACCCAGACCCAGGAACACGTTGTCGAAGTCGACGAAGAGGGCGCAGCGCAGGCGGCGCACCCCGGGGGCGGGAGGCTCGATGTCGGTCACGGGCCCATCCTGCCGCCGCGTCTCGCCAGGTCGATAGCGCGCCGCCGGGTCGATGGTCGCAACTATCGACCCGGCGAGGACGTGTCGACGCGGGAGCCGGGGGCGCCCGGCGCGCCCGCCGGTCGCCTCATCCGGCAGCATGGACGGGTGGCGGTGGCGCGCAGGGCGGTGGTGCACGGCGACGTGCAGGGCGTCGGGTACCGATGGTGGACCGCGCGCGAGGCCGCCCGGCTCGGCGTCAGCGGATGGGTGGCCAACCGCGACGACGGCACCGTCGAGGTCCACGCCGAGGGCGACCCGGCGGCCGTCGACGCGCTGGTCGCCGGCCTGTACGAGGGGCCGCGCCACGCCCGCGTGACACGTGTCGCCGTGCGGGACGACGAGCCCCACGGCTGGGTCGGCTTCCAGTTGGAGCCGTAGGCTCGTCGTCCGTGCCCACCCCGGATTTCGTCCTCGAACTGCGCGAGCGCATCGGCCACCACCCGCTCTGGCTGCCCGGCGTCACGGCCGTCGTGCTGCGCGACGGCCCCTCCGGCCCGCAGGTGCTGATGGTGCGCCGCGCCGACAACGGGGCGTGGACGCCGGTGACGGGGATCGTCGACCCCGGCGAGGAACCCGCCGCCGCGGCGGCGCGCGAGGTGCTGGAGGAGGCCGGGGTCGTCGCCGAGCCGGTGCGCCTGGCGTCGGTGAGCGTCACCGACACCGTGACCTACGCCAACGGCGACGTGTCGCGCTACCTCGACCTGACGTTCCGGTTCCGGCACGTGTCCGGCGACCCGCACCCGGCCGACGGTGAGAACACGGACGCCGCCTGGTTCGACCTGCACGCCGTCCCCGCGATGGGCGCGGACATGCGGGCACGGCTGGACGCCGCCCTGTCCGACGAGCCCGCGGCGCGGTTCGTGCGCTGAGACGACGGCCGGGCGCGGCGACCCCGGGGAGGAGAATGGCGACGATGAGTACCGACGCCGCAGCCGCACCCGAAGGGCTCGGCGGTTTCCTCTCCCGTTCCGCTCTGCTCGGCGTCTACCTGCCGTCGCTGTGCTTCGAGATCGCCGTCGGCGCGATCACCCCGATGATCGCCCTGCGGGGCCTGGAGCTCGGCGCGACCGCGGGACTGGCCGGTGTGCTCGCGGCGATGCTCGCCGTGGGGCAGATCCTCGGCGACGCCCCGGCCGGCGCGCTCGCCGCCCGCGTGGGCGACCGGCGCGCGATGCTCATCGCCTCCGCGTTCTCGCTCGTCGCGCTCGCGGCGTGCGCCGTGGCCGGCACGCCATGGCTGCTGGGCGTCGCCGTGCTGGTGACCGGCGGCGCCAACGCGGTGTTCATGCTGGCCCGGCAGGCGTACCTCACCGAGATCACGCCGCCGGTGTTCCGCGCCCGCGCGCTGTCGACGCTCGGCGGCGTCGGCCGCATCGGGCTGTTCGTCGGGCCGTTCGCCGGTGCCCTCGTCGTCCACCTCTGGGGGACCGCCGCGGCCTTCTGGCTGGCGGTCGGCGTGGTCATCGTCACCGGCATCGTCGTCTACGTGGTCCCGGACGTCGCCGCCCCCGGCGAGCGCGTGAACGCCGCCCACGTCTCGCTCTGGCGGGTCATGGTGGACCACCGGAAGCTGTACGCGACGCTCGGCCTCGCGGTGCTGCTCGTCGGCGCCACGCGCAGCGCGCGCCAGGTGGTGCTGCCGCTGTGGGGCGACCACCTGGGCCTCGAGCCGGCCGCGACGAGCCTGATCTTCGGGCTCTCGTCGCTCGTCGACACGCTGGTGTTCTACCCGGCGGGCAAGCTGATGGACCGCCGCGGGCGCCTGTGGGTCTCGGTGCCGTCGATGCTCGCGCTCGGCCTGTCGATCGCGGTGCTGCCGCTGGCGGGGTCGGTCGCGTGGTTCGCGATCGTCGCGATGGCGATGGGCCTGGCCAACGGGGTGGGTGCCGGGATGATCATGACGCTCGGTGCGGACGTCGCCCCGCCTGCGGTGCGCGCGCAGTTCCTCGGCGTGTGGCGGCTGTTCAGCGACTCCGGCGCGGCCGCCGGACCGCTCGTCGTCGCCGCGGGGGCCGCGCTCGGCAGCCTCGCCGCGGGCATCGTCGTCGCCGGGGGACTGGGGCTGCTCGCGGCCGGAGTGCTCGGGATCACCGTGCCGCGGTGGTCCGTCCACGCCAACGCGCGGACACGGGTCGCGGCGGGGTTGCTGCCGGACGGGCGACCGGTGCCGACGCCGACTCCTTAGGCCGGCCCGCCGGTCGCCTCAGCTGCTGCGCGGCCTCCGGACTCCACAGCGGAAGTAGGCGACCGGGACCACACCCATCGAGCTCACCAGCGCGATCGCGGTCGCCCATGCCCCCTTCGGGCCTCGAACCTCCTCGGCGGGTCGCCGCTTGAGGTCCACCAGGGCCGCGACCCTCAGGACGCCGTCGACGACGCCCCCGACCACGATCACCCTGCGGTCGCGCTCGCTCAGGTCGCTCCACCGTTTCGTCGCCACAGTGACCCCCTCCACCTTCGACTCACGGTCTTCTCGGCAGTGTCTCACCGGCCCGCGCGGCCTGCCGGTCGCCTCAGTAGGTCGCCTTAGCTGAATGCCCGGACCGTCCCGTCGGGATGGGGTGAACCACCTCGTCGCCATCTCGGCCATCACGCTCGATCCGTCATCAGTAAGCATGGAGCTCTCGACGGCGCGCGCCGCATCGGCCGCAGGGCGGGCGTGACAGCCGTCACCGACGGACATCGTGCGACGGCGCCCAACACTTCACCTGGCATTGAACTCGGCGCAGCGTTCGGGCTCCAGACGGCTACCTGTCGTGTACCGCCGCCTTACGATCGCGGCTGGTGAGGATCGTCGGTACAGGCGTCTGGGTACTGATCTCAGGCCCTGACCCAAACGTCATGACCAATAGGCGGCGGGCCGTGGCCGCTGCGGTGTCGTACAGAACGTGGGAAGCCCACGGTCCGTACGTGCTCGTCAGCTTGTCGACTGCGGCCGGTGTCCACCGCTTGGGCGTCCGCTGGTTCCGGAAGTCGAGGATCACACCCGATGTGACACCGACCATCCACCCGGAGTCGATCACCAGCAGATCACCAACGATCTGCAAGTGGCGATTGCCATCCGAATCGACGATGACTCGACCGGTCAGGTGCCAGGCGCGCTCGTCCTCGTCCTTCTCGGTGGGCTGGACGATCGAGCGGATGACGTCCAAGCCGGCGATCAGGACGTCCGGCGCATCCGGCCCTACCTTGACATCGCTGGTGCCGTGAAAGTCGTCGACCGTCGTGTTCACCGGCGCACCGCGCTTGGCATGGCAGCCGTGAGAGAAGACTCCCAGGTCCACGCTTCCGCCTCGTCCACGTCGAACTTCGCTGAACGCTCACGGGACCAGACAGCCTTGAATGACTCGACGTCGTGCCAGATGACCGCGCCGCACGCGAACGCATACCTGCGAAGGGTCGAAAGATGAAGGTCGCGTGAGCCGCTCTCGATCTTGGACACGCCGCTCTTGTCGATGCCCATGATCGCGGCCACGTCTTCTTGGTCGAGTTCGTTCGCCTTGCGAACCGCGATCAGGCGCTCAAGCATCTTGCGGTGCTCGTCCACAAGGATCTCGCCCTGACGGTGGTCCGGGTTGTCAGCGTCGAAGCCCAGCATCTCGTCGAGGTTCATCGTGCAACGCTCCCCATCTTCCTCATGTGCACGTGAGTGCATCCTTGCACGGGTTTCGGAGTGGTCCGACCGCTCGTCTAGGTGAAGTAGTCCCGGACGCGCTGCCCGGCCTCTTTGATGTGTGCGTCCTGGATCGTCCGGCCGGGGCGATCTGGCTTCCACGCCAGCATGGCGGCCAGAAGCATGTTCGGCTCATGGGCTGGCTCGCTGTAGTAGAGCCGGACGACGCGCTTCTTGCCGTCCGGGAACTTGGGCTTGGAGCGGACGCGGATCTCAAGGATGAGCGCGTCGGCGTCCATGTGATCGACACTGCCATCGGGGCCGCACGAGTGATTGCCCAGCTCAGCGGCGCGCATGCGATCTCGGAGTTCGCTCAGGATCAGGACTCCGTCAGCTCTTGAGCATTGCCGACGAAGCGCCTCATACTCGGCGAGCCAGTAGTTGGTGTTGTGCTTCCCGGGTGCCCGGCAGCAGTGCCATTCGCCGCCCGTGTCGCACGACCTCGTTCCCGGCGGTTGTGCTAGCTCAACCTCGATCACGAGCCCCCCATCTCGAACCTGCTTCGACCGTACTGACCTGCGCAGAACCACCGACGCGCTCACCGGGTGAATCTCAAGTGCCTAGCACGCGGGCCCTCCCGCGCGGGGCCAGTCAGCCCAGTCGGTTGAGCAGCCCGACGACCACGGCCGCCGAGCGATCGGCGGCGTCGTCCACGTGCTCGGCGAACTCGCCGGCGCCGCACAGGTCGCTGATGCCGCGCACGGACACGAACGGCACCCCGTAGAGGTGCGCCACCTGCGCCAGCGCCGTGGACTCCATGTCCGTGGCCAGGACGTCCGGGAACGTCGCGCGCACCTCGTCGACCAGCGGGCCGTCGACGAACGTGTCGCCGGAGACCACCGACCCGACGTGCACCGTCACCGCGCCGTCGCCCGGCTCGGCCGCCGCCAGCAGCGCGTCGTCGGCCTCGAAGGTCGGCGGCATGCCGGGCACCTGGCCGAAGGCGTAGCCGAACGCCGTCGCGTCCGCGCGCGAGTAGGCGTGCGCACCGCCCACCACCACGTCGCCGACGCGCACCGCCGGGCCGAACCCGCCCGCGCTGCCCGCGCTGACGATCGCCCGCGGGCTGACCGCCGGGGTCACCCCCGCGGCGCCCGCCGCGGCGTTGACCAGCCCGATCCCGGCGCGCACCAGCACCACGTCGTGCCCGTCGATCACCAGGTCGCGCACGCGGGCGCCGCCGGCCGGCCGCTCGTCGGACACCCGCTCGGCGCGGGCGAGGAAGGGGGCCGCCTCCTCGTCCATCGCGACGACGACGAGGACGGGCTTCATCGTTCGGCCTTCCCTGCGTTCCGCTCCCGGCGGGTGACGCCTGCGGCGACCCCCACCGTCCGCTGCGCTCCGGATGCGGCCTTGCGCTTCACGCGAGCACCTGCGACCACTCGTCGCGCTTCGCCAGGAACTCGCGGGCGGCGGCCTGCGCGCCCTCGAGCGTGTGGTTGGCACCCCAGCCGCACTGGACCTCGTTGGCGGCAGGGACCTGCGTGGCGTCGAGGATGTCGGTCAGCGTCGCCTCGACCAGCGCGAGGACGTCGTCGTACTCCCAGTCCCCGGCGAGGATCAGGTAGAAGCCGGTCTGGCAGCCCATCGGCGAGAAGTCGACCACCTTGTCGGAGTGGTTGCGGCTCTTCTCGGCGAACAGGTGCTCGATCGAGTGCACGGTGGGCATCTCGAGGTGGGCGGTGTTCGGCTGGGTGAACCGGACGTCGTACTTGACGAGCACGTCGCCGTGGGGCAGCACCTTGCGGTCGGCCAGGCGGACGTAGGGGGCCTTGACGGTGCGGTGGTCGAGGTTGAACGACTCGACGTTCATGCGAGGGGTGTCCACGCCCCACAGTCTCGCGCACCGTGGTTCGGGCGAGGCCCGTGGCCCGGGATCCGGTCGCGCGCGTCGGGCGGCCGACGCCCAGACTTCCCCTGTGGCCGACGTGCGAGTGGGCATCTCCGGCTGGCGCTACCCGCCGTGGCGCGGCGTCTTCTACCCGAAGGGGCTGCCGCAGCGGCGCGAGCTGGAGTACGTCGCCGGCAACTTGCGCACCGTGGAGATCAACGGGTCCTTCTACTCGCTGCAACGGCCGGAGTCGTACCGCCGCTGGGCGGACTCCACACCGGCCGACTTCGTGTTCGCCGTCAAGGGGCCCCGGTTCGTCACGCACATGAAGCGGCTCGCCGACGTCGGCACGCCGCTCGCCAACTTCTTCGCCAGCGGGGTGCTGGCGCTCGGCGCGAGGCTCGGGCCCGTGCTGTGGCAGCTCCCGGCCACCCTCCGGTTCGACGAGCGCGTGCTCGACGAGTTCTTCGCGCGGCTGCCCCGGTCCACGTCCGCCGCCGCACGCCTGGCGCGGGCGCACGACGAGCGGCTGGACGGCCGCGCCTGGACCACGGCGGATGCCGACCGTCCCCTGCGGCACGCGATCGAGGTGCGCCACGACAGCTTCCGCGACCCGGCGTTCACCGCCCTCGCGCGCCGGCACGGTGTCGCGATCGTCGTCGCCGACACGGCCGGCCGCTGGCCGCTGCTCGACGAGCCCACGGCGGGCCACATGTACGTGCGCCTGCACGGCGACCGCGAGCTGTACGTCAGCGGGTACGACGACGCCGCGCTCGACCGCTGGGCGGCGCGCGTGCGCGGCTGGGCCGACGAGGGCCGCGACGTGCACGTCTACTTCGACAACGACGTCAAGGTGCGGGCGCCGTTCGACGCGATGGCGCTGGCGCGGCGCCTGGGCGTCGCGCCGACGGGCGACCCCGGGCCTCCCCGCCAGGTCGATACCTCCCCGCCGGGTCGATAGGTGGGGCCATCGACGTGGCGCGGAACTATCGACGCGGCCACGGGTCCGGTCGGGCGGCGCGAGGGTGGAGGCGGCGGTTCGGCGGCTATCGCCCGCGCAGGCGGTCGGTGAGGCGGCGCTCGCGCTTCGTCGGGCGGCCGGCGCCGCGGTCGCGGACGGCGATGAACGGCGCGCGCTCGCGGGGGACCGGGGGCGGGGAGTGGTCGACGTAGCACGCGACGGCGACGTCGGCACCGACGCGCTTCACGACGAGCCGCTGCACCTCGACGATCCGCTCGCGCACGTCACCGCCGCGCACGTGGACCTCGTCGCCGGGCACGACGATCGTCGCGGGCTTGGCCCGCTCGCCGTTGACCCGCACGTGGCCGGCGCGGCAGGCCGCGGCGGCCTGTGACCTCGTCGGGAACAGGCGGACCGCCCAGACCCAGGCGTCCACGCGCGCCCTGACAACCGGCTCCGCGCTCACGCGACCACCCTCTCACCGGCCGACTCGTCGGCCACCCGCCGACTCGTCGGGTTGGCACGGACTCGTCGATGTGAACCGACGACCCGGTGACGAACCGACGAGCCGGCGCAGGGGGGAGTCAGTTCGACCGGAGGTCGAGGTAGCGGGCGATGAGGGAGCGGGTCGATGGGTCCTGCGCCGCCAGGGCGGCCGCGTCGCCCGTCAGGGCGGGCGCGATCTCCAGCGCCAGCTTCTTGCCGAGCTCCACGCCCCACTGGTCGAACGAGTCGATGCCCCACACGACCCCCTGCACGAACGTGATGTGCTCGTACAGCGCGATGAGCTGCCCCAGCACGGACGGCGTCAGGGCGGGGGCGAGGATCGACGTCGTCGGGCGGTTCCCGCTGAACACGCGCGCCGGCACGATCGCCTCGGCGGTCCCCTCGGCGCGGACCTCGTCGGCCGTCTTGCCGAACGCCAGCGCCTTGGTCTGTGCGAAGTAGTTCGCCAGGAACAGCGAGTGGACGTCCGTCTCGCCGTCCTTCAGCGGGTGCACGGGGTTGGCCATCGCGATGAAGTCGGCGGGGATCAGCCGGGTCCCCTGGTGGATCAGCTGGTAGAAGGCGTGCTGGCCGTTGGTGCCGGGCTCGCCCCAGAACACCTCGCCGGTCGCGGTGGTCACGGGCGTGCCGTCCCACCGCACGGACTTGCCATTCGACTCCATCGTCAGCTGTTGCAGGTACGCGGGGAACCGCGCGAGGAACTGGTCGTAGGGCAGCACCGCGTGCGTGTGCGCGCCGAGGAAGTTGACGTACCAGACGTTGAGCAGCCCCATGAGCACCGGGACGTTGGACGCGAGCGGCGTGGTCACCACGTGCTCGTCGACCGCGTGGAAGCCGGCGAGGAAGTCCGCGAAGCCGTCCGGGCCGATCGCGATCGCCAGCGACAGCCCGATCGCCGAGTCCACCGAGTAGCGCCCGCCGACCCAGTCCCAGAACCCGAACGCGTTGGCCGGGTCGATGCCGAAGGCGGCGACCTTGTCCAGCGCGGTGGAGACGGCGACGAAGTGCCGGGCCACCGCCGCGGTGCGCGCCTCGTCGGTGTCGGCGATGCGGCCCTCGTCGACCAGCTTGTCCCACAGCCAGGCGCGCGCCAGGCGGGCGTTGGTCAGCGTCTCGAGCGTGCCGAACGTCTTGGACGCGACGATGAACAGCGTGGTCGCCGGGTCGAGGTCCTTGACCTTCTCCGCCAGGTCGGTCGGGTCGATGTTGGACACGAACCGCACCTCCAGCCCGTCCTGCACGTAGGGGGCGAGCGCCTGGTAGGCCATCGCGGGGCCGAGGTCCGAGCCGCCGATGCCGATGTTGACCACCGTGCGCACGCGCTCGCCGGTGGCGCCGGTCCAGGCGCCGGAGCGGACGCGGTCGGCGAACGCGGACATGGAGGCCAGCACGGCGTGGACGTCGTCGTCGACCCGCTGGCCGTCGACGACGAGCGCGGGGGTGGCGCCCCCGGGACGGCGCCGCGCCGGGTGGAGCACCGCGCGGTCCTCGGTGATGTTGATGTGCTCGCCGCGGAGCATCGCGGCGAACCGGCCGGGGACGTCCGTCTGCTCCGCGAGCCCGACCAGCAGCGCCAGCGTCTCGTCGGTGACGAGGTTCTTCGACAGGTCGACCGTGAGGTCGGCGAGCTGGAACGTCATGCGGGCGGCGCGGCCCGGGTCGGCGGCGAACCAGCCGCGCAGGTCCACGTGGAGCGTGCTCTCGTGCTCCGACAGCGCCTCCCAGGCGGCGGTGGCGGTGGGGTCGATCGGGGGCGTGGGCACGGCGAACTCCTCGGTGGGCGGAAAGGCCCCTCCACCGTAGTGAGGGGACCTGGCAGGTCGCACACCGGCCGCGGGGCGGGCGCGGCAGTCGCGGCGGCCGGGGGCTCCCGTCGCGGCCGCGGGGATGCGCCGCGGTGGTCGCCCCGGGGCCGGTGACGTACGGTCGACACTCGGCGAACGGAGACCCTCATGATTCGACGACTCGCTGCGCCGGTGCCTCTGCTGGCGCTCACCGTCCTCCTGGCCACCGCCACCTCGTCGGTGGCCGTTGCCGGACCGGCCCAAGCGCGACCGGCCCACGCGAGACCCGCCCAGGCCGGGCCGGCCGAGGCGGGGCCGCAGGGCGATGACGCGCCCCACCGGGCCGCCGCCCTCGCGCTGCCGACGAGGCTCGACCTCCCGGACGGCTTCCTCCCGGAGGGCATCGCCACGGGCCGCGGCCCGTTCGCGTTCCTCGGCTCGCGCGCCGACGGCGACATCTACCGCCTCAACCTGCGCACGGGCAACGGCGAGGTGATCGCCGAGGGACCCGGCACCCCGTCGGTCGGGCTCGAACTGGACCGCCGCGGCCGGCTGTTCGTCTCCGGCGGACCGGCCGGTGACGCGCGTGTGCTCGACGCCTGGACGGGCGACACCCTCGCCACCTACCAGCTGACCACCGACCCCAGCTTCGTCAACGACGTCGAGGTGACGCGTGGCGCGGCCTGGTTCACCGACTCGCAGCAGCCGGTGCTGTACCGCCTGCCGCTCGGCCCGCGGGGCGGGCTGCCGGACGCCGCCGAGACGGTGCCCCTGACCGGCGAGTGGGAGCAGGTCGACGGCTTCAACGCCAACGGCATCACGTCGACGCCGGACCACACGGGCCTGCTCGTCGTGAACTCGACCACCGGCGGGCTGTTCCGCGTCGATCCCGCGACGGGCGCCGCGACGCGCGTCGACCTCGGCGGGGAGCTGCTCACCGACGGTGACGGCATGCTGCTGCTGGGGCGCACGCTCTACGTGGTGCAGAACCAGCAGAATCAGGTGGCGGTGATCCGGCTCGACCGCGCCGGGACCACGGGCCGGCTGGTCGGCACGCTGACCAGCCCCGACGTCGACGTCCCGACGACGGCCGCGTACTTCGCCGGCGCGCTCTACCTGCCGAACGCGCGGTTCACCACGCCGCAGGAGCCGACCACCGAGTTCTGGGTGACGCGGGTGCCGCTGCGGCCGTGAGCCGCGGGTGATGTCAGCGCCATCACGCCATCACTACCCTGACCCGCGTGACGCCCCCGCTGCTCGTGTGCTGCGGACTCGCCACGCTCGACGTGGTCCAGCGGGTCGACCGCCTCCCCGGTCCCGACGAGAAGGTGGTGGCGACCGGCCTCGACGTCACCTTCGGCGGCCCGGCGGCCAACGCCGCGGCGACCGCGGCCGCGCTCGGCGTGCCGTCGGTCCTGGTCACGGCGCTGGGCTCGGGCCCGATCGCGGCGCTCGTCCGCGGCGGACTGGAGTCGGCGGGCGTGCGGGTGGTCGACCTGGCGGCCGGCGGCCCCGGCGACCCGCCCGTCTCGACCGTGCTCGTCACGGCGTCGACCGGTCAGCGCGCGGTGGCGTCCACCAACGCCACGCTGCGGCCCGACGACCTGGGCGCCGCCGCGCGCGCGGCGGCGGGCGTGCTCGACGAGGCGTCCGCGGGGCTCGTCGACGGCCCCCACCTCGCGGCGGGCGGGGCGCTCGCCGAGGCGGCGGGGGAGCGCGGCCTGCCGGTCCTGCTCGACGGCGGCTCGTGGAAGCCCGGCCTGGAGGCGTTGCTCGCGCACGTCAGCGCAGCGGTGCTCTCGGCGGACTTCGTCGTGCCCGACGAGCCCACGTCTGACGAGTACTCGCCGGGGAGGCGCCCGCCCGACGGGCGCCCGGCCGACGGCATCCGCCGGGCGACGCGGCTCGACGTGCTCGACGCCGTCGCAGCCCTGGGGCCGGCGTTCGTCGCGCGGTCGGCGGGGCCGGCCCGGGTGCGCGTCCGCCGCCCGGACGGGGCGCCCGACGAGCTCGTCGTGCCTATGGTTCCGCCCGACGAGGTGGTCGACAGCCTCGGCGCGGGCGACGTCCTGCACGGCGCGATGGCCGCGGCACTCGCGCGGGGCGACGACCCGATGACGGCGCTACGCGCGGGGATCGGGGTCGCAACTCAGTCCGTGCGGTACCCGGGCGCGCTCG
>CAZBIO010000065.1:0-2971 GCA_964491965.1 uncultured Cellulomonas sp.
CCGGTCCCATCCCGAACCCGGAAGCTAAGCCCACCAGCGCCGATGGTACTGCACCCGCCAGGATGTGGGAGAGTAGGACGCCGCCGGACACCCATTCAGAAATGCCCCCCGCACACGCGGGGGGCATTTCTATTTCATGACGCAATCGACGACACATTCCACTGTGATAGTGAGCCACTGCCCGGGCAAGGCTGGCCCCGACAGGTCGCGATCAGAGGCTCACCACGTGCCATGCGCGGCAGCGAAATTCGCGGTCGCGTCACGAGGCCGCGAGAATGCGAGAGGCCTCGGACGGGTACATCGGTGTCGGCACCCGTGGCTAGGCGTAGGCACTCGCAGGTAGGCGTTGGCCCTGGTGGCGAGGCGTTCGCACTGGTGACTGGTCGCTTGGTGTCGCTGTGGGTTCCTATGGATGATCAGGGTGATGACGGCGGCCTGATGCGACGATCGTGGCATGCGAGTCCAGCTCCTCTACATCGACGATTGTCCAAGCTGGGAGACCGTCGAGGCGCGCCTAGTGGAGGCGCTGGAGTTGACGGGCCGGGCGCCCGACATGGAGAGGGTGTTGGTCGCGACGCTGGACGACGCCGAGCGGTGGGGCTTCCTCGGCTCGCCGGCGGTGCTCATCGACGGGGAGGACCCATTCGCCGAGCTGGGAGTCCCGATCAGCCTCTCGTGCCGGCTGTACCGCACATCGGAGGGTCTCGAGGGCGCCCCGACGGTGCGCCAGCTGGTCGACGCCCTCTCTCGGAACTAGCCGAGTCCCGTCTCGAGGCCGGCCTCGTGCCCGTCCGTGCCGTCCCGCGAGCCCTGAGTCGCGCCAGACGAGCCCCCGGATCCCGCCACACAAGCATTCGATCCCGCCACACGTGTGACTGGTGTGACGCATGAGGCGGCCCGAGTCGCCTCAGGAGTCCCATACGCCCCACGTGTGGCGGGCTGGACGCCGAATGGCACCTAGATGTCCGGGCCCCGTCCCAACGCGTGGCGGCGTAGGAGCCCGAGAGCTGCCATCGCCTCCAGAGCACGAAGACCGTCAACGATCTTCGCGCCGGTGGCTCGCCTGCCCGCGGTCTGCGCTCTGTGCCGAGCCGCCCGCGGTCCGCTTGGCGGTGGACTGTCCGACCGTGCCTCGCCTGGCTTGACCTGCAGTGCCTGCCGGCGCGGTGTGTTCGCCGTCGAGTGCGCCCGACGTCTCCCGAGTGCGCCCGTAATCGGCCGAGTGCGCCCGCAACTGTGGTGGCAGTCGGCGGGCTTCGGTGGCAGTCGGCGCGGAGTCCAGCGGGCGGTGATCATCACGTGTGCGAGGGCCGGAGGTGTCCGCGGGTGAAATGGCGGGTGAACGGTCGCGTTTGTCACGGACCGTGCCGTAGCGTTGTCATACGTCCGGTTAGTCCGGTATGTGCCGTATCGAGCATCGAGTGACGGCGCGCGTCTCGCTGGGGGTCCCCATGAAACGTGTACTGACGACGCTGATCACAGCGCTACTGGCCGTCGGGGCGATCGTCGCCGCGGGGGTCGCCGCCGACTCGAAACCCGGCAAGGGTAGTGCCGGCCAGCAGCAGTCGGCAGAGCAGCAGGGCCGGGACCCCGTCGTTCTCGTGACCGCGCCGCCGCTGCTGCAGCAGCCAACGTCGACCGCCTATCCACCGCCTCCGGTGGACACCGAAGAGCTCGCCTGGTGCTCGCCCGGCTTCTGGAAGAACGCCGATCCGGCCGCCTGGGACCTCACCGGGTACACGAAGGACACGCTGTTCAACGACACCGGCGCGGTGGCGTACTACGGAGCCGAACTCGGTGACGGCGTGACGTTGGGTGCCGTCTTGGCGTCCCCGAAGACGTACAGCGGTCCGTCCGCCGGCGGGCCTCTCAACGCGTTCAACGCGGTAGGTGCGATGCTCACGGATGCGCTGGACGGATACCAGTACGGCGCCAGCAGCTCCTGCCCCGTCAACAATCACGGCGTGATCTCGTAGGCGCGACGGGCACGACGACGGCCGCTCCCTCGGTGGGGCGGCCGTCGCGCGTTGTCGGCAGGGCGGTGGCTCTCCCCGCCGGGCGGCGACGGTCACCCGTCTGGGATGATGGGCGCCGCACAAGTCGAGGAGAGCTACAGATGAACAGCGACGATCGCGGGTACCGCGGGCGCGGGCCCGGCGGGCCCGGACAGGGCCGGCCAGGCGCCGGCGGCAGCCGACGGGCGGGAGGCTCGTCGGGCGGATCGTCGTCCGGTGGCTCACGGGCCGGTGGCGGCCCGCGCGGCGCCTCGCGGGATCGCGGATCGTGGACCGGCTCCGACGGCGGCGGTCAGAGTCGCCGGCGCGCCGGCGGACCTGCGTCTGGTGCCGGGCGGGGCGATCGGCCGCGCGGAGGCGAGGGGTACGACCGCTCGGCCTCGAGCGGCGGGCCGCGTCGCCCGTACGGGAGCGATCACCCGCATGCACGCGGCGGCGACGACCGCTCGTCGGACTACTCCGGGTGGTCACGTCGCGGTGACGAAGGCGCTGGGCCGCGGCCTCGCCGTTCGTCGGATGCCGCCGGTGGCAGGCCGCCGCGGTGGTCTGACGACTCCGCGCAGGGGCGGCCTCGTCGTTCCCCCGACGCGGCGGGGGGCGAGCGGTCCCGCCGTTCCTTCGACACGGCCGCAGGCAGCGGGTCGTCGCGCTGGTCCGACGATTCTGGCCGAGGCCGGCCGCGCCGAGACGGCGAGGGCGAGGGTGGACGACTCCGTCGCTCGTCGGACGTGGGTAGCGGGCGGTCGCCGCGTTCGTTGGGCGGCTCCGGTTCGGGGCGGCCCCGTCGCTCGTTCGACGCAGAAGGCGGTGACCGACGTCGTCGTTCTTTCGACGCGCCCGGTGGTGACCGGCCTCGTCGCTCCTTCGACTCTGCCGGCGGTGAGCGGCCTCGTCGTTCTTTCGATGCGACTGGCGGTGTCCGGCCGCGGCGCGCGGCGGGCGCCGGTGGAGGACGG
>CAZBIO010000066.1:0-2651 GCA_964491965.1 uncultured Cellulomonas sp.
GCCCGCGCGTCACCACGTAGCCGCGGTCCTGGATGGTCGAGATCGTCGCCGCGTACGTCGAGGGCCGGCCGATCCCGCGCTCCTCGAGCGCCTTGACCAGCGCCGCCTCGGTGAAGCGCGGCGGGGGTGTGGTCGTGTGCCCGTCGGCGGCCAGGTCGGACGCCGTCAGCGGGTCGCCCTGCGTCATCGCCGGCAGGCGCCGCTCGTCGGACGACGCGGCCCCGTTCTCGTCGTACCGCTCGGTGTCGCGGCCCTCCTCGTACGCGGCGAGGAAGCCCCGGAAGGTGATCACCGTGCCGGACGCGGCGAACACGGCCTCCCGGGCGTCGGCCGTCGTCGCGGCCAGCCGCACCGAGGCCGTCTGCCCCCGGGCGTCCGCCATCTGCGAGGCGACCGTCCGCTTCCAGATCAGCTCGTAGAGCCGGAACTGGTCGCCCGACAGCTCGCGCGCCACCTGGGCCGGGGTGCGGAAGTGGTCGCCCGCGGGGCGGATCGCCTCGTGCGCCTCCTGCGCGCCCTTGGCGCGCGCCGTGTAGACGCGCGCGGCGTCCGGCACGTACTCCGGCCCGTACAGCTCGGCCGCCTGGCGGCGCGCCGCGTCGATCGCCTGCGACGACAGCGTCGGCGAGTCGGTGCGCATGTAGGTGATGTAGCCGTTCTCGTACAGCGTCTGGGCGGTCCGCATGGTCCCGCGGGCGCTCATGCGCAGCTTGCGGCCGGCCTCCTGCTGCAGCGTCGAGGTGGTGAACGGCGGCGCAGGCCGGCGCGTGTACGGCTTGGTCTCCAGGCTCTGCACCGCGTACGACGAGCCCGCGAGCGCCGCGACCAGCGCGCCCGCCGCCGCCTCGTCCAGGTGCGCGATGTCCGACGAGCGGAGGGCGCCGCGGTCGTCGAAGTCGCGGCCGGTGGCGACGCGGTGCCCGTCCAGGCTCGTCAGGCGCGCGGTGAAGGCGGGCTCGTCGGGCGCGTCCACCCGGAACGTGCCGACGACGTCCCAGTAGTCCGCCGCGACGAAGGCCATCCGCTCGCGCTCGCGCTCGACGACGAGCCGCGTCGCCACGGACTGCACGCGGCCGGCCGACAGCCCCGGGCGGACCTTGCGCCACAGCACCGGCGACACCTCGTAGCCGTACAGCCGGTCGAGGATGCGGCGCGTCTCCTGCGCGTCGACCAGCCGGTCGTCGAGCTCGCGGGTCGAGGTCAGGGCGCGCTGGATCGCCTCGCGCGTGATCTCGTGGAACACCATCCGCTTGACGGGGACCTTCGGCTTCAGCTCCTCGAGCAGGTGCCACGCGATGGCCTCGCCCTCGCGGTCCTCGTCGGTGGCGAGGTAGAGCTCGTCGGACTCCTTGAGCAGGCGCTTGAGCTCGGCGACCTTCTTCTTCTTGTCCGCGTCCACCACGTAGTACGGCGTGAAGCCGTTGTCGACGTCGACGGCGAACTTGCCGAACGGGCCCTTCTTCATCTCGGCGGGCAGCTCCGAGGGCTGCGGCAGGTCGCGGATGTGGCCCACCGACGCCTCGACGTCGTACTGATCGCCGAGGTAGCCGGAGATCGTGCGCGCCTTGGCGGGCGACTCCACGATGACGAGCTTGCGTGCCATGCCTCTCCCACCGTCCCGATGTCCCGTGGGACTCTACGACGCGCGGTCAAGTCCGTGCGCCGCCGGCCCGTCGTGTTCAGGCGATTCCCAGAAAGGGCCCAGGATCGGCGCAGGCGCGGCGGGCATCCTTGAGCCATGAGCACGACGACCGCACGCCAGCCACGGACCGGTGGCGTCGCTGTCGACGGCGGGCCGGTGCTCGTCGTCGGCGACCTGGAGCTCGACGAGGCCACGCACGAGGCGCGGCGCTGCGGCGAGCCGGTCCCCCTGACCGACACGGAGTACGAGCTGCTCCGCTACTTCATGACCAACCCGCGCCGGGTGCTGTCGAAGCGGCAGATCCTCGACCGGGTGTGGCGCACGGACGCCACCGGCCGGGACAACGTGGTGGAGCTGTACGTCTCCTACCTGCGCCGGAAGATCGACTCCGGGCACGCTCCGATGCTGCACACGATGCGCGGCGTCGGGTACGTGCTGCGGCCCGCCGCCGCCTGAGCCCCCGGTCGGGCTCGGCCGCGGCCCGGTCGAGCCCGGCCGGGTCTTCTGGCCGCCTACAGCCCGTACGCGTTGTAGAGGTCGACGATCTGGTCGAGCGGCCCGGTCAGCCGGAACGCCGCCGTCCCGTTGGTCCACACCGCGACGCCGTCGGCGCCGTCCGACGTGATGGTGAACGTGCCAACGGGCGCGCCGTCGACGACCACGTCGCCGGTCTGCGGCAGCTCGACGGCGCCCGTCGGCGCGGGGCTGGGGGTCGGGCTCGGCGCGGCGGTCGGCAGCGCGGCGACCAGCTGCGCGGCGTAGGCGGTCGCCTCCTCGGCGGTCGCCCACTGGCTCGCCGCGACGGTGACCGTGCCCGTTTCCCCGTCGGTCAGCTCGTCGGTCCATGCCTCGAGCGCGCCGGCCGCCACCGTCGCGTCGTCGGCCGCCGACGCGGCCACCGCGGACTGGAGCACCGTGACGGGCCGGGCCTTCGCGAACGGGCTCGTCGCCGCGCGGGCCACCGGCGGCACCGAGGGCGTCGGCACCGGCGCGGTGATCGGCGTCACGA
>CAZBIO010000067.1:0-12015 GCA_964491965.1 uncultured Cellulomonas sp.
GCCGCCGAAGTTGTGGTGGTGTACCGATTCTCGCCGTGTGGTCCCACCCGTGCACCACTGGCCGAGACCGGCCCTGGGCGGCTGCTATCCGAGCGCGCCCTGGATGTCCGAGACCATCTTGTCCCAGGCCCCGACGGGCTCCGCGGCACCGGAGATGATGTTCGCCTGGGTGACACCCCAGAACGCCCACACCGAGCCCATCTCGGGGATGGACGGCATCGGCACCGCCTGCGCGCCGACGGCGCGGAAGCCCGCCGTGATCGGGTTGGACGACGCCTCGTCGGCGGCCGCGATCAGCGCCGGGGGCCGGTCACCCGCCTCGTACAGCGCGAGCTGGGCCTCCTTGGTCGACAGGAAGTTCACCAGGAAGTCCGTCGCCACCAGGGCGTTCTTGCTCTGGGCGGAGACGTAGAAGCCCTGGACGCCGACGAACGGCTGGGCGGGCTGGTCACCGGCGGTCGGGATCGGGTCGATCGCCAGGTTGAGGCCCTCGAACTGGGCGAGCATCCACGGACCGCCGACGATGAACGGCGACTCGCCGTTCTTGAAGGCCTCGACCGCGATGTCGTACGTGATGTCCGTCGAGAGCAGGCCGGCCGCCCCCTGCTGCTGGAGCCAGGTGGCGAACGCGTGCCCGGGGTCGCCGCCGAGCGTCAGCTCGGGCCGGTACGAGCCGTCGTCGTTCTGCGCGAACACCGGCGCGCCGAAGGACGTCTGGAACGGGTAGTACGTGTACGGGTCGCCCTCGGTGCCTGTCTGGATGAGGAACGGGTACTTGGTGCCGGCCGCCTGGCCCGCGGCGATCGCGTCGTCCCACGTCGCCGGGGCCTCCGGTGCCAGGTCCGTGTTGCGGATCAGGGCGATGTTCTCCACCGCGTACGGCAGGCCGTACACCTGGCCGTCCTGCGTGAACGCCGCGACCGACACCGGCTCGAACTCGGACGCCTTGTCGCCGAGCTCGAGCGGCTGGACCACGCCGTTCTTGGTCAGCTCGCCGAGCCAGTCGTGCGCGCCGACGGTGATGTCCGGGCCCTCGCCCGTGGGCACCTGGGCGATGAAGTCCGTCCGGATGTCCTCGAAGTTCTTCAGGACCACGTCGACGGTGACGCCGGTCTGCTCCTGGAAGTCCGCGGCGGCAGCGGTGACCGCCGCCTGGCGGGTCTCGTCGACCCACACCGTCAGGTTGCCCGCCGCGGCGGGCGGGGCGCTGGTCTCTCCGGCCGGCGTCGTCTCGGTCTGCTCGCCGCCCGTCGTCGGCTCCTCCGGCGTGCCGCCGGAGCCGCTGCACGCGGAGAGGACCAGGGTCAGCCCGGCCACCGCGGCAAGAGGGATGCTCCGTCGCATCGATTCGCTCCTCGTTCGAAGATGAGAGCCACCGTTCGACGAGATCCGCCGACGCTGGCCTGATGCCGAGGACGCTAACTAGTTGTCCGCATCCTTGCAACCCGTTACGGTAACTTTCAGACAACGGTTGCGACGGCGCGCCGACGGACGTCGCGGTCCGTCGTCGTCGCACCGTGGAACGATCGGCGTCGCATGCGACCAGGACCTGCAGGGGCGGACGAGGAGGACGCGTGACCACGCTTCCGGCGCGCACCCGGCTGACCGACCTGGCGGAACAGGCCGGGGTGAGCACCGCGACCGTCTCCCGCGTGCTCAACGGCAAGACCGGCGTCTCCGCGCAGGCACGACAGGCGGTCCTCACCGCGCTCGACATCCTCGGCTACGAGCGGCCGGAGCGGCTGCGGACCCGGCCGGCAGGGCTCGTCGGGCTCGTCGTCCCCGAGCTGAGCAACCCGGTGTTCCCGGCGTTCGCGCAGGTGATCGAGACGGCGCTGTCCGACCGCGGCTATACGCCACTCCTGTGCACCCAGTCCCCCGGCGGCACCACCGAGGACCAGTACGTCGACATGCTCCTGGAGCACGGCGTGGACGGGATCGTGTTCGTCTCCGGCCTACATGCGGACACCACGGCCAACCTGGAGCGCTACCACCGGCTGCGCAGCCGTGGGGTGCCCCTGGTGCTGGTCAACGGGTACGCCGAGGGCGTCGACGCGCCGGCGATGTCCACCGACGACGCCGCCGCGATGGAACAGGCGATCCGCCACCTCGTCTCGCTCGGGCCCCGCTCGATCGGCCTGGCCGTCGGCCCCACGCGGTTCGTCCCGGCCCGGCGCAAGCGCGACGCCTTCCTCGACGCGCTGCGGCGGCACCTGCACGACGAGGTGCCCGAGCGGCACGTCGTCTCCACCCTCTTCACGGTCGAGGGCGGGCAGGCCGCGACCAACGAGCTGATCGACACCGGCCACACCGCGGTGGTGTGCGGCTCCGACCTCATGGCGCTCGGCGCCATCCGCGCCGCCCGGTCGCGGGGACTCGCGGTGCCCGACGACCTGTCGGTGATCGGCTTCGACGACTCGCTGCTCATCGCGTTCACCGAGCCGCCCCTGACCACCATCCGCCAGCCCGTCGCGTCGATCGGCCGCGCCGCCGTCGACGCACTCGTCTCCGAGATCCGAGGAACACCGATGTCGCGCTCCGAGCTGCTGTTCCACCCCGAGCTCGTGGTGCGCGGCTCGACGCACACCGCGCCAGCGATCGCGACCACGACCGCGACCGCCGGCGACGCGGTGGTCGTCGCGTGACCGCGCCGTTCGGCCGCGCCACCCGCACCGTGCACGCCGGCTTCGTCTCCGGCGCGCCCGGCGGACCCGGCGCGCCTAGCGGGCCCGGCGCGCTCGACGCCTGGTGGCGGCACGCCGTCATCTACCAGGTGTACCCGCGCTCCTTCGCCGACTCCGACGGGGACGGGATCGGAGACCTTCCCGGGATCACGTCCCGCCTGGACCACCTCGCGGAGCTGGGCGTCGACGCCCTCTGGCTGTCCCCCTTCTACCGGTCGCCGCAGGCGGACGGCGGGTACGACGTGTCGGACTACCGCGACGTCGACCCGCTGTTCGGGACCCTGGCGGACGCCGACGCGCTCGTCGCGCGGGCACACGAGCTCGGGCTGCGCGTCATCGTCGACCTTGTGCCGAACCACACGTCCGACGAGCACCCGTGGTTCCGCGCCGCGCGCGCCGCCGTGTCCGGTTCGCCGGAGCGCGCGCGGTACATCATCCGGGACGGGCACGGGCCGGGCGGCGACGAGCCGCCGAACGACTGGCGCTCGGTGTTCGGCGGCTCCGCGTGGACCCGGCTCGTCACGGACGGGGTGCCCGAGCAGTGGTACCTGCACCTCTTCGACGTGCGGCAGCCCGACCTCGACTGGTCGCTGCCCGAGGTCCGCGCCGAGTTCGAGGACGTTCTGCGGTTCTGGCTGGAGCGCGGCGTCGACGGGTTCCGGGTGGACGTCGCCCACGGGCTGGTCAAGGCGCCGGGGCTGCCCGACCACCACGGGGGTGCCGAGGCCGACGGCGACACCGAGGACTTCACCGCCCACCGCGGCAGCCCGATGTGGGACCAGGACGGGGTGCACGAGGTCTACCGCTCGTGGCGCGCGGTGCTCGACTCCTTCCCCGGCGAGCGGGTTCTGGTCGCCGAGGCGTGGGTGGAGCCCGAGTCGCGCATCGCGCGGTACGTGCGGCCCGACGAGATGAACCAGGCGTTCAACTTCCCGTACCTCACCGCCGGATGGGACCCGAAAGCCCTGCGGCGGGTGATCGACGAGTCCTACGCCGCGAACGACGCGGTCGGCGCGCCCACCACCTGGGTCCTGTCCAACCACGACGGGATCCGGCCGGCCTCCCGGTTCGGCCTGACCGATCCCACCCGCCGGCCCAACGGGATCGGCGCGCACGACGAGCAGCCGGACGCCGACCTCGGGTTGCGCCGGGCGCGCGCCGCGTCGCTGCTCACGCTCGCGCTGCCGGGTTCGGCGTACGTGTACCAGGGCGAGGAGTTGGGGCTGCCGGACCACACGGCGCTCGACGACTCGGTGCGGCAGGACCCGACGTTCGCCCGCACCCACGGCGAAGAGCTCGGGCGGGACGGCTGCCGCGTGCCGATCCCGTGGTCGCCCGACGAGGCCGGGTTCGGCTTCTCGCCGACGGGGGCCACCTGGCTCCCACAGCCGCCCGAGTGGGCCGCGCTCGCCGTCGACGCGCAGCGCGGAGTGCCCGGAAGCACCTACGAGATGTTCCGGGCCGCGCTGCGCCTGCGCCGCGAGCGCGCCCTCGGCAGCGGGTCGCTCGCCTGGCTCGGCGGGTACGACGAGTCCGTGCTGGCCTACGCGAACGGCGAGGTGCTCGTGGTCGCCAACCTCGGGTCGTCGGCCGCTCCCGCGCCGGAGGGCGTGCGCGTCCTCCTCGCGTCGGCGGACCTCGCCGGCGCGACGGCGGTCCCGCCCGACACGACCGTCTGGTTCACCCGGTAGCCGGCGGGTACCACTCGCCCTGCCCACCGCTGGCACGCGTGAACCGCTGGCCCCCCCCCGGGCGGTTCAGTCCGGCCAGAGCGCAGCCTGTTCCAGGCGCGCGCTGTCGTCGGGCGGCGACGAAGGTCTCACGGAAGCGTCCCCAACGAGCGCCCCGCCCGGTGGGCCTTCGCCTGCGTCCTCTCCACCACCCGCGCCCGGATGCGTGATCCCGATCGGCGTGCCGTCGGGTCGTCGATGCTCGTACGAGCCGTCCGGGCGGCGGGTGATGCGGACGTCGTGGTCGTGGATGTACAGGTGGTGCGCGCGACAGTACGGCCCGCAATTGGCCAACTCGGTGCGGCCACCGTCGCGCTGCCACCATCGCAGGTGGTGGAGCTCGCTCCATCGCAGCGGCATGCCGCAGCCCGGCCAGGCGCAGGTGCGCCAGCCGGCCGCGATGAGCGCCGCGAAGAACCGCCGGTCGAACCGGCGGACCCCACGCCCCAGCTCGAGAACCTCGTTGCCCGAGCCCAGCACGGCGCGGGTCAGCTCGCACTCGCACAGAACCCGGGCGATCTCACCGGCGGGCCAGGCGTTCCCGTCCTCGTCGACCACCGGAGCCCGACCCACCAGGGCGTCCACCACGGCGATCGTCGAACCGTCACCGGGACGAACGCTCGTCGAGCCAACCCCGAGAGAACCACCGCCGTGGGCATCGGACCTCGTAGCGGGGCTCCGCCCTTCAACGTCCTTTTCGGCGAGTCTCCCGCCGCCGCGGCGCAGGGCCGTCCACGTCTCCTCGCGGAACGTCACCACCACCTGCGCCGGCGCGACCGAGCCGGGCGTCGTGCCCGGGTCGCGCAGCACCGACTCGGCCATCGCGACCAGTGCATCCGCGCGCCGTTGCGCCGACGACCGGTCGTCGTCCTCGGCCGGTCGCGGGTCGAGCGCCTCGATCGCCTTGCCGAGCCGGTACCCGCTGATCGTGTCCAGGTATCCCTTGATCCGCGTGCCGTGCGGCCCCTGACTCAGGTTGAAGAACCGCTCGCGGCGCTGGGCCTCGTGCTCGCGCTGGCGGGCGACCGGATCGACCGCCGCACCCATCACCCGCAGCTGCCGGCCGAACTCCTGCCCGTCGAACCGCCGCGCCAGCTCGACCACCCGTTCCTGACCTTCCCGGGAGGCCAGCTGCTCCGCCAGTCGCGGCGACACGGCGGTCGCGCGTGTCAGCTCGTCCACGTGCCTCGGCGTCACCGGCCCGTCGACCAGCGCGTCCGCGACCGCCGGCATCGTCGCCAGCGTCGCGGCCTGCCCCACCGCCGCCGATCCGGCACTCCGCCCCTGATGCGACTCCCGACCGAGGAACCCCGCGAGGTCCCGATCGCCGCGCAACGCCCAGGTGCCGGCATCCTTCTCGGCGGTGATGACGCGGCCGCGCGCCACCGTCGTGGCGTTGGCGACCCGATCGAGGAGAGCGAGCACGCCACGCCGCGTCGCCGCGTCCCATTCGTCGGCGCCCGAGGCGGTCGCCAGGGCGGCCCGCGCGGCACTCTCCAGCGCGACGAACGCAGCGGGTGACGCCGATGTCACGCCACGCTCCACCGCTCACGCCCCCCTCCACCAACTCTCGAACGCCTGTTCGAACCCTATCGCAAGGCGACGACCAGTGCACGACGAACAAGCATCTGACCTGCGCATACGTGGGAGGTGCCAAGGTTCACGGGTGGGCTGTGGGCGGCTCACGAGGCTCGGACGGTCACGCGCGACGCCGCGGCGCGACGCCCCACACGGCTCACCCCCCGGAGACCGACAGCTCCGCCTCCGCCAGCTGCCACCGCAGTTCGTCGGACAGCTCGCGGTCGTCGAGCCACCCGTACGGCACGTGCGGCTTCTTGGGCGACCCCTGCCGCCCGCGCTGGCCCTCGGCGGCCTCGCCCGGGTACGGCTGGTCCCAGTCGAGCTCCGCGAGCAGCGAGTCGAGCTCCCCCAGCGACGACACCATCGCCAGGCGCGCCCGCAGGTCCCCACCCACCACGTACCCCTTGAGGTACCAGGCCATGTGCTTGCGCATCTCGCGGCAGGCCCGGAACTCCTCGCCGGCGTAGTACTCGACCATCAGCGCCGCGTGCCGGCGCAGCACTCGCGCCACCTCGCCGAGCGAGGGGCGCACGCGCTCGTCGGACCCGGCGAAGGCGGCGGCCAGGTCCGCGAAGAGCCACGGCCGTCCCTGGCACCCGCGCCCGACGACGACACCGTCGCACCCGGTCTCGGCGACCATCGCCAGCGCGTCCTCGGCCGACCAGATGTCGCCGTTGCCCAGGACCGGGACGTCCAGCGCCGCCTTGAGCGCACAGATCGCGGACCAGTCCGCCGTGCCCGAGTAGTAGTCGGCCGCCGTGCGCGCGTGCAACGCGACGGCCGCCACGCCGAGGTCCTGCGCGATCCGCCCCGCCTCGAGGTAGGTCAGGTGCTCGTCGTCGACGCCCTTGCGCATCTTGACCGTCACCGGGATGCCCGCCGGCGACGCCTCGCGCACCGCCGCGCCGACGATCGCCGCGAACAGCTCCGTCTTCCACGGCAGCGCCGCTCCCCCGCCGCGGCGCGTCACCTTGGGCACCGGGCAGCCGAAGTTGAGGTCGACGTGATCGGCCATGTCCTCGGCCACGAGCATCCGCACGGCCGCGCCGACGGTCGCCGGGTCCACCCCGTAGATCTGCACCGACCGTGGTCGCTCGTCGGGCTCGAACGAGGTGATCCGCAGGGACTCCGGGTTGCGCTCGACGAGCGCGCGGCTGGTGACCATCTCGGCGACGTAGAGACCAGCGCCGCTCTCCCGGCACAGCCGCCGGAACGCGGCGTTGGTCACGCCCGCCATCGGCGCCAGCACCACGGGCGTGTCCACGGTGATGGGGCCAAGGCGCAGCGGCGGCAGCACGCGGGTCTGGACGGTCACCCGACGATTGTCCCCTACGCCGGTGGTGGTCCTCCGCCCAGCAGGACGCGTCCGACGAGGCCGCGAGGCCACTCAACGCCGCGGGCTCGTCGTGCGTCCTTAGTGTGTGGGCACGATGAGCGAGGCCGACGTCGACGACGTCTCGGCGACCGAAGGGGCTGCCGAGAGCGCGTCCGTGGTCCCGTCCGGCACCCGGCCGGGACGGGACGCGGAGTTCGCCGCCTTCATGACCGAGCACGGTGACGACCTCCTGCGCACCGCGTGGCTCCTGGTCGGCGACGCGCACCGCGCCGAGGAGCTCGCCCAGGCCGCTCTCGTGCGGACCTACGCCACCTGGGACCGGATCCGGAACGACGACCCCCTCGGCTACGCCCGCCGCGTCCTCGCCAACCTGCGCGTCGACACCTGGCGGCGCCGGCGACGCGAGGTCCTCTCACCACCCGACCTCCTGCCGGACCGGGCGGCGCCGGAGGCCGAGCGCCACGTCGACGATCGCGACCTGCTGGTGCGTGCGCTCGCGCTGTTGACGCCCCGCCAGCGGCGGATCGTCGTGCTCCGCCACCTGGTCGGCCTTCCCGAAGCCGACGTGGCCGCCGCCCTCGGGATCAGCGTCGGCACCGTGAAGTCCACCGCCTCGCGCGGGTTGGCGACGCTGCGCGCCACGCTCCACGAGCCCGACGACGAACCGAGGAGCGGGCGATGACCCTCACCGACGAGCAGTACGCGGTCGCGCTGCGTGAGCGTGCCGCCCTCGCGACGCCGCCCATGGCGCTCGACCTGGGCGAGACCGTGCGTCGCGGCCAACACCGACGACGCCGTCGGCGGTGGGCACTCGGCACGGCGGCGACCACGGGGATCGCCGCCGTGGCCGTCGCCGGCGTGATGGGCGTCGCGGTCCTCGACGGGTCGCGCGGCACGGTCGCGCCCGCGGATCAGGCGCCCCGCACTATCGGCACCGGCCAGGTGGTGGAACTCGCGCCCGGCATCACGGCCAGCAACGCGCTCACCGTCACCTCCGGCTCCGACGGCGGACCGTGGTGGGACACGGGCCTGCGATTCGACTACCCGGCGCCCGGGGCACGCACGCTCTCCGTCGGCTTCGCCCCGTATGACGGGTCGGTCGGTGCCGCACCATTCGACGAGGCTCCAGCGGACGGCGACGGGATCGTCCAAGGGGTCGACGACCCCGACGGGTGGGCTCGGGACCAGTGGGGCCTGCGGGTGCTGTCGTGGTCGACGGACTCCTCGCCCTTCGTCGGTGGTGGCGGGTACCAGGCCGGCACCCCGGCAAGGGAGGTCGCGTACGTCGTGGCCGGCACCGTGCCGTCGTGGATCCCGAATCCGCGTGTGGCGCTCGTGCTCCCCGAGCCGCGGCCGACAGCCGACCGCGCGACCACCACGTGGCTGGAGCTGCCCACCATCCCAGATCCGAGTGGCTCGGGCCGGCTGGTGTTCGCGGCGGTGATCCAGCCCGGCTTCGCGCCGGTCTCACTGCCTGGTCAACCGGTGGCCGCATCCCCCCCGGCCCACGTCTACGTCGTCGCGGGCGACGATTCGGGCACGATCGTGAGCGACGCGTGCGGCCCGGACGGGCGGGCGATGTGCGATGCGGCTGGCATCCGTCTGGAGCACCTTGCCGCCATGGTCACGTCGCTCGGCGGCACGATGCCCCGGCAGTAGCGCAACGAGCGGCCCCGCCGTGCCGCCTCAGCCCACGCAGCAGCTGGCAGTCACGGAACGTTCGGCGCCGGTGCTGCGTGTCTAGTGTGTGAGGACCATGAGCGGCACCGACGACGGGACCGCGGCACCGCCGGAGTTCGCGCCCGTTGTGGCGACCGGCGACGGCGCCCCTGCGGGCCGCGACGCCGAGTTCACCGCGTTCATGGCCGAGCACGCCGGCGACCTGCGCCGCACCGCGTGGCTGCTCGTCGGCGACGCCCACCGCGCCGAGGAGCTGGCGCAGGAGGCCCTCGCCCGGACCTACGCCTCGTGGGGTCGCGCCCGCGAGGGCGAGCCGCTCGCCTACTCGCGCCGCGTCCTGGTCAACCTGCGGATCGACACGTGGCGGCGGCGGCGTCGCGAGGTGCTCACCTCCCCCGAGGCGCTGCCCGACGAGCCCGGGGCTCCGCCGCAGTCGCGCGCCGACGACCGCGACCAGCTCGCCCGCGCGCTCGCGCTGCTCAACCCGCGCCAGCGCCGCGTCGTGGTGCTGCGTCACCTCGTCGGGCTGTCCGAGGCCGAAGTCGCCGCCGACCTGGGCATCAGCGTCGGCACCGTGAAGTCCAACGGCTCGCGCGCGCTCGCCGTGCTGCGCGCCGCTCTCGAGTCCCAGGGAGGCGCGCGATGAGCAGCATCGACGAGGCCCGCACCGTCGACACCCTCCAGCGCCTCGCCGCCGCCGTCCCGGGCGCGGCATGGGTGCCCGACGAGGTCGCGGTCAGGCGCCGCGGACACCGGATCCGCGCCCGCCGCTGGGCGGGCGCCGTGACGGCGGGCGCGGCGGTCCTCGCCCTGGCGGTCACCGTCCCGGCGGCGGTCACCGGACGCCTCGACATCCCCCCCGCCGGCGACGCGGCCGTCACGCAGTCGCCGCGCCCGGTCGGCGAAGGGCAGGTCGCCGTGCTGACGCAGGACATCCAGGCGGTGAACGTCCCGGCGGTGACCGAGCAGGGTGCGCTCGTCGTCAATCAGATCGCGGACTGGAACCTGACGGTCCGACCCTCCACCGGCTGGCACCTGTGGTCGACCTGGCAAGGGGTCGACGTCTCTTGGTGGTGGGAGGGCGAGTACGGCAGCGGCGGGGTGACCTGGCGGATGGACGACGACCGCCCGAGTTCCGTCACGCCGGACCCCGACGCCATCGGCAACCCGTCGGGCGACGCCTACATCGTCACCGGCGCCGTCCCCGCCGACCTGCGCGACCCCGTCGCCCTGCTCAGCAGCGCGGGTGGCTTCGACCTCGGCGCCTCCGGCCACGTGACGACCATCGAGCTGCCGACGTTCCGCGCGCCGACCGACGACGGCCGGCTGCTCTATGCCGTCGTCCTGCGCGGGGACGCCGCTCGCCGGTTCGACGCGAGCGAGTGGCAGGTGACGTTCGTCGGCTCGGACGGCGCCGTGGTGATCCCCGGCTGCGGGGACCCGGCGGCGTGCGCTATCGAGCGCCTCCCGTACGCGACCCTCGCCGATGCCGCGGTGCCGCGATTCGTCGTCCCGACCGCGGAGCCGACCGCCCCGACCGCGGAGCCGACCGCCACTCCGACCGACGAGCCGACCGCCACTCCGACGGGTGTGCCGTCCCCCGGCGTGGCGGACGGCACGGGGCCGGCGCCGTCCACTCCCGCGCCACCCCCGGCCACCGGCATCCCGCCGTCGGCCACGCTCGCGCCCGGCGTGCTCGCCGCCGTCGGTCCGATCCCCGGCGAGGGCGGCCTCGTCGCCGTGGGCCGATTCGGCGACACGATCGTGCGGGTCGGCCGCGACGGCTCCGACAGCGACGCGATGGTGGGTCTCTCCGTGATCAGCGCGGAGGGCGGCATGGGCGCGGAGCCGCGTACCAAGGAGGCGCTCGGCCCCTGGGCCACCGTGGTGTACTCCGCCGAGGCCGCGTTCGCGGGCACACCGGACGAGCGCTGGTTCGCGTTCGGCACCACGCCACCGGACCTCGCGGGCGCCCGTGTCTTCTACTACTCGCCCGCGGGTATCGCGCAGACGGACGGCAGCAGGTCCGATGTCATCGAACTGCCGAGCTTCACCATGCCGGACATGGCGAACAACCCGATCGAGGCGAGCCGGCCCTGGTTCCTCGTGGGGTTCTCCGGCGACGCGCTCGCCTCGGTTCGCGGCGCCGGCGGCGCCTTCGTCGGGCACGTCGTGTTCGCGGGACGCGACGGCAGCATCGAGGACCCGACGTGCGGCTTCACCGAGTGCACGGGGCCGGACACCGCGGCGGCGTACGACACCATCCGCCACCTGATGCTGGCGCCTCCGGGCGTGCCGACGGCGTCCTGACCTCCGCCGTTTCCCGGTCGCCCGGACTGTCAGCAGTCTGACTATCGTGCGCAGGGACGCGCCGGGGGGCCGGGGCACGACGACGTCATTGACGAGGTGCCCGTCGGCGGGCCGCGCCGTCGTCGGGGACGCCCCGGCGTGCTGAACACGTGTTCCTCACGCCGTGGCGACGTGCTCGATCGGGACGGCGGCCCGTCGCCGATCTACTCGTTCGACCGGACGGTGTGCGACGAAGTTCGCGGACTCGTCGGGCCAGGCAGTGACTGACGGGTTCAAGTATCGCGAACCACCCACACGGCTTGGGTGGGGGCCTCGTTGCGCGCCAGCGACAGCCCCGATCCCTGTCGCTCATGGCCGGGGAACGTCGCCCTTAGCGCCCACAGAACTGGGTGAGCCGCCCACAGCCCGGGCTGTCGTGTTTGGGCGTGGTCGATAGTTTGTGCAGGTCAGGTGCCGTTTCCGGGTTGCGCCGAGCCCTCCCCTTCCGATAGGATCGAACAAACGTTCGACAGGCTTCGGAGATTAGTGGCGGGGGGGTGCCCGACGATGCAACCAAGCCTCACCCCTGCGGCAAAGGCGGGCGCATCCGCCCCCGCGGCTGCCGGAGGTGGAGCGGCATCTGCACCCGGCGGGAACGGGGTGGCATCGGCGGCTGCCGGAGGTGAAGAGGCGTCTGCACCCGCGGGGAGCGGGC
>CAZBIO010000068.1:0-2870 GCA_964491965.1 uncultured Cellulomonas sp.
GGCGGCGACCTTCTGGTACGCCTCGAGCCGCAGCCGCTCCGTGGCGACGTACGCCTGCGGGATGTGCGCGTCCACCGGGAGCTCGATGGTGACGTCCGGCTGCTCGGCCGGGGCGTCGCCGCGGAAGTCGGCCACCGCCTCGCCCACCATCCGCACGTACAGGTCGAACCCGACGCCCTCGATGTGACCCGACTGCTCCCCGCCCAACAGGTTGCCGGCGCCGCGGATCTCCAGGTCCTTCAGCGCCACCGCCATGCCGGCGCCGAGGTCGGTGTTCGCGGCGATCGTCGCCAGGCGGTCGTGCGCGGTCTCCGTCAGCGGCACCTCGGGCGGGTAGAGGAAGTACGCGTACGCGCGCTCCCGCCCGCGGCCGACGCGGCCGCGCAGCTGGTGCAGCTGCGAGAGCCCCAGGCGGTCCGCCCGCTCGAGGATCAGCGTGTTCGCGTTGGAGATGTCCAGGCCGGTCTCGACGATCGTGGTGCACACCAGCACGTCGAAGCGCTTCTCCCAGAAGTCGACGATCACCTGCTCCAGCTGGTGCTCGTGCATCTTGCCGTGGGCGACTGCGATCCGGGCCTCCGGCACCAGCTCGGCGATCCGCTGCGCCGCGCGCTCGATCGACTCCACTCGGTTGTGGACGTAGAACACCTGCCCCTCGCGGAGCAGCTCGCGGCGGATCGCGGCGGTGATCTGCTTCTCGTCGTACGCCCCGACGAAGGTGAGCACGGGGTGCCGCTCCTCCGGCGGCGTGGCGAGCGTGGACATCTCGCGGATGCCGGTGACCGCCATCTCGAGCGTGCGCGGGATCGGGGTCGCGGACATCGCCAGCACGTCGACGTCGGTGCGCAGCGCCTTGAGCGTCTCCTTGTGCTCCACGCCGAAGCGCTGCTCCTCGTCGATGACGACGAGCCCGAGGTCCTTGAAACGGACCTCGCCGGTGATGAGCCGGTGCGTGCCGATCACCACGTCGATCGAGCCGTCCGCCAGGCCCGCGATCACCTTCTTCGCCTCGGAGTCCGTCTGGAACCGGGACAGCGCGCGGACCGTGACAGGGAACGACGAGTACCGCTCCGAGAACGTCTCCAGGTGCTGCTGCACCAGCAGGGTCGTCGGGACCAGGACGGCGACCTGCTTGCCGTCCTGCACCGCCTTGAACGCGGCGCGCACCGCGATCTCCGTCTTGCCGTAGCCGACGTCGCCGCAGATCAGCCGGTCCATGGGGATGGTCTTCTCCATGTCGGCCTTGACCTCGTCGATCGTGGCTAGCTGGTCCGGCGTCTCGACGTAGGCGAACGCGTCCTCCAGCTCGCGCTGCCACGGGGTGTCCGGGCCGAACGCGTAGCCCGGCGTCGCCATCCGCGCGCTGTAGAGGCGGATCAGCTCGCCGGCGATCTCGCGGACCGCCTTGCGCGCGCGGCCCTTGGTCTTCGCCCAGTCGGCGCCGCCCATGCGGTTGAGCGTCGGCGCCTCGCCGCCGACGTACTTGGTCACCTGGTCCAGCTGGTCCGTCGGCACGTAGAGCCGGTCGCCGGGCTGGCTGCCGTTCTTCGTCTGCTTCGCCCCCGCGTACTCGATCACCAGGTACTCACGCGTGGCGGCGGTCGCGCCGCTGCCGATGGTCCGGCTCGCGAGCTCGACGAACCGGCCGACGCCGTGCTGCTCGTGCACCACGTAGTCCCCCGGGCGCAGCGCGAGCGGGTCGACGACGTTGCGCCGCCGGCTCGGCATCTTGCGCATGTCGCGCGTGCTGGTCCCCGCGCGACCCGTCAGGTCCGACTCGGCGAACACCGCCAGCCGCAGCTCGTCGGACGCGAACCCCGGCCCGGCGAGCGCGGGCACGACGAGCACCACACCCGACTCGGGCTCGTCGTCCAGCCCGGGCACCTGGCGCGCCGGGACGTCCGCGGCGCGCAGCTGCTCGACGAGGCGCTGCGCCGGGCCGTGGCCCTCCGTGGTGAGCACCAGGCGCCAACCGTCGCGCTGGTGGGTGCGGACGTCGTCGATCGCGCGGTCGAGCTCGCCGTGGTAGTGGCGGACGTCGCGGGCGCGGATCACCAGAGACTGGGGCGCGGCACTGCTCGTGGGCGGGTCCGCGGACTCCGCGCCGGAGGTGCTGGTCGGGTCCGCGGATGGGGCGACGGAGGCGCTCGCGAGGGTGAAGGGGCTGAGGGTCCACCAGCCGAGGGCGCGGATCGCGGCGAGGGCGCGGACCTCGGCGAACGTGGCGAAGCTGGCCGCCGACAGGTCGAGGGGCGTGGCACCGCCCGCGGCAGCGCCGGTCCACGCGGCGGCGAGGAACTCCTCGGTGGTCGCGACGAGGTCGTGCGCGCGGCGGCGCACCCGCTCCGGGTCGACGACGACGAGCAGCGACTCCGCGTCGACCAGGTCGAGCACCGGAACCATGCGGTCGACGAGCGCCGGCGCGAGCGACTCCATGCCCTCGACGGCGATGCCCTGCGCCAGCCGGTCGAGCATGTCGACCGCCCCCGGCAAGCGCACCTTCAGGGCCTCGGCGCGCGCCCGGACCGACTCCGTGAGGAGGATCTCGCGGCACGGCGGCGCCCACAGGCCGTGCTCGGCGACCTCGAGGCTGCGCTGGTCGGCGACCGAGAACCAGCGGATCTCCTCGACCTCGTCGCCCCACAGCTCGACGCGCAGCGGGTGGTCCTCGGTGGGCGGGAACACGTCGAGGATGCCGCCGCGGACGGCGAACTCGCCGCGCCGCTCCACCATGTCGGTGCGCGTGTAGGCGGCGTTGGTCAGGCGGGTTTCCAGGTCGCCGAGGTCCACACGGTCGCCGGTGCGGACCGCGACCGGCTCCAGCTCACCCAGCCCGTCCACCACCGGCTGGAGCAGCGCGCGGGCGGAGA
>CAZBIO010000069.1:0-6013 GCA_964491965.1 uncultured Cellulomonas sp.
TGTGCGTCCGGGAACATCACCGGGACGATGGCATGCTCGCCCGGCAGGAGGTCGAAGCCGGCGGCCTGCATCCGCTCACGGAAGTCGGCCGCGTTCGCCCACAGCCGGGCACGCTGCGCGGCACCGTCCGCCACCAGGTCCAGGGCGACGAGGGACGCGGCGACGACCGACGGAGGCACGGCGTTCGAGAACAGGTAGGGCCGCGCCCGCTGCCGCAGCAGCTCCACGATCTCGGCGCGCGCGCTGATGTACCCGCCGGATGCGCCACCGAGCGCCTTCCCGAGCGTGCCGGAGACGATGTCGACCCGGTCCCGCACACCGAAGAGCTCCGGGGTGCCGGCGCCGGACGGCCCGACGAAGCCCGCCGCGTGCGAGTCGTCGACCATGACGAGCGCGTCGTACCGCTCGGCGAGGTCGCAGATGGCGTCGAGCGGTGCGAGGTAGCCGTCCATGGAGAAGACGCCGTCGGTCACGACGAGGCGGCGGCGCGCGCCGCTCGCCGCCTGGAGCTGCGCCTCCAGGTCGGCCATGTCGCGGTTCCTGTACCGCAGGCGCTGCGCCTTGCACAGCCGGATGCCGTCGATGATCGACGCGTGGTTGAGCTCGTCGGAGATCACCGCGTCCTGCTCGCCGAGCAGCACCTCGAACACCCCGCCGTTGGCGTCGAAGCACGACGGGAACAGGATCGTCGCCTCGGTGTGCAGGAAGGCCGAGATCTTCCGCTCCAGCTCGACGTGCTGCGTCTGCGTGCCGCAGATGAAGCGCACGCTCGCCATCCCGAAACCCCACTCGTCGAGCGCGGCCTTGGCGGCGGAGATCAGACGCGGGTGGTCCGCGAACCCCAGGTAGTTGTTCGCGCAGAAGTTCAGCACGCTGCGTCCGGCGGCCGTCACGCGCGACGACTGCGGGGAAGAGAGCTGACGCTCCGTCTTGTAGAGGCCGGCTGCCTCGATCTCCGCGAGGGTGCTCGTGAGCTCGCCGCGGACCGTGGAGTACATGGTCTAGTCCTCGTCCCAGTCGATGATCACTTTGCCCCGCTCCCCGCTCCCGGCGGCCGCGAACGCCTCCTGCCAGCGGGAGGCCGGGAACCGGTCCGTGATGACGCGTGACACGTCGAGCCCGGTGCTCACCATCGCGGTCATCGCGTACCAGGTCTCGAACATCTCGCGGCCGTAGATCCCCTTGATCGTGATCATGTGGGACACGACCTTGGCCCAGTCGATGGCGATGGGCTGGCTCGGCAGCCCGAGGAGAGCCACCCGGGCACCGTGCGTCAGGTTGTCCAACATCTCGGGCAGGGCGCCGGCGCTCCCGCTCATCTCCAGCCCGATGTCGAACCCCTCGTGCATGCCCAGCCGCTCCTGGGCGGAGGCGATCCGGTCCCGGGCCACGTTGATGGCGAGGTCGACGCCCATCTTCCTCGCCAGTTCCAGCCGGGCCTCGTTCACGTCCGTCACGACGACGAACCTCGCGCCGACGTGCCGCGCGACGGCCGCGGCCATCAGTCCGATCGGGCCCGCCCCGGTGATCAGCACGTCTTCGCCGACGAGCGGGAACGAGAGCGCGGTGTGGACCGCGTTCCCCAGCGGGTCGAAGATCGCGGCCAGGTCGGGGTCGATCTCGTCCGCGTGATGCCACACGTTGCTCTCGGGCACGACGACGTACTCCGCGAAGGCCCCGTCACGGTTGACGCCCAGGCTCGAGACCCGGATGCACAGGTGCCGCCGGCCCGCGCGGCAGTTGCGGCACTGGCCGCACACCACATGGCCCTCAGCGGAGACGAGGTCGCCCACCTTCACGGAACCGACGTCGTCACCTACCTCGACGACCCTGCCGGAGAACTCGTGGCCGGGGACCAGGGGCGCGTCGATCGCGTCGGCTGCCCATCTGTCCCACTGCTCGATGTGCAGGTCGGTGCCGCAGATGCCGGTGCGCTGCACGCGGATCTTCACGTCCTTGCGGCCTGGCGTCGGCTCGGGCCGTTCGGTCAACGTCAGACCGGGCGCCGCAGCACTCTTGTAGAGAGCTCTCATCGCGCGAACTCCTTGAGGTGTCCGGCCGTCGAACGGCCGGGCCAACGGGGGTAACCGTCATCGCAGCGTAGGGCTCGGCGCCCACAGACTCGTAACTCACTACCTTCAGCCGGGCGTCGCACCAAGGTGTGCACCGTCGTGGAGAAGCTGGCGCAGCTGCAGCGCTCTCGTCGTCGCAGACATGGCGGCGTCCAGCGCGACGTCGATGTCCACCGCCCCCATGACCGGTATGTCGACAACCCCGCATCACCGCATGAGCCGTGAGGTGGGCACGGTCGTCGTCGGCCCAGAGCCTCGCCAAGAGGATCAGATCGCGCCCGTGCCGCGCTCACGTCGTCGTCGACGGCCTTCCGCGACTCCGGTTGCTACAGCACGCGCCGGGAGCCCCGCGCGCATGCGACGTGCAAGACACCTGACCCACTCGCCGAATCGCAGCGTCTCGTCGTGCGGCAAATCCCTCCATGGGCTCGGTATTCATCGCCCCAAGAGTCCGGGGTTCTTCCCCCTAGTGTGGATCGGAGGCGGCCGTGACGGACTACATACCCCGCGTGGTCGACGCCGAAGTCGATGCTGCCTTGGCAACCCTCGGCGCGGTCCTCATCGAAGGTCTGCGCGCGGCAAGACTGCAACCGGCCTCCAACACTCTGCGAGCAACGTCCGCCTGGATTCGCTGCCGGACCCGGTGACGCTCGCACGACTCGCCCCTGACCAGATCCTCGAAGGCCCCACGCCACGCCTGATCGGCGAGTGGCAGCTTGCTCCCGCGACGTGGAACCTCATGCGCCACCAGGTCGACACCCGCCAGGCGCCCGGGCAGTTCATCCTCACGGGTTCCGCGACCCCGGCCGATGACGTCACCCGGCACTCGGGCGCCAGCCGAGTCATCCCGGGTCCGGATGCGGCCGATGACCCTGTCCGAGCTCGGGCAGTCGTCCCGACAGGTCTCGCTCGCGTCACTGATGTCCGGCGAGCGCGCTCCATCGAGCCAGGCTGCACTGGACTTCGCCGGTCTGGTGGCGACCATCTGTGTCGGTGGCTGGCCCGGATTCCCAAGCCAACCGGTCGTCCGCGCGATGGCGGCGACACGGTCCTATCTCGACGACCTCACTCGCGTCGACCTGCCTCAGGTCACTGGCGTGCGCCGGGACCCCGAGCGCGTCCGACGCCTCCTGTGGTCCGTCGCGCGGTCGAGCGCCTCACCGGTGAGGGCCTCCAAGCTCGCCAGAGACGTCGGCACCGACGAGCGACCGATGAAGCCCGAGACAGCGACCGAGCACCTCGACGCGCTGGCCCGTGTGCTCGTCGTCGAGGACCAGGACGCATGGGCACCCGAACTGCGGTCCCGTGCCCGACTTCAGGTCAGCCCGAAACGGCACTTCGTCGATCCCTCGCTTGCCGTCGCAGCGCTCGGCGCCACGCCAGCACAGCTCACACGTGACCTCAACACACTCGGGTTGCTCTTCGAGTCACTGGTCGTCCGCGATCTGCGCGCCTACGCCCAAGCGCTCGGCGGACGCGTGCTTCACGTGCGCGACGAATACGGCCTCGAGGTCGACGCGATCGTCGATCTCCCCGACGGAACGTGGGCAGCCTTCGAGGTCAAGCTCTCCGGCGAGCACGAGGACGAGGCGGCTGCGAACCTCCACAGGTTCGTGGAGAAGATCGACACAACGCATACCGGCGAACCCGCAGCACTCGTCGTCGTCACCGCCGACCGCTACGGCTACACCCGCGATGACGGTGTCGCCGTCGTGCCGCTCTCAACGCTGGCCCCGTGAGCCTCCACTCCGCCCGCTGCGCTGACCGGCGCTGCTGACGGCGTCCTCGCCGAGTTGCCCGATGAGCAACCCGCCAGTCCGGACTCCGAGAGAGTTGCCGCCTGCGTGCGACGATGCGCAGCGCGGGCTACCGTGCCCTGAGGTTCCAGCCGCTGGGTTGACCGCGACCATGCCGTGCGTCGACGGGCGCCCCGGGTGCCGGTCTGGCGGCGCAGATCCTCACACCACACGCCCGCCGACGAAGAATCGGTTCCGTTACGACCCGACCCGACTTGACGATCCTCCGCAAGACTCGAGTCCCATACGCAACGCACCGCGCAATCGACTCCCGCGCTCGGGTCCACCTCGCGCAGACCTTCTGGCCACTTCTTGTCCACCGCCGGCGGTGGCACGGGGCAGCCGCTCGACTGCTTGCGCCCCCGGCGACGCGAGGTCGGCGTCGACCAAATGTGCCTGCCGAGTTGCTGGGCGGGATGCGAGACTGTCGCCATGACCGCCACGACCACGCACCTCGACAGAATCGCCGTCGATCCTCACGTCGTGCACGGCAAGCCGCGGATCCGCGGCACGCGGGTAACCGTACAAGTGATCCTCGAACTGCTCGCGGCAGGCGAGACGTTCGACGAACTGCTCGCCGAGTACGACGAACTGAGCCACGAGGATCTGCTCGCGGCGCTGGAATACGCCGCCTCGATCGCCGGTGGTGCCCAAGTCCAGTCGTTCGTCGCCTGAAGCCGCAGTCCGCACGTGCGATTCATCGTCGACGCCCAGCTGCCTGAGACGCTCGTCGAACACCTGCAGCGGCTGGGGCACGACGCCATCCACGTGAAACACCTTCCGGCCGGCGGCAACACGAGCGACAGCGAGATCACCCGCTTCGCCGACTCCGAAGACCGGTTGATCGTCACGAAGGACTCGGACTTTCGGCACACGCATGAAACCGGCGGGCACCCGACGCGTCTGCTGCTGATCTCCGTTGGCAACGTGCGCAACCGGGACCTGCTGGCGCTCATCTCGGCACACCATGACGCGATCGTGCAGGCGTTCGAGCAGGCCGACTTTGTCGAGCTCGGTACCACGGCCCTGACGCTGCACCCACGGCGTGGCGGGAAAGGCTGACCTGCAGCGCGAGGACTCGACAGCCTTGTTGCGCCGTAGTCACGGCGTCCGCACGCGGGGTCGGGGCCGTCGGGTGTCCGTAGGCCCGCGAGCGGAGGGTCAGTTGAGTGCCAAGTCAAGGCGTGCGACCGCGTAGTCCCACTCGATGCGCTCCTGTTCAAGGCGGACATCGCCGTGCTCTCGGAGCGATGTGAGGGCAGCCTGCTCCGGCTCGGTGGGGTGGGTGAGTGCGCCCCGGTACGGCTGCGGCTCGACGACCCAAAGGTCGCGGTACGCCATCAGCGTCTCCTGGTCCATCAAGCAGGAAGTCAGACTCAGCCCGGCGCCGCGCGCCTGGCTGAGGATTCGTAGACCGTGCGAGTCGAGGTCGCCCCAGTAGACAGCCTTCGCGTCCCGGACCCAGCCGATGGCAGCCAGCTGCGGCGCGAGGTTCCCGCGGCCGTCGATCGCGACGACCCCGGCGCGCTCCGGCAGCGCGAGGAACGTCTGCAGGTTCTCGACGATAACGACGCGTGCGGGGCGGACGGTCAACGCATCGAGTTGCGCATGCGGCGCAGTCAGGTCGGTGACCCCTGCGGGGGCGAGCGCCGGATCCAGGAAGCGGACCCTGGTCAGGACCGGCGGCTGTCGCAGCCCGAGTCCCTGTCCGCCGACAAGTGCCTCGACGACCGCCCGATGGCGCTCAAGCCACTTGGTGTCGATGCCGCGGATCGGCAGCTGCCTGACGAACCGGCCCGACGAAGGGTTCGCGCACAGCCAGGCGGCGACGTCCCGGAGCCGGCGGAAGTCGGCGCTGTCGAGCTCGCCGATCACGCGGGCATGGGTGGCCAGCGATGCCCGGAACGCCTCCGAGTCGCCGAGCGCTGATATGAGCTCGATCGATCGTTCCCGCCACCGCCGCCATTGCACGCCGGCGCCGGCGACCGCGGTGATCGCGTCCGGACCGCGGACGCACACCCGTGTCGGCACCGCCTGCGTCCCGACGCGCCCCCAGCGCCGGTCTTCCCAGGTGACCTCGATGTCCGCGCCCGCAGCGTCTCGCCACGCCTGGACCCATGCGATGGATCCGCCGTAGTCGGCCAG
>CAZBIO010000070.1:0-21394 GCA_964491965.1 uncultured Cellulomonas sp.
CTCGGTGGCCTCGGCGAGCTCCTCCTCGATGATCTCGTTGCACAGGTCGATGCACTCGTCGCAGATGTAGACCCCGGGGCCTGCGATGAGCTTCTTGACCTGCTTCTGCGACTTGCCGCAGAACGAGCACTTGAGGAGGTCGGCTCCGTCTCCGATACGGGCCACTGGCATCCCCTTCCTCGTTCAGCCGTGCGGCTGCTCGTCGCGCGCCACGAGGGGCACGTCCCCATTGGACACCACCGCGGGGGCGGATGTCAGCCGAACCTCCGTCGTTCGGCCGGCGTGTTCGGCGCCCGCCGGCCGCCGCGTCCGACGACGACCTCGTCCGACCCTAACGGTGACGTGCGAAGGCCCCGGCGTGCGACGCTCACCGGGGCCGTCGGCGTGTCTTCAGCTGCTCTGGACCGTCGTCGCGATGACGCCCTTGCGGCTCTCGAGCACCTGGTCGACGAGCCCGTAGGCCGCCGCCTCCTGCGCAGTGAGGATCTTGTCGCGCTCGATGTCGGCGCGCACCTGCTCCACGCTCTGGCCGGTGTGCTGCGAGAGCGCCTGCTCCAGCCACTCGCGGATGCGGATCAGCTCGTTCGCCTGGATCTCGATGTCGGACGCCTGGGCGTACCCGGTGCCCTCGATCGCCGGCTGATGGATCATCACGCGCGCGTTCGGCAGGGCGAGGCGCTTGCCGGGCGTACCGGCCGCCAGCAGCACGGCGGCGGCCGAGGCCGCCTGGCCGAGGCACACCGTCTGGATCTGCGGCTTGATGTACTGCATCGTGTCGTAGATCGCGGTCAGCGCCGTGAACGAGCCGCCGGGCGAGTTGATGTAGACGGTGATCAGGCCGTCCGGGTCGGTGCTCTCCAGGACGAGCAGCTGGGCCATGACGTCGTCGGCCGAGGCGTCGTCCACCTGCACGCCGAGGAAGATGATCCGGTCCTCGAACAGCTTGGTGTACGGGTCCTGGCGCTTGAAGCCGTAGGCGGTGCGCTCCTCGAACTGCGGCAGCACGTAGCGGCCGGTCGGCGACGCCGGGGCCAGGCCACCGGGGCCGGCGAGGTGGCCGGCCCGGGCGACGAACTGCGATTCGGTGCTCACGGGTTCTCCTCGAAGTCTGTCGGTCGAAGGGCGCGGGTCAGGCGGTGCCGCCGGAGCCGGTGACGGAGCCGGCCGAGGTGACGACGTGGTCGATGAACCCGTACTCCAGGGCCTCCTGCGCCGTGAACCACCGGTCGTGGTCGGCGTCGGCGTTGATCTGCTCGATCGTCTTGCCGGTCTGCTCCGCGGTCAGCTCCGCGAGCACCTTCTTCATGTGGAGGATCAGCTCGGCGTTGATCCGCACGTCGGTCGCCGTGCCGCCGAAGCCGCCGGACGGCTGGTGCATCAGCACCCGGGTGTGCGGCGTCGCGTAGCGCTTCCCCTTGGCGCCCGACGAGAGCAGGAACTGACCCATCGACGCGGCCATGCCCATGGCGATCGTCGCCACGTCCGGCTTGATGTACTGCATGGTGTCGTAGATCGCCATGCCCGCCGTGATCGAGCCGCCCGGCGAGTTGATGTACAGCCAGATGTCCTTGTCCGGGTCCTCCGCCGCGAGCAGCATCATCTGGGCGCAGATGGCGTTCGCGTTCTCGTCGCGCACCTCGGAGCCGAGCCAGATGATCCGCTCGCGCAGGAGCCGGTTGTAGATGTGGTCGTTGAGGCCGAAGTTCGGGGACTCGGTCCGGGCGTACGCCGGTACCTGCTCGTTCACGACTGACTCCTCGTCGGTGGTCTGGCGCCGGGCCGACGATCCGGCCCGCGCTGCAGTGACACTAACGCGGGGCACCGACCCGACCGGCCCGCCGACGGGCTCGTTTCGCTGACGGCGCACCGGGGCCGCCGCCCAGCCCGCACGTCCACCAGCGCAACGTCCGAGCATCCGTGGGCTCTACCCCACGGATGCTCGGACGCTGCGGGAAGGGGCTACTTGAGCGCGGCGCTGATGTCGGTGGCGGCGTCGCCGCCACCTTCGCCCTCGCCGTCCGCGGTCGCGGCGGCCAGCGCCGCCTCGACGGCCTCCTGGGCCTCGTCGTCCGCGTCGGTGCCGACGTACTCCGACAGGTCTACCGGCTCGCCCTTGGCGTCGACGACCGTGGCCCGGCGCAGCGCGAGTGCGAGGGCCTTGCTCCGGGCGACCTCGGCGACCATCGCCGGGATCTGGCCCTGCTGGTCCAGAGTCTGGATGAACGTGTTGGGGTCCATGCCGTACTGCCGCGACGCGTTGACCAGGTAGTCGACGAGCTCGCCCTGGCTGACCTTGACCGCGAGCTTCTCCGCGAGCGTGTCGAGCAGGATCGTGTTGCGCAGCGTGGTGGTGGCGTCCTCACGGACCTCGGCGCCGTGCTCGTCGTCCCCCACGCGGTCCTCGGCCTCGAGGTGGCGCACCACCTCGGCCTCGACCACGCCACCCGGCACCGGGATCTCGACGGCGCCGACGAGCGCCTCCAGCACCTTGTCGCGCGCCTGCACGGCGCGGTTGGAGCCCTTGATCCGGGTCACCTGCTCGCGCAGGTCGACCTTCAGCTCGTCGAGCGTGTCGAACTCGCTGGCCAGCTGCGCGAAGTCGTCGTCCGCCTCCGGGAGCTGGCGCTCCTTGACCGTCGCCGCCGTGACGGTGACCTGGGCGGTCTCGCCCGCGTGGTCGCCGCCGACCAACGTGGACTCGAACGTCGTGGTCTCGCCCCCCGAGAGGCTGGTCAGGGCCTCGTCGAGCCCCGCGAGCATGTTGCCAGAGCCGATCTGGTACGAGACGCCGGAGACCTTGTCGACTTCCGCGCCGTCGATCGTCGCGACGAGGTCGACCTGGACGAAGTCGCCCTCCTGCGCCGGCCGGTCGACGCCGACCAGCGTGCCGAACCGCTCGCGCAACGCGTCGAGGCGCCCCTGGACGTCCTCGTCGGACACCTCGGCGTCGTCGACGGTCACCGTGATGGTGTCGAGCTCGGGGACCTCGATCGTCGGGCGCACCTCCACCTCGGCGGTGAACTGGAGCTCGCCCTCCTCGCCGGGGGCGGTGGACGTCAGGCCGGGCACCGCCGTCACCTGGACGTCGGGCTGACCGAGCGGCCGGAGGTCGTTCTCGCGGACCGCCTGGGCGTAGAAGGTGCCGAGGCCCTCGTTGACGGCGTGCTCGATGACGGCGGGGCGCCCGATGCGCTGGTCGATGATCCGCGGCGGCACCTTGCCCTTGCGGAAGCCCGGCACGTTCACCTGCTCGGCGATGTGCTTGTAGGCCTCGTCGATGTTCGGCTTGAGCTCGTCGTAGGACACCTCGACGGTCAGCTTGACCTTGGTGGGCTCCAAGGTCTCGACGGCGCTCTTCACGTTGATGCACTCCAGTTGGTGGTCCGGGGGCGCCGGCACGTCCGGCTGGCGCTGCGCGGCGGCGCACGACGACAACGCGGAGACCGCACGCAGGCGACCCCCGATCCTACGTCAGCGGGCACACCCGCCCCACCCGGCCGCGGGCGGCCCTCCCCCCTCGGCGGGCCGCCCGCCACCCCCTCCCCGCGACGCGGGGCTCAGGCCCCGACCGCCGTCACCGGCTCCTTGGCCTCGGCCGGCGCCGGCGCCGGCTGCTTGGCGCCGTTGAGCCACACGCTGATGAACGCGATGACACAGCCGCCGAACGCCGAGAGCAGGGACACGATCAGGGCACCGATGACCATGACGTACTGGTTGGGGTTGTGCGCGATGTACGAGTTGTTGCCGGCACCGGTGAAGATGCACGCCAGCGTCAGCGAGATGCCGGAGAAGTAGGCGAGGGACGACGCCTGCCAGTTCTTCGAGAACTTCATCCACCACACGACCACGCAGAACCCGACGAAGTAGGCGATGACCACGGGGATGATCGGCAGCCCGTTGGAGAAGGTCCACAGGCTCGGGCTGCTCATCCACCCGATCAGGCGCAGGCAGAGCAGCTGCACCAGGGCGGCCGAGACCGCGCCGCCGAGGTAGGCGTGCATGGTCTTCACGCCGCCCCGGGGCGTCCCGCCCAGGGCCAGGTACACCGCCCAGACCGTGAACACGAGCCACAGCGCGAGGCTGAAGCCGCCCAACCACAAGCCCAACGGAAGGCCGACCACCACGCTGATGCCGACGGCGAGCCACATCGGCATTCGTTCGTTCTTGTTCTTGAACATGTCCTTCTGAGCTCCTTTGCTCGTCTGTTCGTACCCGGACCTGGCCGGGTTCAACTCACGACATGGACACGACCCGCGTGCCGGCAGCTCGCGGCCTGACGTCGAGGGGGTGGATCCACCCCGCCCTCGTTCGTGGATCAGGGACAGGTGTCTGGGCGGCACGGATTTGTCCCACGCCGCCCGGACACCTGCCCTGAGCGCTACTGCATGCGGCTCTTGATGACCCGAATCGCGTGCCGCGCGGCCTTGCGGCCTGACGCGTGCGCGAACCCGCTCGCCGTGCCCGGGCAGTCCAGGTTGTACGAGTCGCCGTACAGGCCGCTGGCGTCGTTCCCCGCGGCGTACAGGCCGGGGATGGGTCGGTAGTCCTCATCCGTCACCTGCATGTCGCCGTTGACGCGGATACCGCCGATGGTGCACAGGACGCTGGCAGACATGCGGATCGCGTAGAACGGGGCCTTGCCCAGCGGGCGCAGGTACTGGGCGTCCTTGAAGAACTTGGCGTCGAAGCCCGCCGTGCAGAACCCCTGGTACTCGCGCAGGGTCGCGATCAGGGCGTCATGGTCCACGTCGTCGATCGCGTTCGCGAGCTCTTCGATGGTGCCGCCCTTCCAGGCGGTACCGGCCACGACGTCTTGCTCGAGCTCCGTCAGGAGCGACGTGAGCTTCTGCTTGAAGACGATGAACTCGCCCAGGCCGATTTCGGAGCCTTCCTCCATGTAGTACGTGACCTGGTCGGAATCCAGGATCGCGTACGCCGTGGCCCTCGGCTGCTTGATGATCGACGAGCCGGCGTTCATGAAGCTGAAGCCCATCTCCTCGTTCGCGAAGCGCTCGCCACGGACGTTCACCCAGATGACGGGCTGAATGCCCGCGCCTGTGGTGTGTGAATCGAGGCTCTTGCCCCACGAGACCGGGATGTTCATGACCGCGCCGGGTGCCGTCGTGCCGTCGGCACCGACCTCGAGCGCCATGTTGAGGCCGTCACCGTTGTTCTCGGTGGGAACGCACTGGGAGGTGTAGTTGGCCGACCACCGTTGCCAGGCGTACTTCTTGACCATCGCGGGATCGTTGCCGAATCCGCCGGTGGCAAGAATGACCGCCTTGGCGCCGACGCGCATCTTGTTGCCGTCCGCGTCCACCGCCTCCACGCCTTCGACGACACCGCCGTTGGCCATGAGCTTCGTGACCGCGGTCGACGTGAAGATCTCCACACCCGCGTCCACGGTGGCGCCCAGCAACAGCTCCTGCATGCGCGCACCGAGGCCCTCGTAACGGTGCGCCGTGTTGAGCTCGTTCGGCTGGTTGAAGGCGAAGACGAACACATTGACGCACTTGGCGCCCAGATCCCGGTACATCTGGACCGTTTCGGCCGTCTCCAGAACCTGCATGCGCACCACGTCGGGGTTGGCGCGCTGGTGGCTGACATCCATGTACCGGGTGTAGCCCTCGGCATAGGTGGGGTAATGGTCGAACGGCGTGCCGGTGAACGTCGGCGGGGTCTTGCGCTCCTGCTGCTCGACGGAGTTGAACGCCGTCAGGTCCTCGGTGTACACGGAGGTACCACCGGTTTCCGGCATCTTCTCCAGCAGCGCGACCCGCAGCCCACCCTCTTTCGCGGCGGTGAGCGCCGCCATCTTGCCGGCGGCGCCACCCCCGACGACGACCACATCGTATTCAGCGTCGACCTGGAACTTCGGCATGACTAGCCCGCTCCTCTCGTGCGGTTACGTGCTTCGCTGCGGATACGTCAGTGGGCGGTCTGGCCGCCGTCGATCGGGTACACGCCACCGGTCATGAACGAGCCCCGGTCGGAGGCGAGCAGGAGGATGAAGCCCTCGATCTCCTCGGGGGCGGCATAGCGGCCCTGGGCGTTGAAGGACTTGACCAACTCGGCGAACTCGGCGTCCGCGAGCCAGCGCTCGGTCATGCCGGTCTCGGTGAACGCCGGGCAGACGACGTTGATCCGGACGCCCTGCTTGGCGTACTCCAGCGCCGCGCCCTTGCTCAGCCCGGCGACGCCGTGCTTGGCCGCCGTGTAGGGGCTCATGCCGGGGTCGGCGACGAGGCTGACCACGGAGCCGACGTTGACGATCGAGCCGCCGCCGACCTTGAGCATCTCGGGGATCTCGTACTTCATGCACAGGAACACCCCGCGCAGGTCCACCTTGACGATCGCGTCGAAGTCCTCGACCGTCTGGTCGCACAACGGCGCCGTCACCGGCAGCAGGCCAGCGTTGTTGACCGCGACGTCCAGCCGGCCGTACGTGTCGATCGTCGTCGCGATGAGGTGCTCGACGTCACGGACCTCGCCGACGTCGCCGGCGACGAAGATGGCGTCCCCGCCGATCTCCTTGATACGGGTCAGCGTGTCGTCGGCGTTGGTGCGCCCGCTGAGGACGACCTTCGCACCATTGCGTGCGAACGCGACCGCGACCGCCTGGCCGATGCCCGACCGGGCCCCGGTGACGAGGGCAACCTTTCCCGTGAAGTCGAACGCGTCGTGACCCACGGTCCTCTCCTCTCCCGGCCGGTCCCGCCGACGGGGCCGACCGCCTGCTCCCCCGGGCGACGGCGCTCCGCCGTCCGGCCCTGCACCGGTCGCTCGCGGGGTGGCCGCTCGCGACCGGCACGCTCGCGCGCTCGAGGCGCGCGCTCATCCCTCCCGGAACGCCACCCCGAATCCCCCTCGCGGGTAGTGCCAACGCAGCACGCCGTCGGGCGCCAGGGCCAGGCAGGTGCCGCACTCCAGGCACGCCGCGTACTCGACCCCGACCGAGCCGTCGGGCGTGACGCTGTAGACGTGTGCCGCGCAGATGCGTTCCAGCAGCGGCCCCGCGCCGGTGGCGCGCGCGGCCTCCTGGTCGACCTCGATGTGCGGTGAGTCGTCGAGCGCGTACCGCAGGCGTGCCAGCCGTTCCGGGACCGTGCCGAGCGCGAGCATCACAGCCCCCTCATCCCGCCGACGCCGAGGCGGACCAGGCGCCGCAACGACAGCGGCGACGCCTTCAGCGCCCGCCGGGCGGTGGCGACCAGGCGGGCGCGCGGCGTCAGGTCGAGGTCGAAGACACCGTGCATGACGTCCGCGACGAGCTCGCCGACCTGCCGGTAGAGCTCCGGGTGCTCGAGGAAGTGGGGCGCCCGCTCGTACGTGCGCATGTCCTGCCCGACGAAGGTCGCGTCGAGCCCGTCGCGGTAGCGGGCCATCGCCGCGGCGGACAGGTCGTCGGCCTCCAGCGCGGCATCGGCGGCGGAGGCGGCGGCCAGCGCGGAACCGGCCGCCAGGTCCATCCCGCGGATGGTCAGCCCGGTGTTGAGCGTGAGGCCCGCCGCGTCTCCGACGATCATCAGGCCGGGGCGGGTGAGGTCCTCGCGGACCATCGCCGGCCCGTTCTCGATGGTGAGGTGGCAGCCGTACTCCAGCGGCTCCGCTCCGTCGAGCAGCGGCGCGAACGCCGGGTGCCGGAGGAAGTGGTCGTGGACGTCCGACGACGAGCGGCCGGAGGCGGCCAGGTCGTCCAGGCGCATCACCACGCCCATCGAGACCGACTCGAGGTTGGTGTACAGGAACCCGCCGCCGGCCACGCCCAGCGTCGCGTCGCCGACGATCGCGTACGCGACACCCTCGTCGCCGCTGACGCCGAAGCGCTGCTCGATCGTCGAACGGGGCAGCCCGAGCACCGACTTGACGCCCACCGCCAGGTGCCCGGCCGGCGGCCTGGCCCTGATCCCCGCGTCGCGGGCGAGGAACGAGTTCACGCCGTCGGCCAGGATCACCACGCGGGCGCGCAGCTCGTCGTCGCCGGCACGGACGCCGACCACCTGCTCGCCCTCACGCAGCAGGGCGTCGACGCGCACGCCGGGCATGACGAAGACGCCGGCCTCCTCGCACTGGCCCGACAGCCATGGGTCGAGCCGCCTGCGCAGCACGGAGACCGCGTTGACCGGGTCGGCGAGGCGGGAGTCCCAGTAGTCGAGCCCGACGAGCGACGACGCGTTGAGGAACTGGATCCGGTTGCGGGTGATGCGGCGCTCCACCGGCGCCCGGTCGACGAAGCCCGGGAACACCTGCTCCATCACCCGGCAGTAGAAGACCCCGCCCGACAGGTTCTTCGTCCCGGGCTCGCCGCCGCGTTCGACGAGCACGACCGACCGCCCGGCCGACGCCAGCCGGTAGGCGGCGACGCACCCCGCGACGCCCCCGCCGACGACCACGACGTCGAACACGTCCTCGTCTATCACGACGTTCCCTTCCCCGCCCTCGTCGGGCGCGCGCCCCGGCGGGCCCGCTCGCTCGGCCTCATGCGGACTCGCTCGCCCTCACTGCGACAGGGCGGCGACGATCGCCGGGACCACGTCGTAGAGGTCGCCGGCGATCCCGTAGTCCGCGCGGCGGAAGATCGGCGCCTTCGGGTCGATGTCCACGGCGGCGACGACCTTCGCGCCGCGGATGCCCTCCAGGTGCTGCGGGGCGCCCGAGATCCCGACGGACAGGTACAGGCGAGGCGTGATCGACTGCCCGGACCGCCCGACGTACCGGCCCTTCTCGACCCAGCCGAGGTCGTCGGCGACCGGCATCGAGCACGCGATCTCCGCTCCGAGCGCCGTCGCCAGCTCGCCGATCAGCTCGAGGTCCGCGCGAGCCCGCAGGCCACGCCCGACGGCGACGACCCGGGCCGCATCCGTCAGGCCCGAGGCCTGGGACGACGAGGGTCGCAGGGCGACCCGCACCGGCGCAGGCGCGCCGAGCTCGAGGGCCTCGATCGGCGCAGAGCCGGTGGTGGTCCCCTCGTCGTCGGTGTCGAGCACCGCCGCCAGCGGCCCGTCGACCTCCAGCGTCTGCACCACCGCGCCGCCCACCGCGGCCCGTTCGACGACCAGCCCGCCGTCGCGGGCGACGATCGAGCCGACCCCACCGAGCAGCACCGCGCCCAGGCGCGCGGCGACCGCCCCCAGCAGGGCTCGGTCCGCCGGCCCGCCGGCCGCGACGACGACCCCCGGAGCCGCCTGCGCCACAGCGTCCGCGAGCGCCGCTGCGTAGGCGTCGACAGCCACCCCGTCGGGAGGCTCGCACCACCGCACCATGTCGGGGCCAGCGGCCGCGGCGCGCTCCGCCGCCTCGCGCGTGCCGAGGGCCACCACCGTCACCGGGCCGAGCGCCCGCACGGCCGCCACCAGTGCCCCGACGCGCGTGTCCGGCGTCGCGAGAACCCACACGCCGCCGGCCATCACAGCACCCCGTCCGCACGCAGGGCCGCGACGAGGGCCTTCGCGGCGTCCGTGGGATCGCCGGGCAGCATCTGTGCGCCCTCGAGGTCCGGCAGCCTGGTTCCCAGCTCCGTGGGCGGCGGGGCCAGCTCGACGCCCAGCTCGGCGACGCCGTGGCGCTCGACCGGACGCTTGCGAGCCACGAGCAGCTCCTTCATCCCCGGCGGGCGCGTCTCGGTGCCCTCGGCGCGGATCCCGAGCACCACCGGCGGCGTCGCGGTCAGCACCTCGTCGAGGGTGCCGGCGCGTCGTACCGCCTCGATCCCGTCCGTCCCGGCGACCGCGGACGTCACGCCGAGGACGGCCGGCCAGCCCAGGTCGGCCGCGAGCGCGGGCGCCACCATCGGGTGCTCTTCGCTGTCGCCGATCACGACGACGTCGGCATCCGGGACGCATCGCACGGCCGCGGCCAGCACGGCGGCCGTCGCCGCCTCGTCGTCCAGCGCCGGGGCGTCCGGAACGGACACCGCCCGCGCGACGCCGCGGGCCAGCGCCCAGCTGGCGTCCCCGTCGCCGATGGTCACGCCGACGACCTCGTCGCCCCGGGCCTCCGCCAGGACGCGGGCCACGGCCACCGCCGCGTGGTCGTCCTCCCCCGCCGACATCTTCGTGTTGCGCCAGTCGACGGTGCCGTCGGCTCGGATCAGCGCCGCGGCGGCGTCCCTCGCCCACGAGTACGCGACGAGTGTGGTCATGCGGCCGACTCCCTCCGGGCCTCACATGCGCTCCATGTGAAGTCCTTCACGAGCCAACCTCGCCCGCCGCACGCGTCGTAGACCCGAGCGGATACTTCGGGTGGCCGATCGGCCACCAGCGGCGGCCCGTGGGCCGGCGAAGGAGGGGCCCCGACCAACTACTCGGCGTAGCCCTTGCGCAGGCCGAGCACCGCGACCTGGACGCGGTTGCGGGCGTGCAGCTTGGTCATCACGCTGCCGAGGTACTTCTTGACGGTCCCCTCGGACAGGTGCAGCGACTGACCGATCTCCTCGTTGGACATGCCCTCGACGAGCAGGCGGAGCACCTGCCGCTCCCGGAGCGTCAGCGCGACGGCGCCCGTGCCGTTCGTCGGCGCCACGTGGCTGGGGGTGCTCAGCTCGACGAGGACCTTCGCCGCGATCGTCGGCGACAGCACGGTCTCGCCGGACACCAGGCTGAGCAGCGCCTCGTGCAGCCGGTCGGCCGACTCGTTCTTCGACAGGTACCCGTGCGCGCCGTTGCGCAGCGCCTGGTAGACGTCGTTGCCCAGGTCCGACACGGTGAGCATCGCCACGAGCACGTCCGGCTGGCGGCGCGTGATCGCCCGGGCCGCGTCCACCCCGTTCGTCGGCTCCATCCGCACGTCCATCAGCACCAGCCGCGGGCGCAGCTCGTCGGCCAACCGGATCGCCTCGCAGCCGTCGGCGGCGCAGCCGACCACATGGAACTCCGGCCAGCGGTTGATCAGCGAGACGAGGCCATCCCGGAACAGCGCGTGGTCGTCGGCGACGAGGACCGTGATCGGCGCGACGCCCGTGTCCGTGTCCGTGCTCATCTCAGTCCCTCCGCCGCGGCGAGGACGTCCGTGTGGCGCACCGGCGCCTCGGCCACCACCAGGGTCCCGCCGTCGATGCCCGGTCGGAACCACAGCTCGCCGTCGATCTGGTGCATCCGCTCGGCCATGATGCGCAGGCCGAGCCGCGAGTCGGGCAGGGACGTCGGGTCGAACCCCTCGCCGTCGTCCTCCACCTCCAGCCGCACCAGCAGGTGCGACAGGACGAGCCGCACCACCACGCGCGAGGCCTTGGCATGCAGGTGCACGTTGGCCAACGCCTCCTGCAGCACGCGGACCAGCTGCGCGGCGATCGGCAACGGCACCTGGTCGTCCGTCGTCCCGGACGCCATCTCGAGGTCCACCTGCTTGCCGAACTGCTGCCGGAACGTGTCGGTCAGCGCCCGGACCTGGCGCACGAAGCCCATCTGGGAGGCGTCGGCGTGCAGGCCGAGCATCTGGTGGCGCAACGAGTGCTGCAGCCCGGTCGCGAGGACCTTGAGCTCGCGCACGTCGGACGCCAGCTGCCCCGTGTCGCCCTCGGCCAGGTCCATCTCGACCATGTCCACCTTGAGCCCCAGCAACGCGACCTGCTGCGACAGGTCGACGTGCAGCTCGGCGGAGAGCCGCCGCCGCTCCTCGAGCGCCCCGAGCTCCCGCTCCCGCCCGGTGACCTGCCACCGGTAGACGGCGTTGCCGAGGATCCTCCCGGCCGCGGCGAGGAATGCCCGGCGCGACTCGGTCAGCTCGTACGGCTCGTCGAACGAGAGCAGCACCGCGCCCAGGTGCCGTCCGTCGGCGTGGACCTGCACGACGATCGCGTTCTCCCCCAGCCACGCGCGGTACCCGGCGGGCAACGACGTCCACCCCTCCTCGTGGACGTGGTCGGCCACCGCCACCGGCCACTCCACCGAGGTGACCCACGGGGGCCGGATGTGGAGGGACGCCGGGGCCAGCACGGCCCACTCCTGGCCGATGGCGGCACGCTGCTCGGGGTCGGCGAACTGCACCAGCTTGTCCCCGGGCGTGTTCAGCAGGTAGACGGGGTTCAACCGGGCGCCCGTCACGCGGCCGACGATCGTCGCCGCGTCGATCAGGGAGTCCATCCGGTCGCGCGACCAGATGAGGGTGTCGTTGATCTGTACCAGTTCCGCCAACAACGCACCGTCGTCGGGCACCTTTTCGATGCTACCCGCGGGCGGTCCGCCATCGGGGCCGTTCGGAGCGGTCGTAGCATCGCCCCCGCCGGGGGCAGGTCACGGGCGGGGAGCGACGATGCTCGGCGAGGATCAGATCCAGCGAACGGCGGCTCCGGTGGCGCACGCGGGTGTGGCGCGCGGCGTCACCGCCGCCCTCGTCGCGGGGTGCTTCTGGGGTTCCACCGGCGTGTTCGTCCGCGTTCTCGACGTCCGGGACTACGGCCCGCTGACCATCGTCTTCGTGCGAATGTCGATCGCCTTCGTCATCACCGTCGCGATTCTGTTCGCCATGCGCCGGAAGGACCTGTTCCGCATTCGGCTGGGGGACTTCTGGTGCTTCGTCGGCACCGGCGTCTCCTCGGGCATCCTGCTCAACCTGTTCTACAGCGCGTCGACCGTGATGAACTCGTTGTCGCTCGCGGCGGTCCTGTTGGCGACCGCGCCCATCTTCGTGGTGCTGCTGGCCGCGCCGATCTTCGGCGAGCGCATCACGCCGACCAAGACCCAGTCGCTGGTCGTCGCCGTCGTCGGCTGCGCGCTGACCAGCGGGATCGTCGGCAGCGGCACGGTGTTCTCGCCCCGGGGCGTCGCCATCGGGTTGCTGTCCGGGCTGGGCTATGCGCTGTATTCCATCATGTCGCGATTCGCCCTGGACCGCGGCTACGACTCACGGACGATCAACCTCTACAGCTTCGGCATCGGCGCCGCGGTCTGCGTGCCGTTCACGGATTTCCCCGTGGTCGGTCGCACGGTGGCGGACGCGCCGGTGAAGATGACGCTCATCCTCATTGCGCACGCGCTCTTCACGTCGCTGCTCCCCTACATTCTGTTCACCTACAGCATGAGCGTCGTCGACACGGGGAAGGCCTCTATTCTCGCGTCGTCGGAACCGGTGGCCGCGACCGTCTTCGGCATCGTCCTGTACCACGAGATCCCGGACGCGGTCCGCATTCTCGGCATCGCCCTCGTGCTGTTCGCTCTCGCCCTCCTCAACGTGAAGGGCGGGCTCGGCGCGATGCTCGCGCGGCCGCGCGCGCGACTGCGTGGGCGGGGCTGACGCCGGGCCGCCGGTCTTCTCGCCGGGCCCGGGCCTCACGGGAGGATGCGGACGATCGTCTTTCCCGTGCGTCGCCCGGTCGGGTTGAGGGCGGCGAGGGCGTCGTCGAGGGTCGCGACGTCGCCGATGTTCGTCCGCAGCCGTCCGTCGCGCACGCGCTGGACGATCTCGCCCAGCTGGGCGCGGTCGGACTCGACGACGAAGTCGACTGCCAGGCCGTCGGTCGGACGCGCCTGGGGCGGCCCGACGACGGTCACCAGCGCGCCCCCGGGCCGGACCAGCGCGGCGGATCGCCGCTGGATGTCGCCCCCGATGACGTCGAACACCAGGTCGACGCCGCCGACGTCCTCGCGGGCGTCGTTGTCGAGGTCGACGAACTCCATCGCGCCGAAGTCGAGCGCCGTGCGACGGTCGGCGGCGCGTCCGGTGCCGATGACGTACGCGCCGGCCTCGCGCGCGAGCTGCGTCACCATCGTCCCGACAGCGCCGGCCGCGCCGTGCGCGAGGACGCTCTGCCCCGACCGGAGGCGGCCGTGGTCGAACAGTCCCTGCCACGCGGTCAGGCCCGAGATCGGCAGGCTCGCGCCCACCGTGTACTCGACGTCGCCCGGCAGGGGCGCGAGGTTGCGGGCCTCGACGGCCACGTACTGCGCCAGGGTGCCGTCGCGATGCCAGTCGGTGAGGCCGAACACCCGCTGCCCCACGGACAGCCCCGTCGTGCCGTAGCCGAGCGCGATGACCACCCCGGCCAGCTCGTGCCCCGGGATGGCCGGCGTTCGGTCACGGCCACGGCGGTCGGTCCACGTCGAGGGCCATCCCAGCTCGGTCGGGACGAATCCCGAGGCGTGCACTTCGACGACGACGTCGTTGATCGCCGGTTGTGGCTCCGGCCGCTCCGCGAGGGTCATCCCCGCCAGACCCGCGGCCTGATCCGTCACCACGATCGCCTTCATGTCGACACCCCTCTGCATCGGTTGCTCCTGCTTCGGGAGCCGCCGGTCCGGCCGCCGTCCCGACGCATTCCTACCGGGAACCCAGCTCCCACACATCCGGGGGCGGCGGAGGCGTGGCGCGATGTCATGTCGACAAGGACCAGCGAGAGAGGAAGCCGCGCCCGGCGAGTCGGTGCGCATCTACGACCCTGCCCGCACCGTCGTCGACCTCATGCGGCTGCGGGGCAGGTTCGGCGAACCTTTGGCCTACACCGCCCTCAACCGGTATGTGGCCCAGCGCGGATCCAGGCCTCGGCAACTGCTGGACTACGCGCGGGCGCTCGACGTCTTCGGGCCCGTGCGCGACGCCGTGGACGTGGCGGTGGCTCGATGAGTCGCCCGACGCGTCGGGAGGTCGCCGGTGCGGTGTACCTGGACCTGCAGCGCGCCGCTCGCCAGGCGGGTCGTACCACGCAGGACGTGTTGACGATGTACGTCGTCGAGCGATGGCTCGCCCGCCTTGCCGTCTCCCCCCACGCCGACGACTTCGTCCTCAAGGGTGGGATGCTGCTGGCCGCGTTCGGGCAGCGCCGCACCACCGTAGACGCCGACACGAGGGTCAAGAACCTGGTGCGAGTCGCGATGGATGCCCACCTGTCGACCGCGAACGTCAAGCTCAAGATCGACGTGTCCTTCGGTGACCCGATCACCCCAGCGCCGCCCACCGCCGAGAACCGCCACGTCGATCTGCGCCCGCAGTCGATGGTTCTCCGCGACTTCACGGTTCTGCGGTCGGACAATTACGCCACCGCGCGCGAACGCCTCCGCACCACCGCCCTGCCGGAGTCCTTCACAGACGTCGTCGCCTACGCCGACCCACTGCTCAACTGACGTCGCCTGGTGGGTTTCGGTGTCCCCCGTAGGGCACACTGTGACCGCGACGCAATGCGTGCGGGTGTAGCACAACGGCTAGTGCATCAGCCTTCCAAGCTGACTACGCGGGTTCGACTCCCGTCACCCGCTCCGATCAAGGGTTTGTGCCGGCCGACGTCAGCAGTCGCTCCGCGGCCTGCAGCTCCGCGCGCGACCGGTTGCCCGACATCGGGCCTCGCCGCGTCACGGCCATCGCGCCGGCGACGTTCGCGTAGCGCAGGGCCTCGGCCGGCTCGGCCCCCTGCAGGTAGAGGGCCAGGAACGTCCCGCCGAAGCAGTCACCGGCGCCGGTCGGGTCCACCTCCTCGACCGTCAGCGCCGGCACCGTGACCTCGTCGCGCCCCGGCAGGAACAGGCTGGCGCCCTTCGCGCCGCGCTTGACGACGACGACCTCGGCCGCCCCGGCCAGCAACCGCGCCGCGCACTCCGCGTCCGACGCGTCGCCGAGGAGCAGCTGGAGCTCCCCCGCGCTGGCGAGCACCAGCTGGGCGCCACGCAGCCAGCCGCGCAGCGCCTGGACGTACTCGTCGCGCGTCAGCATCTCCGGCCGGACGTTGGGATCGAATGAGACGCGGACGCCCCGGGCGCGCGCGGCGTCGACCACCTGCCCGATCGCCTCGACCGCGGCGTCGCTGAAGGCGCTGCTGCCCATGACGTGGACGCAGTCGACGCCCGCCAGTCCCGCCTCGAGGTCCGAGAGCCGGAACCGGCCCGACGCGGCGTCCGCCAGGTGGAAGACGAACGACCGCGACCCGTCGCTGCGGTAGCTGACGAACGCGACGCCCGTGGTGCCGTGCTCGTCGACCCGCACGTGGTCGAGGCCGACGCCGCTGGCCCGCAGGCGCGCCAGGCACGCCTCGCCGAAGGCGTCCGCGCCGACGGTGCCGACGATCGACACCTCGGCCCCGCACAGGGCCGCCTGGTCCGCGAGGATCGCCGGAGCCCCGGACGGGAACGGACCGATCCAGCTCCCGGGCTCGAGGCTCGACTGGTCCACCGTCCCGGCGACCATCTCGACGAGGATCTCGCCGATGCACAGAAGCTTCGCCATGGCCGCCCTACCCCAGCCGCTCACGCGTCGAGCGGACGTCGATGAAGATCACGGCGACGATCATGGCCCGATCAGGCCGGCAGTGCCGCCACCGCCTCGATCTCGACGAGCGCACCGGGCACGCCGAGCCGCGACACCATCAGCACCGTGACGGCCGTGCGGTGCGCGCCCCACGCCGCCACCGACGCGCCGTACGCCTCCACCGGATCCACCGAGTCGGCGAGGTGGATGGTCAGCTTGGCGACGTCGTCGGGCGTCGCGCCCGCCGCCTCGAGGACGGCGTGGACGTTCGCGATGGCCTGCGTCACCTGCGGGCCGACGCCGCCCTCGACGAGCGCTCCCGTCGCGTCGCGTCCGTTCTGCCCGCCGACGTACAGCGTGCGGCCGGCGGGGGCGATGGTGCCCTGCGAGAAGGCTGGGCTGGTGAACAGGGACTCGGGGTTGACGTGCTCGATCATCGGGTTCCTCCTCGTGGGCGGTCGTTCCGGCCACGCTAGGCGGGACCCCCGACACTCACCCGGCGAGGGTGCGGACGCTCATCACGTCCACGTTCGGCAGGTGGCGGCGCACCGAGCCCTCGGCCCGCGCCGCCACCCGGTTCGCCTCGGCGAGGGTCGTGTCCGCGATGCGGACCACGGCCTCCCCCTGGAGCCGGTGGCCCACCCAGCGCAGCCGCAGCTCCTCGATTCCCGTCACCTCGTCGACGTGTGACAACGCGTGCTCCACCCGATCCACCAGCTCCGGCTCGACGCCATCCATCAGCCGGCGCCCCACGCTGCGCACCGTCCCGACGAGGAGCACGACGATCGCGGCCGCGATGAGCAGCCCGACGATCGGGTCCGCGAGCGGGAAGCCGAGCAGGGCGCCGATGCCGCCGAGCACCACAGCCAGCGAGGTGAACCCGTCGGTGCGGGCGTGCACGCCGTCGGCGACCAACGCCGCCGAGCCGATCCGCCGGCCGACGCGGATGCGGTACACCGCCACCGCCTCGTTGCCGAGGAAGCCGATCACCCCCGCGGCGATCACCCAGCCGAGGTTCTCCAGCACGCGGGGGTGGAGGATCCGGTCGAGCGCCTGCCACGCCGCGAGCACCGCGGACAGCGCGACCACCAGCACGATGAAGAGCCCGGCGAGATCCTCGGCGCGGTTGTAGCCGTACGTGTACCGGCGGGTCGCGGCCCGCCGGCCGAGGACGAACGCGATCCACAGCGGCACGGCCGTCAGCGCGTCCGAGAAGTTGTGGATGGTGTCGGCCAGCAGCGCCACCGACCCCGTGAAGGCGACGATCGCCACCTGCAGCACCGCCGTCGCGAGGAGCACGACGAGGCTCGTCTTGACCGCGCGGATCCCGGCGCCGTGCGCCTCCAGGGCGTCGTCGATCGCGTCGGCCGCGTCGTGCGAGTGCGGCACGAACACCTCGTGCACCAGCCCGCGCAGACCCGTCGGGTGCGTGTGGTCGTGCGGGTGCGCGTGCTCGTCGTGCGAATGCCCGTGCTCGTCGTGCGAATGCCCGTGCCCGTCGTGCCCGTGCCCGCGCGTCTCCCCGCTCATCGACCGGCCCCCGCCCCCGCGGCGTGGTGCCGCGGTGTCCCGCCGAGGGTGTGCTCGGCCTGGTGGATCGCGTCGGTGACCAGCGCCGACGCGTGCTCGTCGGCCAGGCGGTAGTAGACCCGCTGCGCCTCCTGGCGCGTCACGACGATCCGCGCGAGCCGCAGCTTCGCGAGGTGCTGGGACACCGCGGCCGGGGACTTCTCGACGATCTCCGCCAGGCGGTTGACGGGGAGCTCGCCCGCGTCTCGCAGCGCCAGGACGATCCGCACGCGCGTCGCGTCGGCGAGCATCGAGAAGACCTCGACGGCGAGCTCGACGAAGTCGTCGTCCCCGCCCAACGGGCTCGGCCTCTTATCTGCGTCCATGCGCAGATACTTGCACACACGCCAGCGGCGCGCGGTCAGCGGGCGGCCCGCGTCCCGACCACCACCACGGTCTCGTCGTCGTCCTCGGTACGCTCCGCACGCACCGCCAGCCCGCCCGCCGCCAAGGCCGCGAGCGCCGCGTCGGCCTGGGCGGGCGCCACCTCGCTGAGCACGCGGCCGCCCGGCGCCAGCCACTCGCCCACCTCGGTCGCCACTTGCCGGAGGACGTCGAGCCCGTCGCGGCCGCCGTCGAGCGCGACGACGGGCTCATGCTCGCGCGCCTCGTGCGGCAGCAGCCGCAGCTCGTCGTGCGGCACGTAGGGCACGTTGGCGACGACCACGTCGAGCCGTCCGCGCAGGTCGCCGGGGAGCGCGGCGAACAGGTCGCCGGCGTACACCGCCCCGCCCACCGGGGCCAGGTTGCGCCGCGCGCACGCGACGGCTGCCGGGTCGACGTCGGAGGCGTGCAGCGTCACGCCGGGCACGCGGGTGGCGACGGCGAGGCCGAGGGCGCCGGACCCGCAGCACAGGTCGAGCACGCTCGCGCCGGGCCCGACGAGCGACGCCGCCACCTCGACGAGCGCCACGGATCGTGGCCGCGGCACGAAGACGCCCGGTCCCACCGCCACCCGCAGCCCGTCGAACTCGGCCCAGCCGACCACGTGCTCCAGCGGCTCGCCCGCGACCCGGCGCGCCAGCATCGCGGCCAGCGCCTCGTCGGACGGGGCCGAACCCAGCAGCACGTCCGCCTCGTCCTCGGCGAACACGCAGCCCGCCGCCCGCAGCGCGGAGACGGTCGCGGACCAGCGCTCGTCGGGCATGGGAACCTCCCCGGGATCTGTCGGGGTGGCGGGATTTGAACCCGCGGCCTTCCGCTCCCAAAGCGGATGCGCTACCAAACTGCGCTACACCCCGTTGCGCCGCCCAGCGTACGGGTTCGTGGCACCCGACCCCGCGTCCGGCCACGCTCGGGAACCTTTGCGCGGCCTGCGGTGTTGGCGTTACCGTCGGCAGTCGTACCGGCCGCCGCGACGGCGGCCCGCAGGACGAGGAGGGCGATGAGCGTGCGCACCCGCACCGCCGCCCCCGGTCCGTTCACCTGCCGCACCTGCTGCTGTCTGTAGAGCGCTGGCCGCGCCCTTCCCTCGAAGGGCGGCCCGCGGGCACCAGGCCCGCACTCGCCAGCGCTCGCCCCGCTCCCCCAGGCAGCCCCACGCCGCCCTCCCTCTCACACCCCGACCGCTCCGAAGAGGAACCATGTCCCGCATCTACGACGACGCGACCAAGCTCATCGGCAACACCCCGCTGGTCCGCATCAACAAGGTCACCGACGGCGCGCCCGCGACCGTCGTCGGCAAGCTCGAGTTCTACAACCCCGCCAACTCCGTCAAGGACCGGATCGGCGTCTCGATCGTCGACGCGGCCGAGGCGGCCGGCGCCCTCGAGCCGGGCGGCACCATCGTCGAGGCGACCAGCGGCAACACCGGCATCGCGCTGGCGTTCGTCGGCGCCGCCCGCGGGTACGACGTGGTGCTGACCATGCCGGAGACCATGAGCAAGGAGCGCCGCGCGCTGCTGCGCGCCTTCGGCGCCGAGCTGATCCTCACGCCCGGCTCCGAGGGCATGAAGGGCGCGGTCGACAAGGCCGACGAGATCGTCGCGCAGCGCCCGGGCGCGGTCCTGGCCCGGCAGTTCGCCAACGAGGCCAACCCGCAGATCCACCGGACGACCACCGCGGAGGAGATCTGGGCGGACACCGACGGCGAGGTCGACATCCTCGTCGCGGGCATCGGCACGGGCGGCACCATCACCGGGGTCGGGCAGGTGCTCAAGGCCCGCAAGCCCGGCGTGCAGATCGTCGGGGTGGAGCCCAAGGAGTCGCCCATCCTCAACGGCGGGGCGCCCGGGCCGCACAAGATCCAGGGCATCGGCGCCAACTTCGTCCCCGAGATCCTCGACACCACCGTGTATGACGAGATCATCGACATCGACGGCGAGACCGCGGTGGACTACGCACGTCGCGCCGCCAAAGAGGAGGGCCTGCTCGTCGGGATCTCCTCCGGCGCCGCGCTGGCGGCCGCGACCCAGCTGGCGAACCGGCCGGAGAACGCCGGCAAGCTGATCGTCGCGATCATCCCGAGCTTCGGCGAGCGGTACCTGTCGACCGTCCTCTACCAGGATCTGCTGGACTGACGTGACCCACACACCACTGCGCGTCGCCTTCCGGGAGGACCTCGAGGCCGCGCACGCCCACGACCCCGCGGCGCGTTCGCGCCTCGAGGTGGCGCTCGGCTATCCCGGCCTCCATGCCGTCTGGGGCTACCGCGTGGCGCACCGGCTGTGGCAGGACGCGGCGCTCCGGCTGCCCGCCCGGCTGCTGTCGCAGGCGATGCGCGCCATCACCGGCGTGGAGATCCACCCCGGTGCGCGCATCGGGCGACGGCTGTTCATCGACCACGGGATGGGCGTGGTCATCGGCGAGACCGCCGAGGTGGGCGACGACGTGGTGATGTTCCACGGCTCGACGCTCGGCGGCACGTCGATGCGCCACGGCAAGCGCCACCCGACCGTCGGGGACCGCGTGATGATCGGAGCGGGCGCCAAGGTGCTCGGCCCCGTCTTCGTCGGCGACGACGCGCGGATCGGCGCCAACGCCGTGGTGATCCACGACGTGCCGCCGGGCGCGGTCGCGGTGGGCGTGCCGGCCAAGGTGCGCTTCCGGCCGTCGGGCGCCCCCGCGGACCACGAGGTCGACGACCCCGCCCTCTACATCGACCCCGCCATCTACATCTGACGCGACGGGGCACCGTCCGCCGTGGTCCGGCGGCACCCGCGCGGACACGCCGTCCGGGCAGGAACGATGCCCCCGTCGTGGCAGGGTGTGGGCCGTGAATCCTCGGCGCGCGGCGGTCGTCGCGACGGTCCTGTGGACGCTCGTCGTCCCGCTCATCGTGGCCGGTGCCGGCGTCGCCCTCGCCTTTGCCTGGCGCGACCAGCTGCCCGACCCGCTGGCGACGAGCTGGGGCTCGGAGGGTGTCAAGGACACCGGCTCGTTCGGAACGGTCGTCTGGCTGATGGCCGGGCTGGTCGTCGTGTTCTCGGTGGCCATGGCGCTCACCGGGCTGCTGGGCGGGCGGACGGCGGTGGTCCGCCGGGGCGCCGCGTTCTTCGGCGTGTGGTTCGCGGTGGCCATCGTGGGCATCCTCGTCGGCTCGCTGGCGATCCAGCGCGGCCTCGCGGACGCGCACGACGCCGGCGGGCTCGGGCCGGCGATCGTTGCGTCCTTCGGCGTGGCGACCGTGCTGGGCGCCGGCGCCGCGGCCGCCGTGCCG
>CAZBIO010000071.1:0-4161 GCA_964491965.1 uncultured Cellulomonas sp.
GGTCCCGGCGACCGGAAACCTGTGGACGCAGAGCCCTTCACCAACAGGTGTGCACAACTCGTCGAACACGCGACGGGCACGACGGGCCGATCGCGAGCCTCACCCCGGGCCCGACACCCGCCGCCGGCGAGGCCGCCAGACCAGCACCCGGCACGCGCGGCAGACTGCCCCGGCGCCCGGCCGCACGAGGACGACGAAGCGACGGGACTCCTCTGGCATTCGAGGTCCCGGGGGTCCGTCGCGTGTTCGTCGTCGGCTGCACACCTGTTGGTATGAGGACCTTCGATGGGCGGTCGGGCGGTGCTGCGGCGTGGTGATGACGATGCACAAGCTGACCGCCGGCGCCGGGTACCGGTACCTGCTGCGCACCATCGCCACGGGTGACTGCCAGCGCACCGGTACGGACCCCGTCACCGGGTACTACACCGAGTCCGGCAACCCGCCGGGACGGTGGATCGGTCGCGGCCTGGCCGGGCTGGGGGCAGTCGGCTCGACGAGCGTGCCGGGCTTGCCGGCGGGGACGGTGGTCGACGAGGAGGCGATGGCCCGCCTGTTCGGGCACGGCGCAGACCCGCTGACCGGCACGGCGCTAGGTCGCGCCTACCGGACAGCGACGTCGCCAGCCGACCGGATCGCCGTCGCGGTGGCCGCGCTGCCGGACGGGATGGACGCGAAGGCGCGCGCCGATGCGGTGGAGGCGATCACCCGGGTCGAGCTGGCGAAGGACGCCTCGCACGCGGTGGCGGGGTTTGACCTGACGTTCACGGTGATGAAGTCGGTCTCGACGCTGTGGGCGCTGGCCGACCCGGCGACCCGCCAGGCGGTCCACGACGCCCACGCCGCCGCGGTGCACCAGGCGATCGGGTTCCTGCAGGACAGTGCCCTGTTCACGCGCACTGGCGTGGACGGCTGCCGGCAGGAGTCGACCCACGGTGCGCTGGCGGCGGCGTTCGACCACTGGGACTCGCGCACCGGTGACCCGAACCTGCACACCCACGTCGTGCTCGCCAACAAGGTCCAGGGCCCCGACGGGGCGTGGCGCTCGGTTGACTCGCGCGCGTTGCACCACGCCGTGGTCGCAGTCTCGGAGATCTACGAAGCGTTCCTGGTCGACGAGGTCGCCCGGCGCCTGCCCGTTGCCTGGGGGTGGCGTGGGCGTGGCGCCCGCCGTTCGCCGGCGTTCGAACTGGCCGGGGTCGACGACGAGCTGCTCGCGGTGTTCTCCCAGCGCTCCGGCCAGATAGACAACGCGATGACAGCGCAGGTCACACGCTTCATGGCCACGCACGGACGCGGACCGAACCGGATCGAGATCACGCGGCTGCGTCAGCAGGTCACCCGCGCCACTCGCCCTGCCAAGAAGGTTCAGCCGCTGCGTGACCTGCTGACCCGCTGGCGGCAACGCGCCCAGCATGCCACGGGACGGACGGCCGAGGAGCTGACGGCGAAGGTGCTGCGCGGCAGCCGGGGCCGGCCGCTGCACGTCGGCGACGTGCCCGGGGCCGTCATCGATGTCCAGGCGGACCGCACGCTGGTCGGCGTGCGGGAGCGGCGCGCCACCTGGACCCGCTGGAACGTGCTGGCCGAGACGACCCGCATGACCAAGGGCCTGATCGCCGCCACCCCGGCCGACCGGCTGGCGATCCTCGACCGGGTTACCGACGCCGTCCTGGCCCGGTGCGTGAGCCTGGAAGTCCCCGAGGTGTTCTCGGCGACCGGCCGCTACGCGCGCCCCGACGGCAGCTCGGTGTTTGACCGGCCCGGCGAGCACGCTTGGACCGATCAGGTGATCCTCGACGCCGAGCAGCGCCTGCTCGCCGCCGCATCCGACACCACCGGCCCCACCGCTCGGGTGCTCGACGAGACTCTCACGCGGCCGGGCACCGAACGGCGGCTCGCGGACGACCAGGAGACCGCCGTCCGGCACGTCGCCGGGTCCGGTCGGCGCGTCGACCTGCTCGTTGGACCGGCCGGATCCGGCAAGACGACGACCCTGGCCGCGCTGCGCCACACCTGGGAACACGAGCAGGGCCGCGGCAGCGTCATCGGCCTGGCGCCCTCGTCGACCGCCGCGGCCAACCTCGCCGGAGCCCTCGGCATCGCCTGTGAGAACACCGCCAAGTGGCTGTACGAGTCCACCGGTCCCGGCGCCGCCAACCGCGCCGCCATCACCGAGCACCTCATCGCCATGCGCGACGGCCTCGTCGGGCCGCGCAGTCTGGGTCGGCTGCGCACCATCGACACCGCCCTGGCCGGGCTGGAGCGCGAGCGGCGGCGGTGGGCCATGAGCCCGTGCCAGCTCGTCGTGGTCGACGAAGCCTCCCTGGCCGGAACCCTCGCCCTGGACGACCTGGCCCGCCAGGCGACCGCCGCCGACGCGAAGCTCCTGTTGATCGGCGACCACGCCCAACTGTCCGCCGTGGACGCCGGCGGCGCCTTCGGGCTGCTCGCCGATCGCACCGGCGGCGCACAACTGCGCACCTTATGGCGGTTCACCCACCCCTGGGAGGCTGCCGCCACCACCGGGCTGCGCGCCGGTCAGTCGCGTGTGCTCGACGAATACGACGACGCCGGGCGCACCCACGCCGGCCCTGGGGAGTCGATGCTCGAGGACGCCTACGCCGCCTGGTCGGCCGATGTCGCCGCCGGGTACACCACGATCCTGCTCGCCCCGGACGCCGCCACCGTCGCCGCACTCAACACCCGCGCCCACAACGACCGCGTCCAGGACGGACTCGTCGCGCCGGGCGGAACGACGACCCGCGCGGGAGTCGTCGTCAGCGTCGGAGACCGGATCGTGACCCGCCTCAACGACCGCCACCTGATCCGGCCCGGCGGGTTCGTGCGCAACGGGGACCTGTGGGACGTCCACGCCGTCGACGCCGACGGGTCACTGACCGTCGTGCCCGCGCACACCGTCCTGGCCCGCCGCGGCCTCGTCGGCACGGCCGGGTCCGACGACGAGGTCGCCGTCGTCCTTCCCGCCGCCTACGTCGCCGAGAACGTCGACCTGGCCTACGCCACCACCACCCACCGCGCCCAGGGCATCACCGTCGACCGCGCCCACGTCCTCGCCCACGCGGGCATGACGCGGGAGAACCTCTACGTGGCGATGACCCGCGGCCGGGACGCCAACCACGTCTACGTCGCCGTCGACACCCTCGATGCCGACTGCGACGAACTGCCCGACCCGCACGCCGCCCTCGACGCCCATGACGTCCTCGCCACCATCCTGGCCACCACCGGCGCCGAGCAGTCCGCCACCGCCACCATCGCCGCCCGGCAGGACCAGGCCGCATCCCTGCGCAGGCTCGAGCCGATCCGACGCAGCCTGTACGCCGACGCCGCAGAGGCCCGATGGAGCAGCCGACTGGAAGCTCTCGGTGTCGAGCCGGGCGTCGTCGACGCGATCGCCAAGTCCCCGGATGCTGGTCGGCTGTACGCCGCCCTCGACCGCGTGGCCCTCATCAGTGATGAACCACTGCGAGACGTTCGCAGGCTCGTCGCCGATCTCGACGCCCAGGCCGACCCAACACCCCGGCTCCGGGCTGCTGCACAACAGTGGCTCCAGCGCCACGCGCCCGACAACCACGACGTGCCAGCCGTGCGCGACGCAACCGGGCTCGACCCTGACGGGCAAGCGCTTCTCGACCAGATCGACCGCCTCGTCGACGACCGCGTCCGAGCGCTCACGGACGCCGTGCTCGACGAGCGGCCTGACTGGCTCGAACCATTCGGGCCCGAGCCCGCCAACCCGCTCGCGCGCGACGCATGGCTGGGCGAGATCGTCGCCACCGTCGCTCACGTCGACACCGCCCGGCCCTCCGTACCACCCGTCCCCGCTGCGGCCCCGGTCGCCGCGATCTCCCGCTAGGAGAACCCCATGGCCGACTCTGACTCCTTCTACCCCGCCAAGCGGTTGCCGCGACTGGAGCGGCCGCCGGTCCCGTTCGCCTGGTCATCGCTGAGCCCCGATGACACCCAGCTCTTCCTCGAAGACCTCGACTTGTGGGTCGGCTGGCTCGTCGAGCGCTACCGCCTCGACCGCCGCACCGTGCCCGAGTGCTGGCGGGAGCATCCCGAGCTCATCGAGGAGCTCTCGGCGTTGCACCTGGCCTGGCAAGGCTCCTTCGCCCTCGTGGCCAACTACGACGCGCCACT
>CAZBIO010000072.1:0-11970 GCA_964491965.1 uncultured Cellulomonas sp.
CCGATCGCGCTGGCCGCGGTCGTCGGCATCGTGCTGACGTGGCCGCCGTCGCCCGCGCAGGCCGCGCGCGACGCCGGGCTGGTGGACACCGGCGTGCACTACTACCGGGCGACCGTGACTCAGTCCTCGTCGGACACGTGCGAGGGCACGCAGGAGGACGCCCGGGCCGACGGCACGGTCCCGGCCACGGTGCCGTGCCAGCGCGTGACGGCGCGCGTCGTCGACGGCCCCCAGGCCGGGACCACCATCACCGTCTACCCGACGTTCGGCGTGCGCGACAGCGACGTCCGCGAGGGCGCGGGGATCGTCGTCGAGCACTACCCGGCCGCCGACGGCGCGCCCGAGGCGTGGGTCTTCTCCGACGTCGAGCGCACGGTGCCGCTGGCCACGCTGCTGCTCGGCTTCGTGCTGGTCACCGCGGTGGTCGCGGGCTGGCGCGGGCTGCGGGCCCTGCTGGGGCTCGTGGCCGCCGCGGCCCTGCTGTGGGTCTACGTGCTGCCCGCGCTCATCGCGGGGGAGAACGCCCTGCTGGTCACGATGTCCGCGTCGGTGGCGATCATGGCCGTCGTCGGGTACCTCACCCACGGGGCGTCGCTGCGCACGTCGACGGCGCTGCTCGGCACGTTCGCCGGGCTCGCCGTCATCGCCGCGCTCGGCACCCTCGGTGCGCTCGCGGCCGGGCTGAACCCCGTGACGTCCGAGGAGGACTACCGCCTCGCCGGCCTGCTGGGCGACCACGGCCTGGCCACCCTGCGTGGCGTGTTCCTCGCCGGCGTGGTGCTCGCCGGGCTCGGCGTGCTGAACGACGTGACGATCACGCAGGTCTCGGCCGTGTGGGAGCTGCGCGCGGCCAACCCTGGCGCGACGTGGCAGCGCCTGTTCGCCGGCGGGATGCGGATCGGCCGGGACCACGTCGCCTCGACGATCTACACCATCGCGTTCGCCTACGTCGGGGCGTCGCTGCCGGTGCTCCTGCTGCTGCAGATGTACGAGGTGTCGCTCGCCCGAACGCTGACCGGCGGGGCGTTCGCCGCGGAGATCGTGCGGACGCTCGCCGGCTCCATCGGCCTGGTGCTCGCCATCCCGCTGACCACCGCGGTCGCCGCCGTGGTGGCCGTCCGCTCCGACCCCGCCGCGATGGCCGGTGGGCACTCGCACGGCGCGGTCTTCATCGAATCTCGATCGAGACGGGTGGCACAGGCGGCACACCGCGACCTACCGTAGCCTCCGCGGGGAATACCCCTCAGGGGTATCCGGTTGCCGGAGGTGTGGACATCGTGGACCTTGTCGTCGTCATCGCCGCCGCGGCCCTCACGGGGCTGCTGGCCTGGTACTTCTTCGGCCCTCGTTCGTCGAGCCGCGCCCGCGTCGAGGATGGCGTGCAGGTGCTGACGATCGCCGTCAAGGGCGGCTACCGCCCCGACATCGTCGAGGTGGAGCAGGGCGTGCCCGTGCGGCTGCTGTTCGACCGGCAGGAGGCCGCCGACTGCTCGTCGCGCGTGGTGTTCCCCGACTTCAAGGTCAACCAGGGCCTGCGCGCGTATGCGACCACCGCGGTGGAGTTCACGCCGCAGCAGGTGGGCGAGTTCGGGTTCGCCTGTGGCATGAACATGTTGCACGGCACGGTGAAGGTGGTCGCCGGGTCGCGTTCGCACGACGAGCACGCGCGCGACGAGGCCGCGAACGGCGGGCTGGCGCACGACGAAGGCGCGCACGCGCACCCGCGCGACGACAACCGGCTCGCGCCCGCGGCGCCCATCGCGCCCGCCGCACCCCGCACCGCCCAGCCGCCCGCGGACGACGAGGCTGCCGACCGCGCCGCCGAGATCGCCGACCTGCGCCGCCGGGTGATCCTCGGCGCCGTGCTGACGTTCCCGGTGCTCGTCGCGGTCATGGCGCACGAGCTGTTCGAGGCCACCTGGGTGCCCGGCCTCCTGCTGCAGCCCTGGTTCCAGCTGCTGCTCATCGCGCCGGTGATGGTGTACACGGGCTGGCCCATCCACCGCACCGGCTGGCTCGCGCTGTCGCACCGGACCGCGGAGATGAACTCGCTCATCACGCTGGGCACCATGGCGGCGTTCGGGTTCAGCCTGGTCACCACGCTGGCCCCCGGCCTCCTGCCGGCCGACTCGCGCGAGGTGTACTACGAGGCGGTCGGCGTGATCCTCACCCTGATCCTGCTCGGCCGGCTCCTGGAGACGCAGGCCAAGGCGGGCACCGGCGAGGCGATCCGGATGCTGATCGGCCTGCAGCCGCGCACGGCGCACGTGGTCCGCGGCGCCGCGGAGGTGGAGCTGCCGGTGGAGGACGTCGTCGTCGGCGACACCGTGGTGATCCGCCCCGGCGAGAAGCTTCCGGTCGACGGCGAGGTGGTCTCGGGCTCGTCGGCCGTCGACGAGTCGATGGTGACCGGGGAGCCGATCCCGGTGGTCAAGTCCGCCGGGGACACCGTGATCGGCGCGACGATCAACCAGACGGGCTCGTTCCGGTACACCGCCACCAAGGTCGGCGCGGACACGATGCTCGCCCAGATCATCCGGCTGGTCCGCGAGGCCCAGGGGTCGAAGGCGCCGATCCAGCGGCTGGCCGACACGGTGTCCGGCTACTTCGTCCCCGCGGTCATCGCGATCGCGTTGTGGACGTTCGTCGCCTGGTGGCTCGTCGGGCCGCCGCCCGCCGGGGTGCTGGCGCTGGTCGCCGCCGTCGCGGTGCTCATCATCGCGTGCCCCTGCGCCCTCGGCCTGGCCACGCCGCTGTCGATCACCGTGGGCACCGGCAAGGGCGCCGCGGCGGGCATCCTCATCCGGTCCGCCGAGGCGCTCGAGCGGGCGCACCGGCTCGACACCGTGGTGCTCGACAAGACCGGCACCATCACCCAGGGCGCGCCGGCGCTGACGGACGTGCTGCCCGCCGACCTCGCGGAGGACCAGCTGCTCGCGCTGGTCGCCGCCGCCGAGCGCGACTCCGAGCACCCGATCGCCGCCGCGATCGTGGCCGGCGCGGCCTCGCGCGGCATCGCGGTGCCGGTCGCCGCGGACTTCGAGTCGGTGACCGGACAGGGCGTCCGCGCCCGCGTCGGCGGCTCGGTGGTGCTCGTCGGCAACGAACGGCTGCTGACTGGGGCCGGCGTCGACCCGGCGCCCCTGCTCGGCGACCTCGAGTCCCTCGCCGCGGACGGCACGACGCCGATGCTCGTCGCCGTCGACGGCCGGCCGGCGGGCGTGATCGGCGTCGCCGACACCCTGAAGGACGGCTCCGCCGCCGCGGTGGCCGACCTCGCCGCCCGCGGCCTCGACGTGGTGATGGTCACCGGCGACAACCGCCGGACCGCGGCCGCGATCGCCCGCCAGGTGGGCATCGGCCGCGTCATCGCCGAGGTGATGCCCGAGGACAAGGCGCGCGAGGTGCGCCGCCTGCAGACCGAGGGCCGCGTGGTGGCGATGGTGGGGGACGGCGTCAACGACGCCCCTGCCCTCGCGCAGGCCGACGTCGGCTCCGCGATCGGCACCGGCACCGACGTGGCGATCGAGTCGAGCGACGTCACCCTGATCTCCGGCCACCTCGGCGGCCTGGTGACGGCGATCGACCTGTCCCGGGCGACGATGCGCAACATCCGGCAGAACCTCGTGTTCGCGTTCGGGTACAACGCGATCGGCATCCCCATCGCCGCGGGCGCGCTGTACCCGGCGCTCGGCCTGCGGCTCAGCCCGGTGATCGCGGCCCTCGCGATGGCGCTGTCGTCGCTCTCCGTGGTCACCAACTCCAGCCGGCTCCGCCGCTTCACCCCCAAGCCCGCGACGGCGCTCGCCGGACCCTCGGCCGCCGAGCCGGTGGTCGAGCTCGCCAGCCGGTACGACGACGACAAGGAGACGCCGATGTTCCACGGCACACACGAGGCAGGCGCCGCGATGGCCATCGACCCGGTCTGCGGGATGCAGGTCGACCCGGCCCACGCCGCGGCCACCCGCGAGCACGACGGGACGACGTTCTACTTCTGCTCCGCCGGGTGCGCGGCGACGTTCGACGCCGACCCGCAACGCTACGGCCACCAGCACGCGCGCTGATCCCGGGAGCGAGGACTCCCGGGGACTGATCCCGGGAGCGAGGACTGCCGGAGAGCCGGGGCGACCTTCATCGAATCTTCGCAATCGCCGCAGTCGAACCTTCGCGGACGCGGCGGACGCTGGATCCGACCGGGGAGGAGCCCCGGCGTGAACCGGGATGGAGCGGCACGATGCACTGGTACGGGGGAATGGGTCCCGGAGTCTGGATGGGGATGGGCCTGTTCTGGCTGCTCCTCATCGGCGCGATCGTCTGGCTGGTGATCGAGCTGGCGTCGCCGCGTCGGCGCCAGGCACCGCCGCCACCCGCCACGGGCCTGCCGTGGGGTCCGCCGGCCGGCCCGACGGCCGAGACGCCGCTCGAGCTGCTCGACCGGCGGCTGGCGTCCGGCGAGATCGACGTGGCCACCTACGAGCAGGTGCGCGCGGCGCTGCTGCGCGGTGGTCAGCCATGAGCACCCAGCCTTCGCCGGCCGGGGCGCCGCGGACCGACCAGCGGCGCGGGCTGCTCGTCGCCGGCCTGGTGGTCGCTGTCGTCCTGCTCGTCGGCTCGGTGCTCGCCACGGTCGCGTGGGCGCCGCGCACCTTCGCGGGTCCTGGCGTGCCCGACGAGCGGACGTGGGAGCTCGGCCCCGGCTGGTACGGCGGCATGGGGCGGATGCACGACTGGATGCACGACCGGATGTTCGACCGGTGGGACGGTCGGCAGGGGTCGGACAACGACCTGCCGCCCTGGTGGTTCGACGAGCGCGAGTCGCCGGCGCCCACGCCGTCGCCCACCAGTTGACGATCGCGCTCAGCGCGCCAGGGGGACGCGCAGCGTGAACCCCGCGCCGAGGCCGGGGCCGGCCGACGCGGCGACGAGGCTCCCGCCGTGCGCGTGGGCGATGCCCCGCGCGATCGTCAGGCCGATGCCGCTGCCCGGTCCGGGGGTCGCCGACGGCACGCGGTAGAAGCGCTCGAACACGCGCTCCAGGTCGTCGGCGGCGAGGCCGGCGCCAGAGTCCTCGACCGTGACCACGGCGGTGTCGCCCTCGCGGCGGCTCGTGACCACCACCCGGCCCCCGCGGGGCGTCGCCGCGATGGCGTTCCCGACGAGGTTGGTCACCACCTGCGCCAGGCGGTCGGCGTCGCCGAGCACCGCGAGCGGGCCGTCGGCCTTGGTCTCGAGGGTGATCCCCGCGTCGTGCAGCTGCGGGCGCAGCCGTTCGGCGGCGCCGACCGCGACGGCCGTCACGTCCACCGGCACCAGGCGCACGCCCAGCCGCCCCTCCTCGGCCCGGGACAGCGCCCCGAGGTCGTCGGACAGCCGGCGCAGGCGGCGCAGCTCGTCGGCCAGCTCGCCGTACAGCTCGGGCTCGGGCGGGAACACGCCGTCCTGGAGGCCCTCGACGTAGCCCTCGAGCACCGTCAGCGGCGTGCGCATCTCGTGCGCGACCTCGCCGAGGAGCCGCACGCGCCGTGCCTCGGTGTCGGCGAGCCGTGCGGCGAGGGCGTTGACATCCCGCGCGACGCGGGCGAGCTCGTCCTCGCGGGGGACCGGCGCGGGCTCGTCGTACCGGCCGGCGGCGATGCGGTGCGCGGCGGCGGAGAGGTCGTCGAGCGGGCGCAGCAGCCGCCACGACGACCACGCCCCGGCCGCGACCGCCACGGCGAGGGCGGCGAGCACGCCGACGACGAGCCCGCGGTTGGCGGCGAAGCTGGCGACGTCCCTGGTCAGCGGCCCGTCGGGATGCATCATCCCCATCGCCTGGCGCATGCGGAGGTCGAGGAAGCGCGGGGTGAGCAGGCGGGTCACCGCATAGGCGACCACCGCGCCGGTGACCGCGACGAGCGTGTGGCTGACGAGCAGGCGCGTGGACAGGCGGGTCATGCTGGCCTCCCGACGAACTTGTAGCCGACGCCGCGTGCGGTGGCGATGAACCTCGGTGCCGACACGTCGTCGCCGAGCAGCCGGCGCAGGCTGCGGACGTGCACGTCGACCACCCGGTCGTCGCCGTAGAAGTCGTCGCCCCACACCCGCTCGAGGAGCTGGCGCCGGGAGAACACCCGGCCGGGCGACCCCGCCAGGGCGGCGAGCAGGTCGAACTCCAGGGCCGACGGCGAGACGGTGCGCCCGGCGACGGTCACCTCGCGCGCCGCGAGGTCCACCGTGAGGGCCTCGAACTCCAGCCGGTCGCGGTCCGGGGCGTCGTCCCGCGCGCGGCGCAGCACCGCCTTGACCCGGGCGACGACCGCCCGGGGGCTGAACGGCTTGGTCACGTAGTCGTCGGCCCCGACGGCGAGTCCGACGAGCGTGTCGACCTCCTCGGCACGGGCCGTGAGCATGATGACCCCCACCTGGGACGTCGTCCTGATGCGGCGGAGCACCTCGAACCCGTCGAGGTCGGGGAGCATGACGTCGAGGAGCACCAGGTCGGGACGGCCGGCGTGGACCTCGGCGAGCGCCGCCTCACCACTGGCCGCCTCGACCACCTCGAACCCGTCGGCCTCGAGGAAGGCGCGCAGCACGCGGCGGATGCCGGCCTCGTCGTCCACCACCAGCACCCGCCTGACGATCCCCACCACCCCCACCACCCGCCCCACCACCCCCACCACCCCCACCACCCCCCTCCGCCACTCCCTCCATGCTCCTCCGCCCGCGATCGGCAGCGGTTGGTTGCGGCTCGGGGGCCGGCGCCGCAACCCACCGCTGCCACGTCGGCCACCGGCCTACCGCGGCAGCGGTGGGTTCCGGAACGATGGCCCTTGACCCTCCCGCCGGGGGAGACCCGACGCTGGTCGCGGAGGTACCGATGGACAACCTCATCCCGATCGGACGCTTCTCGCGCGTCACGCGGCTGTCGATCAAGGCGCTGCGGCACTACGACGACCTCGGGCTCCTCGTCCCGGCGTGGGTGGGCCCCCAGGGCTACCGCTACTACACCTACGCACAGGCGACCACCGCCGAGGTGATCCGCGTGCTGCGCACGCTCGACATGCCGCTCGACGAGGTCGGCGAGCTGCTCGCGGCCGGTGACCGCGACGTCGCCGCGAAGGTGCTCGACCGGCACCGGGCCCGCCTCGAGAGCGAGGTGGACCGGCGCACGAGGATGCTCGCCTACCTCCGCCGTCTCATCGACCAGGAGGGCAGTCCCATGCCGTACGACATCACCGTCAAGGAAGTCCCCGCCCGGCGCGTCGCCGTGATCCGCCGGACGGTCACCCTCGCAACCATCTCCGACGAGGTGGGCCGCGGCTACGCCACGCTCGGGCAGGCGATCGAGCGCTCGGGAGCCGGGTTCGCCGGCCCGCCGTTCCTCGTCATGACCCAGATGGTGGACGACGAGACCGAGGGCGAGATCCTGCTGGGCTTCCCGATCCTCGCGCCGATGGCCGGAGACGGCGACGTGGCGGACGCCGAGGAGCCGGCCGCCCTCGTCGCGTCCACGGTCCACCGTGGGCCGTACGACGAGGCCGGACCCGCCTACCGCGCGGTCGAGGCGTGGGTGCAGGAGCACGGTCACGCCACCGCCGGTCCGCCGCGGGAGGTGTACCTCACCGACCCCGCGACCACACCGCCCGCCGAGTACCTGACCGAGGTCCAGTTCCCCATCACGGTCTCGTCGTGACGAGCCGGCCCGGGTCGCGCGCCCGTCGTCGCGACCCGGGCCGTGTCCCTGGCCCCGCTACGGCAGCCGCACCGCGCCGGCGCGCATCTTGGCCAGGGAGTACCTCTCGAACGCGACCTTGGCCGCGTGGTTCTGCGGGCCGGGGATCATCACCGCCGCCTTGCGCGGCGGCAGCATGTGGTCGGCCACCATGGCGACGCCGTTGTTGCCGGCGTCCATGATGCACAGCGCCGGGATGCGGCCGAACTCCTTGCGCTTGGCGGGCGCGTGGCCGCGGATCTGGTCGGCGATGTTGTGCGCGGCGACGTGGGCCTGCTGCTCGGTGGGGAAGCCGGTCTTCGGGATGCCCACCGGCACGGCGGTCACCCAGGGGACCTTCACCGCGGCGGCGATCCCGACCGCGTAGACGTCGGCGTACTCCACGGACTGGTAGGTGGGGCGCACGGTGACGTAGTTGCCCGCGTCCACCAGCTTGGGAGTCTTGGCGAGGAAGTCCTGGCCGCGGAACGGCGGCACCACCATCGCGAACCGGTACGGCAGCTCGCGGCCGTCGGCGAGCACCACGGCATCGGGCCGGATCTCCCGCATCGCCTGCCCCGTCTCGACGCGGATGCCCTCCTTCTTGGCGAACATCGTCATGAGGGGCTTCGCCCCGGGCATGCCGTCGATGCCGAAGTGGCCGGCGTAGGGCTCGGCGGTGACGTACGTCAGGTTGACCTTGCCGTGCAGCCCGGCCTTGCGGAGCTGGTACGAGGTGTTGAACAGGAACTCGTAGGCGGCGCCGAAGCAGGACGCCCTCTGCGTGGCGCCGATCACCACGTCGCCGGGGTCCTCGAGGAACTCCTTCCAGGCGGCGGCGGTGCGCTCGGCGGCGGGGAGGTTGGTGATCGTCGGCGTCTCGTGCATGCCGGGCACCACGTCGAGGTCGTTGCGGTAGCCGGTGGCGATCACCAGGTAGTCGTACTCGAAGTCCCCGTCGGTGGTCTCGACGCGGTGCGCGATGGGGTCGACGTAGGTCGCCGCGGCGTGGACGAACCGCACGCCGTGCTTGGCGAACGTCGGCGCAAGGGGGAACGAGACGTCGTCGCGCGACCGCTTGCCGAACGGCAGCCAGATGAGCGACGGGTTGAACACGAAGACGTCGTGGGCAGCCACGACGGTGACGTCGACCTCCGTCCCGAGGCGGGAGCGGAGAGACAGTGCGGCGGTCATTCCGGCGAAGCTGCCGCCGAGGACCAGGACACGGGCGGGCATGGTGACTCCTTCGTCTGCTGCCGGCCGCATCGGGCGGCCGATACCCTGCAGGGTATCCCTCATACCCCTGAGGGTATAGGTCCTCGGTCCCGCCCCGGCGGGCCCGGCGGGCCCGCGTCGCCGACGTCCCGCGGCGTCGCCGACGCCTCGCCTACCGTGTGCCCGTGGCCGATCGCAGGTTCCCGCGCTCCGTCTACTCGGTGGGCGCCGAGCCCGACGCCCGCTTCACGCTCGCCAACGAGCGCACGGTCCTCGCGTGGATCCGCACCGGCCTGGCCCTCGTCGCCGCCGGCGTCGCGCTCGAGGCGCTCGCGCTGCCCTTCCAGCCCGGCCTGCGGCTCGCGGCATCGCTGGTGCTGCTGGTCCTCGGCCTCGCGCTGCCGGCGCTCGCCTACGCCGAGTGGGCGGCGACGGAGCGCGCGCTGCGGCTGGGCAACCCGCTGCCCGGCTCGCTGGCCCTCGGCGCCCTCGTGGCCGGCGTGACGCTCGCCGCGCTGCTGGTGCTCCTCGCAGTGCTGCTGCGATGACCCTCTTCGACCCCGGGCTGCAACCGGAGCGGACCCGCCTGGCCTGGCGGCGCACCCTGCTGGCGCTCACCGTGATCGCGCTCGCGGCGCTCCGCCTGCTGCCCGACGAGCTCGGGCCCGCGGGCGCGGTGCTCCCGGCGCTCGCCCTCGTCGGGGTCGGGGGCCTGTGGGCCATGGTGTTCCGCCGCACCCGCGGGGTGGACGGTGCGCTGGCCGACGAGCGCCCGCTCCCGGGTGCCGGGGCACCGGTGCTCCTCTCGCTGACCTGCGGCATCGTCGCGCTGTCGGGGCTGGTGCTCGTCGTCGGGCTCGCACTTACCTGAGGTTTGGCGAGTGGATCACGCCCCGGAGCTCGGGAAACTGATTTGGACGAGGAAACCCCGGGGGGTATATTGCCACCGTGTCCACCCGCGAGATCACGCTCGACAACCTGCCGCCCACCGTCGCCGAGAACGACATCGTGCTGCTCGACTTCTGGGCCGCCTGGTGCGGCCCGTGCCGGATGTTCGCCCCGGTGTTCGAGGCCGCGTCGCAGCAGCACCCCGACATCGTGTTCGGCAAGGTCGACACCGAGGCGCAGCAGCAGCTCGCCGGGCTGTTCGGCATCTCCTCGATCCCGACGCTCGTCGCCTTCCGGTCGGGCATCGTCGTCTTCGCGCAGCCGGGCGCCCTCCCGGCGACGGCGCTCGACGAGCTGATCGGCGCGGTGCGCGGGCTGGACATGGACGACGTCCGCGCCCAGATCGAGGCCGAGCGGCAGGCGCAGGGCGGGCACGACGAGGACGACGAGCGCGCGGAGGCGGGCCGATGAGGCTCGTCGTCGTCGGCGGCGTCGCCGGGGGGATGAGCGCCGCGGCGCGGGCCCGCCGGCTCGACGAGTCCGCGGAGATCGTCGTGCTCGAGCGCGGCGCCCACGTCTCCTTCGCCAACTGCGGCCTGCCCTACTACGTGGGCGGCGAGATCACGGATGCCGACCGCCTGCTGGTGCAGACGCCGCAGTCGTTGCGCGACGCGCTGGCGCTCGACGTGCGGCCGGGACACGAGGTGATCGGCCTCGACCCGGCGGCCCGCACGGTGACGGTGCGCTCCGCTGACGGCGTCGAGGAGCTCGGCTACGACGCGCTGGTGCTGTCGCCCGGGGCGCGCGCGGTCCGGCCGCCGATCCCCGGCCTGGACTCGCCGCGGGTGTTCACGCTGCGGACCGTCGACGACGCCGTGGCGCTGCGCGAGCGCGTCACCGAGGGCGCGCGGCGTGCCGTGGTGCTCGGCGCCGGGTTCATCGGCGTCGAGGCCGCCGAGGCGCTCGCCGAGGTGGGCCTGCACACCACCCTCGTCGAGCTGGCGCCGCACGTGCTGCCACCCCTGGAGAGCGAGCTCGCCTGGTACGCGACCCACGCGCTGACCCGGCTCGGGATCGACGTCCTGACGTCGGTCGCCGCGGAGGCGATCGAGCCGGGGCCCGACGTCGACGTCGTCGTCCTCGCCGACGGCACGCGGCTGGATGCCGACCTCGTGGTGCTCTCGGTCGGCGTGCGGCCGGACACCGAGGTGTTCGAGCACGCCGGCGTGGCGTGCGTGCGCGGCGCGATCGTCGTCGACGAGCACGGGCGCACCAGCCAGCCGGGGATCTGGGCGGTCGGCGACGCGGTCGCGTCGATCGACGCCGTCACCGGCACCGTGCGGCCCGTGCCGCTCGCCGGCCCCGCGAACCGCGCCGGCCGCCTGGTGGCCGACGACATCCTCCGGCCCGCCAGCGCGCGTCCGATCCCGCCGGCGGTGGGGACCGCGATCGTCCGCGTCGGCGACACGACGGCCGCCATGACCGGCGCCAACCGGGCGGCGCTCGACGCCGCCGGGATCGAGTACCGGACGCTGCACCTGCACCCCGGCAGCCACGCGGGCTACTTCCCGGGGGCCGCCACGCTGCACCTCGTGGTGCACGTCGCGCCCGACGGGCGCCTGCTCGGCGCGCAGGTGGTGGGGGAGGACGGCGCCGACAAGCGCATCGACGTGCTCGCCACCGCGATCCGCGCCGGCATGGGCGTCGCGGACCTGGTGGACCTCGACCTGGCCTACGCACCGCCCTACGGCAGCGCGAAGGACCCCATCTCGATGGCCGGGTACCTCGGGAGCAACGTCGTCGACGGCACCCTGCGCCTCTGGTACGCCGACGACGTGGAGGCGGTGATGGACACCGCGCTGGTGCTCGACACCCGCACCGCGGGCGAGTTCGCCCGCGGCCACCTGACCGGCGCGCTCAACGTGCCGCACACGCAGCTGCGGGAGCGGCTCGACGAGGTGCGGGCGGCCGCCGACGGCCGGCCGGTGCGCGTCATGTGCGCCTCCGGCTGGCGCTCCTACCTCGCTCACCGCGTGCTCGCGGCGAACGGGTTCGACTCCGCGTCGCTGTCCGGCGGCATGGAGACGCTCACCGCGGTCGCGGGCATGCGCGAGCGCTCGTCGGCCCGCGAGGCCGTGCCCGCCCACGCGTGAACGCCGCCCGCGCCTGAACCCCGC
>CAZBIO010000073.1:0-18696 GCA_964491965.1 uncultured Cellulomonas sp.
GCACGGGCATGAGGAGCCACTTCGTCTCGCGCGCGGCGGATGCGCCCGCGGCGATGAGGACCAGGTGGACCAGGACGACCACCACGTAGGTGGCGAACACGATCGCGGCGCGCCGTTGCACAGGCTGACCTTAGGTGGCAGCACGCCGCGGACCGATGCTTCGCGCTCGTCGGTACGCCCGCTCGGCCCGTCAGTTGGCCTGCCCGTGCTCGTCGGTGATGCACATCGCCGCGAGCGATGCACCTCTACGTGCATCAGCGGCGCGGACGTGCATCAGCGGTCCGCCCGGCCCGCTTCCTTCGCGGGTGATGGGCATCGCCGCGGACCGGGGCTTCTCGCTCGTCGATGTGCATCACCGGCGCTCTGCCCTCAGCGGAACGCGGCCCCGCCCGGCCGGCCTGCGGTTAGCGTCGCGCTGTGGCAGCGGACGTGGTCGCGCTTCGAACCCGGCGCCGCGGCGCGTGGCGCGCGGCCGTCGGCGGCGTGCTGCGCGAGTGGCGCATGGACCGAGGCCTGCGGCTGTCCGACGTCGCCGAGCGCGCCGGCGTCTCCACCCAGTACCTGTCCGAGGTGGAGCGCGGGCGCAAGGAGGCGTCGTCCGAGGTGCTCGGCGCCGTCACCGAGGCGCTGGGTTCGTCGCTGGCCGACCTCGCGCGCGGCGTCGCCGACGGCCTTGCGCCCGACGAGCGGCGGCGCGAGCGCTCGGTACGCAGCGAGCTGCGCGGGCGGTGGGCGCCCGCCGAGCGGCGGCGCGGGCGCCCGGTTCACGACGAGCTGCGCGAGCGGCGGGTGCCCGACGAGTGGCTCGGGCCCGACGAGCGGCGGCGCGAGCGCTCGGTACGCAGCGAGCTGCTCGAGGGGTCGGAGCACGACGAGCGGAACCGCGAGCGCTCGGTGCGCGACGAACTGCGCGATGAGTTGGCGCCCGACGAGCGGCCCAGGCCCGACGAGCAGCGCCGCGAGCGCTCGGCACGGGGCGTGGTTCTCGTGCTGCGCAGCGCGCCATCCGCCCACCTGGGCTCGTCGGGCAGCGCCGGGCGTGTGGCGGGCACCACGGGCCGTTCGTCGGGCAGCGCCGGAAGCGTGGCGCGCGCCGCCGGACGCTCGTCGGGCACCCACAACCGCGAGGAACTGCTGCTCGCGGCCTGACGCAACACTCCGCAGCGCCCGCTGACACCTCCCGGCCGGCGAGGACGTGCGCGACGGCCCGCCTCTCACCGGGTGATCCAGGTCACATTCAGTTACGTTGAAGGTGCGCGTCGCGCATCCGGTCCCGGCTACGGGACCGCACTCCGAGGGGGGCGGACGGTCTCGGGGTCCGGTCGGAAGACCTCCACCCTAGGAGTGACCTGTGCCTCAACAACCGCGCACAACGCGAATCACCCGATCCCGCCGCCGCCTGGCCACGCTGCTCGCGGCGGCCTGTGCGGGGACCCTCACCGTCGCGTTCTCCCCGAGCGCGTCGGCCGACGTCGATCAGCTGACGTCCCACAGCCGCCCGAGTGCGGCGCCGACCTACCTGAACGCGAAGGCGCCGGTCGAGCAACGGGTCGCCGATCTGCTCGGCCGGATGACGCTCGCCGACAAGGTCGGGCAGATGACCCAGGCCGAGCGTGCCGACATCGACGCGGACCCGTCCCTCATCACGACCTGGCGGCTCGGCAGCGTGCTCTCGGGCGGTGGCTCCGTGCCGGCCGACAACAGCCCCCAGGGATGGGCGGACATGGTCGACCGCTACCAGGCCGCCGCGCTGCAGACGCCGCTGCACATCCCGCTCCTGTACGGAGTCGACTCCGTCCACGGGCACGGCAACATGCTGGGAGCGACGGTCTTCCCGCACAACATCGGCCTCGGCGCGACCCGTGACCCGAAGCTCGTCGAGCAGATCGAGCACGTCACCGCCATTGAGACGCGCGCCTCGGGCCCGCAGTGGAGCTTCGCGCCGTGCCTGTGCGTGGCTCGCGACGACCGCTGGGGTCGCACGTACGAGTCGTTCGGCGAGGATCCGAGCCTCGTCAAGCGGATGGAGACCGCGATCGACGGCTTCCAGGGCAGGCCGGGCCGGCTCGACGAGCCCGACCGCGTGCTGGCGACGGCGAAGCACTTCGCGGGCGACGGGCTGACGTCGTACGACGCCTCACTGTCTCTCGGTGGGGGCTACCCGATCGACCAGGGCATCGTCCAGGTCAGTGAGGCCGACTTCGCGCGGCTGGCGCTGGCGCCGTACGTCAGCGCGATCCACCGCCACCACGTCGGGGCCGTGATGCCGGGGTTCCAGAGCGTCGACTTCACCGACGACGGGCTCGGCAACCCGGTCAAGATGAGCGCCAACCAGGACCTGATCACCGGCTGGCTGAAGGAGCAGCAGCACTTCGACGGCCTGGTCATCTCCGACTGGCAGGCGATCCGCCAGATCCCGGGGACGTACGTCGAGCAGGTCGCCGCGGGTGCGAACGCCGGCATCGACCTGTTCATGGAGCCGTACTCCGGCAGCGCGACCGGGGCGCCCGAGTTCATCGCGGCGCTGACCCAGAACGTCCAGGACGGCACCGTCCCGATGAGCCGCATCGATGACGCGGTCTCGCGGATCCTGCGCGTGAAGTTCGAGCTCGGTCTCTTCGAGCACCCCTTCACCGACCGCTCGTTGGCGGGCACGATCGGCAACGCGGAGCACCATGCGCTGGCGCGTCGGGCGGCCGCCGAGTCGCAGGTGCTGCTGACCAACGACGACGACACCCTGCCGCTGACCGGGTCGCAGCCCGTGTACGTCGCGGGCGGCAGCGCCGACAGCTTCGGCAAGCAGGCGGGTGGCTGGACGTTGCAGTGGCAGGGCGATCCGGACAACGTCATCCCCGGCACGACGATCCTCGACGGGATCAACGAGGACGCGGGCGGCCCGGTGACCTTCAGCGAGGACGCGAGCGCGGAGATCCCGGGCGATGCGGCCGGCATCGTGGTGGTCGGCGAGACGCCGTACGCCGAGGGTCCCGGTGACTACAACGGTCCGACCTGGGCACCCAACGGGATCCAGACCATGACGTTCTCGGACTCCGACCGGGCGGCGATCGAGACGGTCTGCGCGGCCGCGGCGAGCTGCACGGTCGTCGTGGTGTCGGGGCGTCCGATGATCATCCCGCCCGACCTGCTGTCGCAGATCGACGCGCTGGTCGAGGCCTGGCTCCCGGGCAGCGAGGGAGCCGGCGTGGCCGACACCCTGTTCGGTCTGCAGCCCTACACCGGCAAGCTGCCGGTGACCTGGCCGCGGACCATCGACCAGGAGCCGATCAACGTCGGCGACGCCGACTACGACCCGCTGTTCCCGTACGGCCACGGGCTCACCACCGTGGTGGGCTGACAGCGACACGACGTCAGGCGTCCGACCGCGCGCTGATCACCTGGTCGGCCAGGCCGTACGCGACGGCCTGCTCGGCGGAGAGGACCAGCGCGCGGTCGGTGTCGTGCCGCAGGGTGGCGACGTCCTTGCCGGTGTGCCGCGCCAGGATCGCCTCGAGCTCGGCGCGGACGCGGACGATCTCGTCGGCCGCGAGGATGAGGTCCGGCACGTCGCCCCGGGACTGGGTCCCGGGCTGGTGCAGCACCCTCCGCGCGTGCGTCAGCACGGAGCGGTGGCCGGGCGCGCCACCGGCGACGAGCACGGCCGCGTCAGCCGAGGCCTGCCCCACGCACGTGGTGAACACGGGCGAGCGGACGTACTGCATGGCGTCGTAGATCGCCAGCATCGCCGACGGAGAGCCGCCGGGGGAGTTGACGTAGAGGTCGATCGGGTTGCCCGGCGCCGCGGACTCCAGGTGCAGCAGCTGCGCGACGATCACGTTGGCGACGTCGTCGTCGATCGCCGAGCCGAGGTAGACGATGCGGTCGGCCAGCAGGCGGCTGTACACGTCGAGGGCGCGCTCGCCGCCGCCCGCGATCCGCTCGACGACGTAGGGGACGATCATCGCCCCACCCCGAATCCCGCCCGCGCGCCCAGCCAGGGCAGCAGGGGCGCGGCGTCGTCGACGATCCGGTCGACGAAGCCGTAGTCGAGCGCCTCGGCCGCGGTGAACCAGCGGTCGCGGCGCGAGTCCTCGCGGATGCGCTCGATCGGCTGGCCGGTGTCGGCGGCGACGAGGCCGAGCACGGTGTCGCGGGTGTGGCGCAGGTCGTCGGCCTGGATCTCGATGTCCACCGCGGTGCCGCCGATGCCTGCCGAGCCCTGGTGGAGCAGCACGCGCGCGTGCGGCAGGGCGGCGCGCTTGCCGGGCGTGCCGGCGGACAGCAGGAACTGGCCGGCGCTCGCGGCCCACCCGACCGCCACGGTCGCGACGTCGCACGGGATGAGGTGCATGACGTCACGGATGGCGAGCATCGCGGGGACGGAGCCGCCGGGAGAGTTGACCAGCAGCGTGACGTCCTTGTCGGGGTCGTCCGCGGCGAGCAGCAGCAGGGCGGTGCACAGGCGGTTGCCCAGGGCCTCGTCGAGCGCGGTGCCCATGAGGAGGATCCGGTGCTGGAGCAGGCGGCTGGTCAGCTCGTCGTCCAGGCTGGAACGGGGCGGGGTGTCGGTCATGGCGTCCACGCTGCCAGCGGGCCTCCGGCGGATGGGGCCCGTGCTGCCGTGGGCGGATCTGCCGACGGCGGAGCGTCAGGCCGGGACGGCGAGCCCCTCCAGCCAGGCCTGCCAGGCCGGCCCCTCGCGCCGCGCGTAGTCGGCGGCGTCGGGGGAGAACAGGTAGGCCCGCACGCCCGCCGTCGCCGTGCCGTCGTCCCCGGCCCACGCGAAGACGCTGAGCATCCCGGGCACCGGTGCGACCAGCCGGACCAGCGTCTGCCGCTCGCCGACACGCTCGACGGTGCCGGTGGCGCCGCGCACCTCGACCGACGCGCCCTCGTCGCCGAGACCGAGCCGGTCGTGCATGACCGACCAGAGCGCCTCCGCGTCGCCGGAGTGAGAGGCGCTGGCCTCCAGCTGCGTGGCCTCCTGGCCGGGGAAGTGCGCCAGGTAGAGGCGCAAGTTGTCGAAGAACGGCATCCAACCGGGGGCCAGGGTGTCCCACCACTCCTGCTCCCAGGCGGCGCCGATCCCGAAGCCGCTGCTGGTGACGCGCACGACGCAGGTCCCGCCGGATTGCGCCTCGACGACGAACTCCGACGTCAGCGGGCTGAGCGCATCCGGGTCCTTGCCCATGAGGGCGGCCCAGTCCTCCTCGTAGACGAGGCGGCGCGGCGGGTCCCAGCCGGTGACCCGGCCGTCCGAGCCCATGTCCGGGCCCATGGTGAAGTGCAGGGAGCCGCCCTCGCGCTCCTCCATCACGGTCGGCGCGAACCAGGCGCTCATGCCCTTCGCGGTCGCGATCGCATCCCAGACCTGCTCCGGGGTGCCGGGGACCTCGACGCTGAACTCCAGGCGGTACGGGACGTCAGGGATCCTGGTCATGAGTTCTCCTCGGGAAGTGGGTGAGCGGCGACGACGAGCCGGTGCGGGCGCCCGTCGTCGTGGTGGTAGCGCGCGGCCAGGTCGAGCACCGCGGCGGTGAGGTCGTCGGCGAAGGCGGCCCGGTCGGCGGCCGACCGGAAGCCGATCCGCGTGTCGATGGTCAGCGTCGGGACGCGCTCGCCGGACGCACCGGCCCGGCGCACCAGGGCGCCGACCTCCCGCACCAGCCGGCCGGCCAGCGCGACGAGGTAGCCCGCCGACAGGTGGTCGGCGTTGGCGGCAGGGTCGGCCGCGGACGCGCTGACGGCCGCCGGCGAGACGACGTACGACGCCGCCGACGCCTGCAGCACCCGTTCGGTGATGCCCCCGTGCCGGCGCTGCTCGGACAGCTCCACCAGGCCCTGCGCCTCGAGCGCCCTGAGGTGGTAGTTGACCTTCTGGCGCGCGATGCCGACCCGGGCGGCGAGCCCGGCCGCGGAGGCCGGGACTGCCAGCTCGCGCAGCAGCCGGGCCCGGACGGGATCCAGCGCGGTGGCGGCTGCCTCCGCGCGTTCGATCACCTCGATGTCGTGCATGGGACCACCGTGCGCTTGACAAGAAAGTTTGTCAAGGGGGCCGCGCGAGCCCCCGCGGAGAGCGCGGTGCGCGGCGGCCGTCCCGGGACTGCCCCCTACACCGAGGCCCGACGAACGACCGTCAGCACGTCGCGAGGATCGGGCTCGTGCAGGGGCTCCACGTCGGGATCCAGTGCCCGCAGGACCACCGACGCCGCGACCCGTGCCCACGACGACAGGTCGAGGCTGATCGTCGTCAGCGGGGGCGCCGAGACGAACCCCGCCCCCTCGGCGTCCATGCCCATGACGGCCATGTCGTCCGGGCATGTCAGTCCCGCGGTCCTGATGCCGTGCAGGACGACGAAGGCGACGTCGTCGTTGTAGGCCGCCACGGCCGTCACGCCGTCGTGATGCCAGCCACCGACGATCGCTGCGGCGTCGGACCCGTCCGTCGCGAACGTCGCCACGACGGGCGCAGGCAACCCGAGCTCGCGAGTGGCGCCGCGCACCCCCGCCTCCCTCCCGACGCGAAAGGGCGAGAGCCCGACCTCGTCGGTGGCGGCGAAGGCGATCCGGCGATGCCCTTCGTCGTGCATGTGGCGCACCTGGGTCGCGCCGATCGCCTCCTGGATGCCGACCCCGGCGGTGCCGATGTCGACCAGCGAGGACACGATCCGGATGCCGGCGGCGGTGAGGACCTCGGCCTGATCGGTCGGCAGGGGCGCCACCGTGACGACGGCCGACGCGTCGAGCCGGAGCGCGACCTCGGCGATCGGTTCGTCGTCGCGGGACGGGAAGTGTGCGGCGAGCGTGAGGCCGCGGGCGGCGAGCGCGCCCGCGAGCGTGCCGACCAGTTCGACGACCATCGCGCCGAGCCGGGCGCGCGGCATGACGAAGAGCACGAGTCGGCTCTGCCCCGACGCCAGCCGGCGCGCGGCCTCGTTCGGCCGATACCCGAGCTGCTCGGCGGCTCGGTGGACCGCCTCGCGGGTCTGTGCGGAGATCTTCTGCCCGGGCTTGTCGTTGAGGACGTAGCTCACCGTGGCGCGCGAGACCTTCGCCATCCGGGCGACGTCGGAACTGGTCACACGCGGGGTCTCGCCAGGCTCCACGGCGCTCCTTGCTGCGGGTTTGACAGGTGGGTGCCTCACACACCACCCTAGCGGACTTACGCGTGTAACTTACGCGTGTAAGCCGAGAGGGGGCGATGATGAACGCGACGGTCGGAGGTGGTCCCTTCGGCTGGGGAGGACGGTCGATCAACCCGTTCGAGGACACCGCGGAGGGGCTCGAGACGGCTGAGCTGGACGCGTTCCGTGCCTGGCCGGCGGCGATAGCCAGCGAGCTCGTCGGGCCGAGCGGGTGGCGGGGCCGTCTCCGGCGGCCGACGATCGTGCGTCGGGAGAACCCGCGCGGCACGCCGGACGAGTCGGGGCGGCGCATCCTGCGGGTGGTCGGCAGCACCCACCGGGACACGTTCGTCGGGTTCAGGTGCCTGGACTTCGGCACCGACCCCGTGCAACACACCGTCCTCGTCGAGCTCGATGTGCAGAGCTGCGGCTCCATCCGGGTGCACCTGGATGCGCCGCACACCGGCCCGATCGTCGCGACGGTGCTGGTATCGGCGAATCTCGTCGGCGCGGGCTGGCACGTCGTCACGGCGACGACGGCGCCCATCGCCGGGTCGCACGCGCTGTTCCTGGTGTTCGAACCGGAGCGCGGCGAGCTCGGCGACGTGTCGCTGTTCGGCTTCCAGCGGGGCCGGGGCATCCCCGGGCCGCGCCGGCCTGGGCAGGGCGCCGGTCGAGGCGCCCGACGAGCCCGGCTCGGGCAGCTCCCCACCCAGCGATCTGTCTGGTGATCTGATGTAGGAACTCAGGCGAGTTGTCCGGACGCAGCCTTGCTGACCTGCGAGGGGACAAGTGGCCGAGACGAGTCTCGTCTCACCTTCTTGTCCGAATCCTCAGACTGTCCCGGTGGGACGCGATGGGGTGCCGAGGTCACGCGTGACGGCGAAGCCGGGTCGGGATTGTGCCGGGTCGACGCCCGTGTCAACCTGGGCGTTCGTCCAGGTCAGGGGCAGAAACTGGACAACGAGACCTGACTAGAGTCCCATGCGGGCGACGGCTGTCTGGGAGTCGGCTGGACGTGCACGCGGCGTGGGGGCCCGCGACAAGGAGGGGGCTACAGGGGATCCGTTCGACCGATTCGCTCGATCGCCGCGTGTCGTCGCCGCCGAGAACGGCTACGAGCTGCGGCTCGTCCTTCGTGTACCCGCTCGACGTGGGAGCGCTGCAGTACCGCGTCGACACCGGGTTCTCAGTCGTCTCGCCCGCGGTCTCCTATAGCTGGTCAGTCCTCGTGACCGGGGACGGCGGCTACTACGGCAAGAATCACACCTGGGGCGGTGGGCTGCTGCTGCGGACCACGTGGACCGGATCAGCCGGCGGCACCATCGGGAGCAGTCAAGCCGGCTGGTTCTCCGCCTACACCTGCGGCGCCAAGGTACTGGCCAACGGCCTGACCTGCCAGTCGCTGCACCCGACCGACTTGCAACCCATCTACTAGGCATTCCGGCAGGCACAGACGAGAGGATCGTTGGTGGGGTCGGGTGAGGCTTCTCGACCGCACCAACGCCGCGAGGTAGACATGAACTCACGCACAGGCCAACGAATCGTGTTCGACGTGCCGGTGGTCCTCATCGAGCTCCTGTACTGGCGTGAGGCCCTCGACCTGGACGTCGCACCAGACATGCCGGCCGCGGCACCGGTCATCGAGCACACACCCGCGCCAGACGGCGCCGCCGACCGGTGGCGGCAGGCATACGCATCCGTCATCAACCAGTTCGAGCACGACGCTCTGAAGCCCGGCTGGGTCGCACTCGACGGCGGCGGGGACCGGCCCGCCCACGAACTGCCGGCCCTCGCGCGGGCGTGGATAGATGAGCAGCGGCTGTGCGTCATCGAAGATGCGCTGACGAGCAGCGAGCAGAACGGCCCACGTGGGTACAGGCGTGGGCAGTCCCTCGCCGGCGGGCCCATCACACACGTCGTCGTTCTGCCCGTGGTCGGCCACTACAGCGCACGCCCGACCACTCGAGTCCTTGTCACCTCACTCGACACATACCTCGATGACGCCGCCTGGGCCACAGCCATCACCACCTGACAACCAGGAGAACTCGAGCAGGTTCTCGTAAACCACATGGCGCTCGGTGGTGGCCGACCAGAACAAGCCTGGATACGTGGGAAACCACATCTGACGTCGATGTAGGAACTCAGGCGAGTTGTCCCGACGCAGCCATGCTGACCTGCGAGGGGCACCAGCGTCCGCGATCGTCTCGCCGTACGACACGGTCACGGCGTCGAGCATGAACAACCTCGTGACGGCCATGGAGTCGTACGCGATGTTCGACGGCAATGACCTGTACACCGGCGTCACGGCCGCCTCGCTGTCGGGCTGGGGCTGGACCCCGGGCTCGTCGACGGCGGTGCAGATCACTGTCGAGGGCGACGGGCAGTCTTGGCACGCGATCGGCCAGGACACCCACACCGGCACCCGCCAATACACCTACACCTCAGCCACCGCAATCAATGGCGTCGGCCCCGGCGGGGTCGCGGTCTCAAGCCCGCAACCGCTAGTCGTGCCGACGACCGCTGGCGTGACGATCCACGACGTCGGGGACCAGCTGGACGCCAACGCCCTGGCCACCCTCCTCGAAGCCGGAGGCGTCACGTTGCAGCAGGTGTGCGACGAGACGCTGTTCTTCCCCGCGCCTAACACGCTGCAGCCGCCGTCGTCGCTGAGCGACGCCACTCGGACTTGCGAGGCCGGCGTCGCCTCCGGCGCCTCGCTGCGGTCCGTACTCAACGCGATCATCAGCATCGGCGGCCTCTCCGTGGTGTCGGCCATCGCGATCGCCACGGTCGGAGACGGCACCCACCCGGCCGCCGCACCCACCTGGGTTGGCACGCCGGAGGGCCCGCAGACACCGCGACCCGTCCCGCTCCCGCTGCCGAACAACGTCTGGAAGATCACGAACGCGGCCGGCCGGTTCGCTGCGAAGAACCAGATGGACCCGCAGACTGCGGCGATGGCGGTGCAACAGTGCATGGCATATGTGGCTAACGCCTTCACTGGGCTTGACCCGTACGACCAGTGCTCCAAGTCGCAGATCTTCATGCCGGGTCAGCTCGACGCCCAACAGGCGACCCAGCACGACATCGAGGCCCTCGCCCAGTACCCGGCCTGGGTCCAGCAGAACTACCGCGCCGCCGCCAACAACCCGAGCCCAAGGGGCTGGTACTCCACCGATCCGATCTGTGTCGCTGCAAACCAGGCCGGTCTCGACTGCGACGAGTTTCCCTACTACGCAACCCTCCAGGGCGGTGGCCTTGCTGTACCCCGCCCGTCCCTGAAGGGCGTCGACCCCACTCAGAACCGTCTCTTGGGCACCCGGTACAACTCGTTCCTGGCAGACTGCAAGGTCAATGAGGGCGGCCCGTTCCTGGTGATCCCGATCCCGCCTACAGCACCGACCGTGCCCACGCTCGAAGTGTGCAACGGCCATTGACAGTACGGAGAAGCAGATGACGGCCGTCGAGGTCACGCAGGCGCTGGTCGGGTTTGAGGACCGGTTGCGTGGCCTCGGCGTGTCCGTCGTCGACCGGCTCCGCCCCGGGCTCAGCCGCGAGCAGGTTGAGCGGATCAGCGCCGAATTCGGGGTGCAGCTGTCCGATGATGCCGCCGCCCTCTGGATGTGGCACGACGGAGATCGCGAGACCTACCGAGATGACCCACTGGTGCCCAGCCTTACACCCTTCAAGGTCTTCTGTGGTCTGCGGTCGGCTCTGGAGCGCAGCGCTTTCATGCACAAAGTCACGTGGACGGACGCGTTCGAGGAACCCCAGCCGTGGGGCCCGGAGTGGGACGCGCACTTCCGGACCCAGTACGTCATCATTCTGGAGGCCGGCGCCAATCCCCTCACGATGGATTGCTCCGACCCGAAAGCGTCCGATTCGCCTACCGGCATCTACGCCTCCGACGAGGGTCTCGGCGCCACGATCTCGCTGACCGAGCGTGTCGGCTGGTGGCACTGGGCCCTCGACAATGGTCACTGGCTGCTCACGCCCGACAAGAAGTGGGACATCGACTGGACCCGCGCCCCCGGCCAGATCATCGGGCTCCACGTGCGCGACAACGCGTCCTAGGGCGGCTGACCGGGCAGTGCGGTAGGCGTCGTGGGAAGCGAACAACGCCGTCCCGCGGTTCCCCGGGATCACGCCATGACCACCACGACGAAGAGCAGACCGGCCCCCGAAGGGCTGGGCTCCAAGCGCGCCTGCCTGACCCGCATGCTCAAGACCCCAACGATCGGGCGGCGCGTGAGGCGAACTGGTCGCCTGCGGAGTAAGGGCGGGTGCGGGTGCGGCAGGACTCGCCCAGGGTGAGGACTTCGGCGTGGTGGACGAGGCGGTCGAGACCGCGCCGGTCTACGACGGCCGAGATGCGATGACGACTGGGAGGTGCAGGAAGCGGTGAGCCTCGTCATCGGCAAACCGCTCTACGTCTCCTCTCCGACCTGGGCCCAGGTCTTCGACCCCGTGATCTCACCGACCAGGCCGGGGCCCCACCGGGTCCGCGTGAGCGCCCGAGGCCGCACCCTCGACTACGACGCCAGCGCCACCCGGGCCAACGAGCACTACCTGATCCAGGCATGGCCCGAGCCGCGACTCCGCCCACGCGAGTCGATACGCGATGACCATGTCAACCGCCTCTGACGTGCCCGTCTGCAGTGCACTGCAAGTCGCCACGGGGCGAGCAGGAACGACTTCGTGGCCCTCGCCTCGGGGAGACCGCGGTCCAGGACGGCGAGCCCTTCCAGGAGGAGGGTCGCCGAGACCGCGCACTTGCGGCCGTCTCGTTGGAGAACGACGCCGGAGCCCTCGAGCGCAGCCGCGGTCCAGGACGCCCCGTTCCACCAGATCCGTGTGCCGACACGGACCTCGACGGTTCCCGCTTGTGTCAGCACGGGACCCAGAGCTCCGAAGTCGGCTGGAGAGACCGTCCGAGGTCGCACAGGAGTCGACCGCGCCAGATTGCGGCGAACAAGGCAGGTCGCGGGGGGAACGGCGGCAGCGTTAGCGCGCGGCGCTCCTCGACCGCGGCGAAGGAGTCGCGTAGCCCGCAGGCTTCGACGGCGCGTTCGACGTCCGCCTCACCGACGACCATCTTGCGTCGGGCGACGGCGAGGGTCTTCACGTTCCGCAGGTGAGCAGGGCCGGCGCCTTCACGTCGACCACGTGCGCTGCGCCCGCCGCGTCGAGCCACAGGAAGTCCGGGTAGCGCAGGTGTCGACCCGAGTCCCACGACAGTTGCAAGGGCTGCGCCGCGAGACCCGACTACCCGGGGATCGGCATCGGCCAACCACAGCCAGGAAAGCTCGAGGAGGCTCTCGTAGACGGCCGGGAACACGAACGCCTTCCCAAGAGTTGAGCCTGCTGGACTCAAGTACGACGGTGCGAACTTGCCAAGGCGAGCGCCCGCACCGAGACTTGAGCCGCTCAGACTCAACAGAGCTAGGAAGGCACGCACATGGCACGAGCAGTCGGCATCGACCTCGGCACCACCAACTCGGTGGTCGCCACCCTCGAAGGCGGCGAGCCCACGGTCATCGCCAACGCGGAGGGGTCGCGCACGACGCCGTCCGTCGTGGCGTTCTCCAAGACCGGCGAGGTCCTGGTGGGCGAGATCGCCAAGCGCCAGGCCGTCACCAACGTCGACCGCACCATCACGTCCGTCAAGCGCCACATGGGCACCGACTGGACGTCGAAGGTGGACGAGAAGACGTACACCCCGCAGGAGATCAGCGCCCGCGTCCTCGGCAAGCTCAAGCGCGACGCCGAGGCCTACCTCGGCGAGCCGATCACCGACGCGGTCATCACCGTCCCCGCGTACTTCAACGACGCGCAGCGGCAGGCCACCAAGGACGCCGGCACCATCGCCGGCCTCAACGTGCTGCGCATCATCAACGAGCCCACCGCCGCGGCGCTCGCCTACGGGCTGGAGCGCGGCAAGGAGGACGAGCTGATCCTCGTCTTCGACCTGGGCGGCGGCACGTTCGACGTCTCCCTCCTCGAGGTGGGCAAGGACGACGACGGCTTCAGCACCATCGAGGTGCGCGCGACGAGCGGCGACAACCACCTCGGCGGCGACGACTGGGACGCGCGGATCGTCGACTGGCTCGTCGGGCAGGTGAAGAACGGCACCGGAGTGGACCTGTCGAAGGACAAGATCGCGCTCCAGCGGCTGCGTGAGGCGTCCGAGCAGGCCAAGAAGGAGCTGAGCTCGGCGACGAGCACCAACATCAGCCTCCAGTACCTCTCCATGAGCGAGAACGGCCCCGTCCACCTGGACGAGAAGCTGACGCGCGCGCAGTTCCAGCAGATGACGCAGGACCTGCTGGACCGCACCAAGAAGCCGTTCACCGACGTCATCCGCGACGCCGGCATCAACGTGGCGGACATCGACCACGTGGTGCTCGTCGGCGGCTCCACCCGCATGCCCGCGGTGACGGACGTCGTCACCGAGCTGACCGGCGGCAAGGAGCCCAACAAGGGCGTCAACCCGGACGAGGTCGTCGCGGTCGGCGCCGCGCTGCAGGCCGGCGTCATCAAGGGCGACCGCAAGGACGTCCTCCTCATCGACGTCACGCCGCTCTCCCTCGGCATCGAGACCAAGGGCGGCGTGATGACCCGGCTGATCGAGCGCAACACGGCGATCCCCACCAAGCGGAGCGAGATCTTCTCCACCGCCGAGGACAACCAGCCGTCCGTGCTCATCCAGGTGTTCCAGGGCGAGCGCGAGTTCGCGCGCGACAACAAACCGCTGGGCACGTTCGAGCTGACCGGCATCGCGCCGGCGCCGCGCGGCGTGCCGCAGATCGAGGTGACCTTCGACATCGACGCCAACGGCATCGTCCACGTGTCCGCCAAGGACCGCGGCACGGGCAAGGAGCAGTCGATGACCATCACCGGCGGGTCCGCCCTCCCCAAGGAGGACATCGACCGGATGGTCAAGGACGCCGAGGCGCACGCCAACGAGGACAAGAAGCGTCGCGACGACGCCGATACCCGCAACTCCGCGGAGCAGTTCGCCTACTCGACGGAGAAGATCCTCAAGGAGAACAGCGAGAAGCTGCCGGACGCGGTGAAGGACGACGTCACCGCCAAGATCGCCGAGGTTCGCTCGGCGCTCGAGGGCGAGGACGTCGCCCGCGTCAAGGCCGCGCACGAGGCGCTGGTCGCCGCGGCGCAGAAGATCGGCGAGGCGGTCTACGCCCAGCCGGCCGCGTCCGACGAGGCCGCGGGCGCCGCGTCCGGCTCGGCGGGCGCCGGCGCCGCCGGCGGTTCCACGGCGTCCGACGCCGCCGAGGTGGGCCCTGGGCTCGACGACGACGATGGTGGGACCCAGTGGCGGTCCCCGACGACGAGTCGGCACCGCACGTCGTCGACAAGCGGCGGATCGACCCCGAGACCGGGCAGCTGAGGGAGGGGGTGCCGGCGGAGGCCGGCGCCCCCGGCCCCGCGGGCTCGTCGGGCTCGTCGGGCTCGTCGGACCTCGAGGTCGTTTCCTCGGAGGAGCTGGCGGCGGCGGAGTCGCTGGCGGCCGAGCGACTGGACCAGTTGCAGCGCGCCCAGGCCGACTACTACAACCTGGACCAGCGCTACAGCGCGTACGTCAAGCGGACGCGGGCCGAGCTGGCGCAGGCGGCGGACCGCGGGGCGGCCGCGCTCGCCGAGGCGCTGATCCCCGTGCTCGACGACGTGGAGCTGGCCCGCCAGCACGGCGAGCTGACCGGCCCGTTCCAGTCCGTCGCGGAGCGGCTGGAGGCGACGCTGGTGCGGTTCGGCGTCGAGCGGTACGGCGCGGCCGGGGAGGAGTTCGACCCGGCCGTCCACGAGGCGCTGATGCACGGGCACTCCGCCGACGTCACCGTGCCGACCGTGCAGCAGGTGCTCCAGCCGGGGTACCGCACGGCCGAGCGCGTGCTGCGCGCGGCTCGAGTCGCGGTGGTTGACCCGGAGGGGCCACAGGGCTGATCGTCGGCATCGGATCCAGGGAGGCGCCGTGACCGGCCAGGACTGGCTCGAGAAGGACTTCTACGCCACGCTCGGTGTGCCCAAGGACGCCGACGCGGTCGCGATCAAGAAGGCGTACCGCAAGCTGGCGCGGCAGCTGCACCCCGACCACAATCCCGGGGACGCGAAGGCCGAGGCCCGGTTCAAGGACATCGGCGAGGCGTACTCGGTGCTGTCCGATCCCGAGCAGCGTCAGCAGTACGACCAGCTGCGCGCCATGGCCGGCGGCGCTCGGTTCACGGCGGGTAGCCGCGCGGGCGCCGGCGGTGGCGCGCCGGGCTTCGAGGACCTGTTCGGCGGCGTGTTCGGCGGGGGCGGCGGCACGCGCGGCCGGTTCTCGACCGGCGGCGGATTCGAGGACGTGCTCGGCGGGCTGTTCGGCGGCGGCTTCGGCCAGGCGCGCGGGCCTCGGCGGGGCGTGGACCTCACCGCCACCACGACGCTGCCGTTCCGCACGGCGGCCGAGGGCTCGACGGTGTCGCTCAGCGTGGAGGGCCGCACGGTCACCGCGCGCATCCCGGCGGGGGTGCGCGACGGCCAGAAGATCCGGCTGCGCGGCAAGGGCCGCCCGGGCGATCCGGGGGCCGAGGCCGGCGACCTGGTGATCACCGTCTCGGTGACGCCGCACCCGGTGTTCTCCGCCGAGGGCGACACCCTGCGGATCACCGTCCCGGTGGCGTTCGACGAGGCCGCGCTGGGCGCGACGGTCGAGGTGCCGACGCTCGACGGCGGGACGGTCAAGGTCAAGGTGCCCGCCGGAACGCCGTCGGGCCGCACGCTGCGGGTCAAGGGCAAGGGGATCACCACGTCCAAGGGCACCGGCGACCTGCTGGTGACCGTCCAGGTGGTGGTGCCGCAGAAGCTGACGCCGGCGGCGCGCGAGGCGGTGCAGGCGTTCGGCATCGCGACCTCCGGGCAGGACGTGCGGGCCGACCTGATGAGCCAGGCGCGGGTGTGACATGGCGGTCGACGAGGACGCCCGCGTGTTCGTCATCTCCGTCGCGGCGGAGCTGGCAGGCATGCACCCGCAGACGCTGCGCCAGTACGACCGGCTCGGGCTGGTCTCGCCGGGCCGGGCCCGCGGGCGCGGCCGGCGCTACTCGCTGCGCGACATCGCGCTGCTACGCGAGGTGCAGCGCCTGTCGCACGACGAGGGCGTCAACCTCGCCGGCGTGAAGCGGATCCTCGAGCTGGAGTCCGAGCTGGCGGTCGCGCGGCGGCAGGTCGAGTTCCTGCGCGACATGCTCGACCCTGGGCGGCGGGTGTTCACCGCTGACGCCTCGGGCACCGTCGTGGCCGACCGGCGGCGCCCGGGCTCGTCGGACACCGAGCGCGGTGGGGCTGGGATGTGGCGCGTGCGGCGCCTGCTGCCGGGGCCCGGCTCGCGCTGAGCCGGCGCCGCGCCGCGCCGACTCGTCGGTCGCGCACCAACTCGTCGGTTGCGCACGCGGTCGTCGGTTCACACCGACGAGTCGGTGCCAAACCGACGAGCCGGTAGCCGACGAGTCGGAGCTGGCGCCGGCCGATACGCCGGTTGCTCCATTCGGGTGAACAGGTCGGCGTCCGCTTCGCCCCAGTTGTCCGTTCCCGGTGCCCGGCTGACGATGAAGGCTCCCTTCCGTGCCGCGCCCGATGCGGCCGGTCGACGGGGGAGGACCGCGATGAGCCGAGACCACACCGCGCGCGTGCCCGACGAGCCGCACGACATCGCCCTCGACCGCGAACGGATGCGGCGCCGCCGGCTCTGGCGCCTGCTCGCCGTCCTCGCGACCCTCAACGCGTGGCTGGTGGTCCGCGCGCTGCAGGGTGCGCCCGCGCTGCCCGTGATCCGGATGGACCCCGTGGTGCTGGTCCCCGTGCTGTTCTTCGTCGTGCTGATCCTGCTGCTGGTGGTGTCGCAGGTGGGGGCCGGGCGCTCGCCGCACGTCGTCGTCCGGCCGGAGCAGGTGGACGTCACGCTCGACGACGTCGTCGGGCTGGACCCGGTGATCGAGGACGTGCGCCGGTCGATCGAGCTGTTCCAGGCGCACCGCCGGTTCGCGGACCAGATGGGCGGCACGCCGCGTCGCGGCCTCCTCTTCGAAGGTCCGCCCGGCACCGGCAAGACGATGACTGCCAAGGCGATGGCGGCGGAGGCCGGCGTGCCGTTCCTCTTCGTCTCCGCCACGAGCTTCCAGTCGATGTACTACGGCGCGACGGCGCGCAAGATCCGCTCGTACTTCCGCGCGCTGCGCCGGGCGGCCCGGCTCGAGGGCGGCGCGATCGGCTTCATCGAGGAGATCGACGCGATCGCGCTGCGGCGCGGCGCGCTGCTCGGGGCGGACCCCGTACCGGTCGGAGCCGCTGGACTAGGCGGATTCGGGTCGGTCGCGCTCGGCCCCGGGCTCGGCGGAACCCGTTCGGCCGGCCCGCGCGTGGAGCGCGTCATCTCCGAGGGCACCGGCGGCGTGGTCAACGAGCTGCTGGTGCAGATGCAGTCGTTCGACGAGCCCGTGGGCGCCGAGCGGTTCGTCGGGCGCCTGCGGGAGGCCGCCAACCTGTTCCTGCCGGCGCACCGGCGACTGCGCGCGCACCCGCGGCGTCGCTCGCCGCTGCTCCTCATCGCGGCGACCAACCGCGCGGACGCGCTCGACCCGGCTCTGCTGCGCCCGGGTCGCTTCGACCGCCGGCTGACGTTCTCGCCGCCGGACGCCCGGGGGCGGCGTGCGCTCGTCGACCATTTCCTCGCCCGGCGGGCGCACGACGAGGGCCTGGACGACCCCGTCGCGCGCGACCGGCTCGCGGCCGCCACCAACGGCTGGACGCCGGTGATGATGGAGCACCTGCTCGACGAGGCGCTGGTCAACGCGCTGCGCCGCGGCGCCGGGACGATGAGCTTCGCCGACGTGGAGCGGGCGCGGATCACCGAGATGGTCGGGATCGGGCAGCCGGTGACGTACACCGCCGACGAGCAGCGGCTCATCGCGACCCACGAGGCCGGGCACGCGGTGACGGCGTGGCTCGTCGCGCCGCGGCGCCACCTCGAGGTGCTGACGATCGTCAAGCGCGGCTCGGCGCTGGGGATGCTGGCGCACGACGACCTCGAGGAGGTCTACACGCACTCGCGATACGACCTCGCGGCGCTGGTGCGGATCGCGATGGGCGGCTGGGTGGCGGAGGAGCTGTTCTTCGGCGAGACCACCACGGGTCCGGCCTCCGACCTCGCGGCGGCGACGCGCACCGCGGCGCAGATGGTAGGTGCGGCCGGGATGGCCGGCTCGCTGGTGTCGTTCGCGGCCACCGGGCGCGACCTGGTCGAGGCCGTGCTCGCGGATGCGAGGGCGCGCGAGGAACTGGAGCGGGTGCTCGACGACGCGCGGGCCGCGGTGCGTCGCCTGCTCGCGGCGAACCGAGACCTGGTCGAGGCGCTGCGCGACGCGCTGCTGGACCGGCACGAGCTGATCGGCGACGAGATCACCGATGTCCTGGAGGCCGCGCGCGCCGCGCGCCCGTCGCCGGCCAACGCCGCGCCGGCGGCCTCGTCGCCGACCCTCGCGCCAGCGGTGGCCGCCCCCGCCGCCGGCGACCC
>CAZBIO010000074.1:0-2530 GCA_964491965.1 uncultured Cellulomonas sp.
ATCGCCTTCTGCCGGCTGGCCGGCGACGCCGGGGTGGACGTGCTCGACGTCTCGCGCGGCAACGTCGTCACGCCCGCGCTGAAGTACGAGGTCCCGCCGATCGACCTGCCGCGCGGCTTCAACGTCGCCAACGCGGCGGCCATCCGCGAGGGCACCGGGATGGTGACCGTCGCGGTCGGCCGCATCAACGAACCCGAACAGGCGGAGCGGATCCTCGCCGCCGGGCGGGCGGACATGGTCGCCGTCGGCCGCGGCCAGATCGCCGACCCCCGCTTCGTCGCGAAGGCCGCCGCCGGGCGCGCCGACGACATCCTGCGGTGCGGCGGCTGCAACCAGGGCTGCTACGACCTGATCAGCTCCCCGGCGTTCGGGCCGATCGCCTGCCTACGGAACCCGCTCGTCGGGCGTGAGGCGCAGGGGGACCCACGCCCGACCGTGGCGCCGTTGCGCGTCCTCGTCGCCGGCGGGGGCGTCGCCGGGATGGAGGCGGCCTACGTGCTGGCGCAGCGCGGCCACAAGCCGGTGCTGTGCGAGGAGTCCGACCGCCTCGGCGGGCAGCTGGCAGTCTCCGGCGCGGCGCCGCGCAAGGGCGAGATGGCAGACGCCGCCGCCTCGCGCGCCGGCCAGGTGGCGCGGGCCGGCGTCGAGGTCCGGCTGGGCACGCGCGTGACGCCGTCGCTCGTCGACCTCGTCGCGCCGGACGTCGTGGTCGACGCGACCGGCGCGCGGCCCATCCACCCGTCGATCCCCGGTGGCGACCGGCCGAATGTCACCGACGCCGTCGAGGTGCTCTCCGGCCGGCGCGAGGTGACCGGCTCCGCGGTGGTGGTCGGCGGCGGGCTCGTCGGGCTCGAGGTGGCCGAGTACCTCGCGGCGCGCGGCGTGCGCGTCACGGTGGTCGAGATGGCCGACGAGGTCGGGGCGGGCCTGGGCGCGCTGCGGCGGATCTGTGTGGCGGAGGAGCTGGCCGCGGCCGGCATCGAGCAGATGACCGGCGCGACCGTCACGGCGGTCACCGCGTCCGGGGTGGTCGTCGAGCAGGGCGGCGGGTTGTGGGAGGTCGCCGGCGGAACCGTGGTGATGGCGGTCGGTTCGCGGCCCGACGACCACACGGCGCTGGCGCGCCACTGTGCGGCACGCGGCATCGCCTACCACGTGGTCGGCGACGCGGTGCGGGCGCGCCGGGCGCTCGACGCGGTGGCGGAGGCGAACGCGCTCGCCCGGGCGCTCTAGGACTGCGGCGCGGCGGGCCTTGAGGGGAGCCCGCCGCGCCGCGCTTAGGCTGCGGGCATGACGGTGCTGCTGCACGTTCTGCTGTTCCTGCACATGATCGGCTGGGCGATCGTGCTCGGCGCCGCGCTTGTCGGGATCAAGAGCGGCACGCTCTACACCGGCGCGTTCCACGCGGTGCTCACCGCGCTGATCACGGGCGTCGCGATGGTGCTGGTCCGCGAGCTGTGGATCGAGAACGGCCGCGAGCTCGACCCGGTGTGGGTGGCCGCGAAGCTGGTGCTCGGGCTGACGGTGACGGCGCTGGTCTGGTTCGCGCACCGCAGGCCGGACAAGGTCGGCAAGGCGCTCGTCGGGACCATCGCCGGCCTGACCGTCGTCACCGTCGGCGTCGCCGTCCTCTGGCCCTGACCTGCGTCGCCGCGCGCCGCGTGGTTGGGTCGGCGGCGTGGGGATGCAGTGGGGGAACGAGCTGACCTGGCTCGTCGGGCTCGCCGTGGTGGTGGGGCTCGTCGGCGTCGTGGTCCAGGTACTGCCCGGCGCGTTCCTCGTCGGCGGCGCCGTGCTGGCCTGGGGGCTGATCGTCCGCGGCGCGCCGGGGTGGACGGTCGCCGCGCTCGCGGTGCTCCTCACCGCCGCCGGGCAGGTGGTCAAGTACCTCGTCGCCGGCCGCTACCTGCAGCGCGGGGGCGTGCCGGGCTCCACGCTGGCGTGGGGCGGGCTCGGCGGGTTCGTCGGCTTCTTCGCGATCCCCGTGGTGGGCGTGTTCGTCGGCTTCGTGGCCGCGGTCTACGTCGCCGAGCGGGTCCGGCTGCGGCGGCACCGGGAGGCGTGGGCGTCCACCTGGCGCGCGACGAAGGCGTCCGGGCTGACGATCGTCATCGAGCTGGCGGCCGCGCTGCTCGTCGCGACGGCGTGGGTGGTGGCGCTCGTCGTGCGCTGAGGACGGCCGGGGGCGCGGGGGCGGCGGCGCGGGCAGGGCGCGGGCCGGGCGGCGGCGCCGGGTGTCCCCGCTCTCACCTACCCTGGGAGGGCCATGACGTCGCTGTTCGAGCACCTGCCTCCCGCCCATTCCCCGCTGCACACCGGCGAGCCTTCGGGCCTCCCGCTCGTCGTGCCTCCCCGCGGGGACGACGAGCCCGGAGAGGTGCCGCCGAGCGCGGGAGCGGACGCCGCGGAGCTGCTCCAGGGCCTCAACCCGGAGCAGCGCAAGGCCGTGGTCCACACGGGCGGACCGCTGCTGATCGTCGCGGGCGCGGGCTCGGGCAAGACGCGCGTGCTGACCCACCGCATCGCCCAC
>CAZBIO010000075.1:0-5045 GCA_964491965.1 uncultured Cellulomonas sp.
CGCGAGCCGATCGACGATGCGCTGCCCGCGCTGGTGAAGGAGCTCCTCGCGCGCTGACGGGTGGCGCGCTGACGGGTGGGAGGATGCGCGGCGTGCACCCTGGGGCCCGCCGCGAGCGTCCGGCCGTGAGCGTTCGCCGGTGAGCGCCGTCGCCGAGGCGCTCGGGACCCTCCTGGCGATCGCCTTCGTGGGCTGGCTGCTGGGACGCGTGCGCGTGCTGGGCGACGGCGCGCAGCCGGTGCTGGCGAAGCTGACGTTCACGGTCGCCATCCCGGCGATGCTCCTCAGCACCATCGCGCGCAGCGACCTGCACGTGCTCTTCTCGCGCGCCGCCGCGACCACCGCGCTGTCGACGCTCGCCGTCATCGCCGCCGCCGCGGTGGTGCTGCGCGGGTTCTGGCGGCTGGACACCGGCCGGGCGACCATCGGCACCATGGCGGCGTCGTACCTCAACGCCGGCCACCTGGGCATCCCCATCGCGGTCTACCTCGTCGGCGACGCCGTCGCCGTGGTGCCCACGCTGCTGTTCCAGCTGTTCCTCATCGCGCCGGTGTCGTTCACGCTCCTGGAGCGCGCCCGGCTGGCGGAGCGGGCCACCGCGGCAGCGCCCGACGAGGCCGCGGGCCGACCGGATCCCGTGACCGTCGCGACCGCGACCGTGCCGACCTCCGTCAGCGCGATGGCGGTGGTGCGGCAGGTGGTGCGAAACCCCGTGATCGTCGCCGCCGTCACCGGCTTGGTGCTCGCCGCCCTGCCCTGGGACGTGCCGACCCCGCTGCTTGAGCCGTTCCGGCTGGTGGGCGCCGCCGCGGCGCCGCTCGCGCTCATCGCGTTCGGGATGTCGCTGGCGGTGCCGCGCCCCGCGGGCGAGCGCCTCGTCGACCGCGAGCTGGTGCTGGTCGTCGTGCTCCGGAACCTCGTCCACCCGCTGCTGGCCGCGCTCATCGGCCGAGCCCTGGGGCTGGAGGGGGCGGTGCTGCTCGGCGTCGTGACCATGGCGGCCCTGCCCACCGCGCAGAACGTGCTGGTCTACGCGATCCAGTACGGGCGCGACACCCGGCTGGCGCGCGACGGCGCCCTGGTCACCACCGTCCTCACCGTGCCCGTCATGCTGGTGGTGGCCGCGATCCTCGGCTGAGGCGGCGACCGCGCCAGCGACGGCGCGTCAGCCGATGTACGCCATCACGTGCTTGACGCGCGTGTACTCCTCGAACCCGTACATCGACAGGTCCTTGCCGTGGCCCGACGACTTGAACCCGCCGTGCGGCATCTCGGCGACGAGCGGGATGTGCGTGTTGATCCACACGCAGCCGAAGTCCATCGCCGCGGACATGCGCAGCGCGCGCGAGATGTCGCGCGTCCATACCGACGATGCCAGCCCGTACTCCACGCCGTTCGCGGCCGCGAGCGCCTCGGCCTCGTCGTCGAACGTCTGGAGCGTGATGACGGGGCCGAAGATCTCGGTCTGCGACAGCGTGTCCTCCTGCCGCAGCCCCGCGACGACGGTCGGCGACACGTAGAACCCGTGGTCGCCCTGGCGGCCGCCGCCCGCCAGCACCGACGCGTGCGCCGGCACCAGGGCGAGATACCCCTCGACGCGCTCGAGCTGCAGCGCGTTGTTCACCGGGGGAACCCACGCGTCCTCGTCGTCCACGGCCCGGCCGTACGTGGTGGTCGCGGCCACCGCCTGCTCCGCGAGCGCCGCGGCGAAGTCGTCGGCCACCTCCTTGGCGACGAGCACGCGGGTGGCCGCCGTGCAGTCCTGGCCGGCGTTGAAATAGCCGGCGCCGGCGATGCCCTCGGCCGCCGCGGCGAGGTCGGCGTCGCCGAAGACGACGACGGGGGCCTTGCCGCCCAGCTCGAGGTGCGTGCGCTTGAGCCGCTCCCCGGCGGCCACCGCGACCGAGCGCCCCGCGCCCACCGACCCGGTGATTGAGACCATGGCCGGCGTGGGGTGCGCGACGAGTGCCGCGCCGGTGGACCGGTCACCGCAGACGACGTTGAGCACGCCCGGCGGCAGGAAGCGCGCGGCGAGCTCGGCGAGCCGCACGGTGGTGACGGGCGTGGTGTCGCTCGGCTTGAGGACCACGGTGTTGCCCGCGGCGACCGCCGGGACGAACTTCCAGATCGCCATCATCATCGGGTAGTTCCACGGCGCCACCTGGCCCACGACTCCGACCGGCTCGCGGCGGACCCACGACGTGTGGTCGGCCATGTACTCCCCCGCGGACCGGCCCTCCAGCACACGGGCGGCTCCCGCGAAGAACCGGATCTGGTCCACCATCGGCGGGATCTCCTCCGCGGCGGTGACGTGGTCCGGCTTGCCGGTGTTCTGGCCCTCGAGGCGCACTAGCTCGGGCGCGGCCTCCTCCACGGCGTCGGCGAAGTCGAGCAGCGCCTTCTGGCGCTGCGACGGCGTGGTCCGCCGCCAGTCGACGAAGGCGTCCGCGGCGGCCGCGTAGGCCCGGTCGACGTCCTCGTCCGTCGAGTTCGGCGCGGTGCCGAACTCCTCCCCGGTGGACGGGTCCACCAACGGCATCGTCGGGCCCGAGCCGTCCACCAGCTCGCCGTTGACGAAGTTCCGGACCGTGAGCATCGTTGCGCGCCTCCCTCGTCGTGGGGTGTGCCGAGTATGCGCCCGTAGGCTCGGGGCGTGCCTGTTCGCCGTCGACGTCGTCGTCGCATCGTGTGGGCGAGCGTCGTGGTGGCGGTCCTATTCGCGGTGGTGCCGGTCGCCGTTGTGCAGGGCCTGGGGCAGCTGCGGCTGCGGCCGTCGGTGGAGGACGTGGACCCGCGGCCCGTCGTCGTCGTGCCCGGGGCCGGGCTGCGGCCGGGCGGGGTGCCGTCCGTGTACCTGGAGCGGCGGCTGGCCGCGGCGCGGGACCTGTACCAAGCCGGCACCGTGCAGACGATCCTCGTCTCCGGGGACGGCCTGTCGCCGTACCACGACGAGCCCGCGGCGATGGCGGGGTGGCTGGTGGCCCAGGGCGTGCCCGTGGACGCCGTGGTGCGCGACCCGGGCGGCCTGGACACGCACGACACCTGCGTGCGCGCGCACGACGAGTTCGGGGTGGACCGCGCGGTGGTGGTGACGCAGGACTACCACGTGCGGCGCGCGCTGTTCAGCTGCGGCCGGGCGGGGATCGACGTGGTCGGCGTCGGGGTGTCGGCGCAGTCGGAGACGCCGTCGCGCGCCGTGATCTGGCACCTGCGCGAGCTGCCCGCGTCGTGGAAGGCGTTCTGGGACGGGGTGTTCTCGCGCCCGCCCGCCGTGCGCTGACGCCGCGGCCCGCCGCGCGCCGATGAACCCCCCGTGAGCTGACGCCGCGGCCCGGGACGTGCGGCGAGGACAATGGGCGCCGTGCCGTCCCCCGCCGCCAGTGCCGTGACCGGCGGCGTCCCGGACGTCCGGCTGGTCGCCGTCGACCTCGACGGCTCGCTGCTCGACGACGCCAAGCGCGTGCACCCCTCGTTCTGGCCCCTGCTGGACGTGCTCGACGAGCGCGGCATCGTCCTGTGCCCGGCGTCGGGCCGCCAGTACGCCACGCTGTACCGCGAGTTCGCGCGCGACGACCTGGTCTACATCGCCGAGAACGGCGCCTACGTGGTGCGCGGCGGCCGCGAGGTCTCGTCGGACACGCTGCCGTGGTCCGCCGCGGCCGGGACGATGGCGGCGGTGCGCCGCTACGTGGCCGATGGCGGGGACGCGGGCACCGTGCTCTGCGGCAAGCGGTCGGCCTACGTGGAGCGGACCGACGAGCCGTTCATGGCCCAGGTGCGGCCCTACTACGCGCAGCTGCAGGTGGTGGACGACCTCCTGGCGGTGCGCGACGACGACGTGCTCAAGGTGGCGGTCTACGACTTCGTCTCCTCGACCCGGCTCGCCAGCGCCCTCGTCGGGCTCGGCGGACCGGCGCGCGTGGTGGTGTCCGGGGCATTCTGGGTGGACATCATGAGCCCGACCGCCGACAAGGGCCACGCGCTCGCCGCCGTGCAGCGGGCGCTCGGGGTGACCCGCGACCAGACGATGGCGTTCGGCGACTACCACAACGACCTCGGGATGCTCGACGCCGCCGCGTGGTCGTTCGCGATGGGCAACGCGCACCCGGACGTGCGGGCCGCGGCGCGGTATGTCGCGCCGCCCAACACCGACAACGGCGTGGTGCGGGCGATCGTCGAGACGCTGCGCCTTCCGGGCATCCTCTGACGCCCCCTTCGCCGACTGCACCCGAAACGTGTCGAGTGCCCCCGAAACTTCGGTGGCAGTCGGCGGGTTTCGGTGGCACTCGGCGAGTCAGGGGACCGCGGCCGCCAGGGCGTCGATCGTGGCGGCGACCGCCGGGACCCGCAGCAGGTCCGGCGTGGTGACGGCGTGCACGGCGCGCGCCGAGGTCCCCGCGGCCGCGCGCACGACGACCCCGGGGTGCCGCTCCGCGACGGGCAGCACCAGGCCGGGCAGCAGCGCGACCCCGAGCCCCGCGGCGACGAGCGAGAGGACGGCGACGTAGTCATCGGTGGCGTAGGCGACCTCCGGCTCGAAGCCCCGTGCGGCGGCCGCGGCGAGCAGGTGGCCCCGGCAGCGCGGGCAGCCGGCGATCCACGTCTCGCCCGCGAGGTCGGCGAGGTCGAGGCGCTCGTCGTGCGCGCGCGGGTGCGCCGCGGGGAGCGCGACGAGCGTCGGGTCGTCGAGCAGGTGGCGCGACACGAGCCCGGCAAGGTCGTCCTCGCCGCGGCCGAGCTCCACGCCCGGGTACGCGAACGCCACCGCGAGGTCGCACGCGCCGGCGCGCAGCCGCGCGAGCGACTCGGGCGGCTCGGCCTCGTCGAGCGTCACGGAGAGGCCGGGGTTCCGGGTGCGCAGCGAGGCGAGCGCCCGCGGGACCAGGGTGGCCGACGAGGACGGGAACGCCACCAGCCGCACCACGCCGGCCTGCAGGCCGGTCAGGGCGGCGAGCTCGGCCCCCGCCGCGCGCACCGCCGCGTTGACCCCGGCCCCGTGCGCCGCGAGCACGCGCCCGGCCTCGGTCAGCCGGACGCGGCGCGCC
>CAZBIO010000076.1:0-2693 GCA_964491965.1 uncultured Cellulomonas sp.
CAGGGGGAGCAGGCCGATCGACGCGTGCTCGGCGGCGTGCAGCGCGCCGGGCGCCAGCTCGGCGGTGACGCCGGCCACCTCCAGGACGGGCGGGGGCGCGGTCCACCACACGGCGGTGGTCGGCAGGGTCCGCGCCGGCAGGTCGAGCTCCTCCGAGCCGAGCACCTGCAGGTCGGGGATCCGCTTGCGCTGGTAGCCGAGCACCTGGCTGGTGACGTCGACGGCGCCGAACCCCCACGTGATCGGCCCCCACGCCACCTCGGCGTCGACGCGCCGGATCTCGGTGGACGTCACCCAGCGTGCCCACGTGCCGTAGTCGACGTCGCGCTGCGTCACCAGGGCGACCCCGTCCTCGAGGTCGAGCGCGTCGACCACGAACGCCACCCCCTGGTGCACGTACACCGCGCCCGGGTGGACGGTCGAGTCGGCCGACGCGGCGTCGACCGTGCCGAGCATGCGCCCCGTCGCGGCCTCGACCACGCGCACCGGCTCGCCGCCCGCGCCGCGCAGGTCGGTCAGCCGCGACGCGGGTTCCGGGTGCGTCCAGTACCAGCCCGACGAGCGGCGCCGCAGCCAGCCGCGTTCGACGAGGTCGTCGAGCACCGCCGGCGCGCCGGGCCCGAACGGGCCGAGCTCGTCGGACCGCAGCGGGCGCTCCGACGCCGCGGCCGCGAGGTGCGGGCCGAGCACGTAGGGGTTGCCGGTGTCGAAGACCGTCGCCTCGACCGGCTCGTCGAGCAGGGCCTCGGGATGTTCGACGAGGTACGTGTCCAGCGGGTCCTCGCGCGCGACGAAGGCCACCAGCCCGTCGGCGCCCGCGCGGCCGGCGCGCCCGGCCTGCTGCCAGAACGACACCCGCGTGCCCGGCCACCCCGCGACGATCACCGCGTCGAGGCCGGTGATGTCCACGCCGAGCTCGAGCGCGTTCGTCGTCGCGAGCGCGCGCAGGTCGCCGGTGCGGATCGCCCGCTCCAGCTCGCGGCGCTCCTCGGGGAGGTAGCCGCCGCGGTAGGCGGAGACGAAGCGCGGGAGGGACCGGTCGACCTCGGCGAGGTGGGCGCGCGCGGTGGTCGCCACCGACTCGGCGCCGCGGCGCGAGCGGGTGAACGCCAGGGTGCGCGCCCCGGCGGCGACCAGGTCGGCGAGCAGGTCGGCGGTCTCCGCCGTGGCGGTCCGACGTGGCCGGTCGACGGGGCCCCACGGGTCGTCGTCGGCCAGCAGGTCGCTCCACGGGCCGCCGCCTGGCAGCTCCGGCGGGCGCCACAGCACCACGGTGCGGGTGCCGGAGGGCGAGGCGTCGTCCTCGACGGCCACCACCTCGGATGGCTCGACGCCGATCAGCCGCGCAGCGCTGACCTGCGGCTCCGCCGTGGTGGCCGACGCGAGGACGAACGTGGGCGCGGCGCCGTAGACGGCGGCGAGCCGACGCAGCCGGCGCAGCACGAGCCCGACGTGCGCGCCGAACACCCCGCGGTAGGCGTGGCCCTCGTCGATCACCACGTAGGCGAGGCTCGACAGCAGCCGCGACCAGCGCTCGTGCTGCGGGAGCACCGCGAAGTGGAGGAAGTCGGGGTTGGTCAGCACCACGTCGGCGTACTCGCGGGCCCAGCGCCGCTCGTCGGGCGGCGAGTCCCCGTCGCACGTGGTGACGCGCAGGTCCCGGACGCCGGCCGCGCCCAGTAGCCGCTCGAGCGAGTGGAACTGGTCGGCCGCGAGCGCCTTCGTCGGGCACAGGTAGAGGGTCGCCGGGCGGCGGGGGGCGCGGTCGATGCGGCCGGGTTCGGCCGGTGCTCGTCGGGTGGGGGACCGGACGGCCGACAGCGCGGGCAGCCAGAACGCGAGCGACTTGCCGGAGCCGGTCGAGGTCGCGAGGACCGTGTGGCGGCCGGCCCACGCCGCGCTCGCGGCGGCCGCCTGGTGCTCCCAGGGGCGCTCGACGCCGAGGGCCCGGTAGCCGGCGACGAGGTCGGGGTCGGCCCAGCCGGGCCACTCGGCCGTCCGGCCCTCGCGGGCGGGGATGTGCCGCACGTGCGTCGCCCGGTCGGTCCGGGTGCCGCCGGCGAACAGGACGTCGAGCAGGTCGCCGGGCACCGCGCCATCCTCACACCTTCCGCCCACGGCGGCCTTTCACCCGGACGCGCGTCCAATTCACCCGCCCATCGGCCCGATGTGCGAGATTCGGGCGTTAATGTCCCTTTCGGCCGAAATCCGACATTCCGACCCAAAGGACCGCAAGCCATGACCCCCGCGCCCACTCCCGCCACCCAGCACCGGCCCGCCGGGCGACCCGTGGTCATCGCGGCCGGCATCGTCGCCGCCGCCATGGCCGTCGCGATCACGGCGTCCGGCGCATCCGCGGCGGGCCGCGGTGGCGACGACGTCGACCCGCACGAGCACGCCTACATCTGCCACATCGGGAGCGGCGCGAGCGGCCACGACCTGGTGCTCATCAACCCGAGCGTGCAGTCGTGGCCCGGCGCCCACGCCGACCACGACTGGGACATCATCCCGCCGCTCAACGGCTTCGCCGGCGAGAACTGGACCACCCAGGGCCAGGCCATCTGGGACGACGGGTGCGTGGTCCCGGAGGGAGAGACGTGGCCGCCGACGACCGTGGAGCCGACCGAGGCGCCGACCACGGCCGAGCCGACCGAGGCGCCGACGACGGCAGAGCCGACCGAGGCTCCGACGAC
>CAZBIO010000077.1:0-2728 GCA_964491965.1 uncultured Cellulomonas sp.
GGCGAGCGTGCTCGACGCGACCCGCGTCGAGTGGGTCCGCCCGGCGCGCGCCGACGGTGCGGCGCCGGTGACCGTGGTCGGCGAGACCGTCGCGGGCTCCGGCCTGGCCGGGATCGTCGCCCACGCCACGACGACGGCCGACCGGCTCCTCGGCTTTTCTGACGCGGTGTCCGCCTAGTTTCTCCGCGGAGTCGGGACGGGGGACCATGGTCCCGTGCCCGAATCGTCACCTGACGTCGCCCCGCCCTTCGGAACCCCCACTGGATCCCCCACCGGATCCCCCTCCGAGCCCCCCTCCGGATCCCCCTCCGAGACTTCCCCCGGGTCCCCCTCCGCATCGCCCGACGAGCTCGGCTACACGCTGTGGGCCGTCCTGCGCCGCGACCCCGCGCGGCCGGCGGGCGCCGGCAGCCTGGAACCGGCCCTCGCCGAGGTCGAGGCCTCCGGCGTCACCCTGCGCGGCTTCTACGACGTCTCCTCGATCCGCGCCGACGCGGACCTGATGGTCTGGCTCCACGGCCCGGCGCCGGAGAGGCTGCAGGCTGCGCTCCGGACGCTGCGCCGCAGCGCCCCGCTGGCGACTCTCCTTCCGACGTGGAACGTGCTCGGGGTGCACCGCGAGGCGGAGTTCAACGCGGCGCACCAGCCGGCGTTCCTGCGCGGGCTGCCGCCGCAGCGGTGGCTGACCGTCTACCCGTTCGTCCGCTCCTACGAGTGGTACCTGCTCCCCGCCGACGAACGGCGCGCGATGCTCGCCGACCACGGCCGCAAGGGTTCCGAGCACCGCACCGTGCTCTCCAACACGGTCGCCGCGTTCGGCCTGGGCGACTACGAGTGGATCCTCGCGCTCGAGGCGCCCGAGCTCGTCGACCTCGTCGACCTGATGCGGCACCTGCGGGAGGCGGACGCGCGCCGCCACGTCCGCGAGGAGATCCCGTTCTACGTCGGCCGCCGCATCGAGGTCGACGAGATCGCCGAGGTGCTCGCGTGAAGGTCGACGCGATCCTGCTCGCCAGCTTCGGCGGGCCGGAGGGGCAGGACGACGTCATCCCGTTCCTCCGCAACGTGACGCGCGGGCGCGGCGTGCCCGACGAGCGGCTGGAGGAGGTGGCCCACCACTACCGCGCGCACGGCGGCGTCAGCCCCATCAACGCGCAGAACCGCGCGCTGAAGGCCGCCCTCGAGGCCGAGCTGGCGCGGCGCGGGATCGACCTGCCGGTCTTCTGGGGCAACCGCAACTGGCATCCCTTCATGGCCGACGCGGTGCGCGAGGCGCACGCCGCGGGCCACCGTCGCCTGCTCGCGCTGGTCACCAGCGCGTACACGTCGTACTCGGGCGTCGGGCAGTACCTGGAGAACTTCCAGCGCGCGCTCGACGAGACCGGGCTGGCCGACGAGGTGTCGATCGCCAAGCTCCGCGAGTACTTCGACCACCCCGGCTTCGTCGGGCCGTTCGTCGAGGGCGTGCGGGCCGCGCTGGCGCGGGTGACCGACGAGCGTCCGGGCGCGCGGACGCACGTCCTGTTCGTCACGCACTCGATCCCGATCGCCGCGGCGCAGGCCTCCGGCCCCGAGCACGGCCCCGGCGGCGCGTACGTCGCCCAGCACCTGGCGGTCGCGCGGGCGGTCGTCGCGCAGGCGGTTCCGGACGGCACGCCGTGGAGCCTCGTCTACCAGTCCCGCAGCGGGTCGCCGTCGGTCCCCTGGCTCGAGCCCGACGTCAACGCCGCCATCGACGAGCTCGCCGCGGACGGGGTCGGGGCGCTCGTCGTGGTGCCGATCGGGTTCGTCAGCGACCACATGGAGGTGGTGTGGGACCTCGACACCGAGGCCGCCGCCACCGCGGCGGGTCACGGGATGCTCATGGTCCGCGTGCCCACGCCCGGCGTGCACCCCGCGTTCGTGGCGGGGCTCGTCGACCTCGTCGTCGAGCGGCTCGACGACGTGCCGGACGACGAGCGGCCGCACGTGACGGAGCTGGGCCCGTGGCCGGACCTGCCCGCGATCGGCGCGGTCGCCGGGTCGATGCGATGACCCTGCGGGTCGGCACGCGCGGCAGCGCCCTGGCCGTGGCGCAGACGACGACCGTCGCGGACGCCCTGACGCGCACCACGGGCCAATCGACGACGATCGTCACCGTCCGCACCGAGGGGGACGTCTCGACGAGGCCGCTCGCGGAGCTCGGCGGGACCGGGGCGTTCGCCGCCGCGCTGCGGCGCTCGCTCCTCGCCGGCGAGTGCGACCTCGTCGTCCACTCGCTCAAGGACCTTCCCACGGCGCCCGAGCCCGGGCTCGTCGTCGCCGCGCTGCCCGAGCGCGCCGACGCGCGGGACGCCCTCTGCGCGCGGGACGGCCTGACGCTGGCCACCCTCCCCGCCGGGTCGCGGGTGGGCACGGGCTCGCCCCGCCGGGTCGCGCAGCTGCTGTCCCGGCGGCCGGACCTGGCCGTGGTCGGGGTGCGCGGCAACGTGGACACCCGGCTGAAGAAGGTCGCGGACGGCGAGCTGGACGCGGTGCTGCTCGCCGCGGCCGGGCTGGACCGGCTGGGCCGCGCCGACGCCGCGACCGAGAGGTTCGACCTCGACGACTGGCCCACGGCCCCCGGCCAGGGCGCGCTCGCGGTGGAGGTCCGGGCCGGCGAGGAGCACCTGGTCGCGGCGCTCGACGACCCCACCACCCGCGTCGCCGTCGAGGCCGAGCGCCGCGTGCTGGCGCTGCTCGAGGCGGG
>CAZBIO010000078.1:0-3536 GCA_964491965.1 uncultured Cellulomonas sp.
GTGGCGGACACCGCCGGAGTGGTCGAGCAGGTGTGGCGGCTGGGCCGCGATGCCGGGTGGGTGGACGTCTACCCGGTGGGCGCGGTGACGGTCAACCTTGACGGCGAGCGGCTGGCCGAGCTCGGCGCGATGGCGGCCTCGGCCGCGCGCGTGCGCGTGTTCTCCGACGACGGCCACTGCGTCCACGACCCGGTGGTGATGCGCCGCGCGCTGGAGTACGTCAAGGCGTTCGACGGCGTGGTCGCGCAGCACGCGCAGGAGCCGCGGCTCACCGAGAACGCTCAGATGCACGAGGGCATCGTGTCCGCCGAGCTCGGCCTGGCCGGGTGGCCGGCGGTGGCCGAGGAGGCGATCGTCGCGCGCGACGTGCTCCTGGCCGGCCACGTCGGCAGCCGCCTCCACGTGCTGCACGTGTCCACCGCCGGCTCGGTGGAGATCATCCGGTGGGCCAAGGGCCGTGGCATCGACGTCACGGCCGAGGCGACGCCGCACCACCTGCTCCTCACCGACGAGCGCGCCCGGGGCTACGACCCGGTCTTCAAGGTCAACCCGCCGCTGCGGACGGCCGACGACGTCGAGGCGCTGCGCGCCGGCCTGGCCGACGGCACCATCGACACGGTCGGCACGGACCATGCGCCGCACGCCCGCGAGGACAAGGACTGCGAGTGGGCGGCCGCGATGTCGGGCATGACCGGGCTGGAGACGGCGTTGTCGGTGGTGCAGGCGACGATGGTCGACAGCGGGCGCATGACCTGGGCGGACGTCGCCCGCGTCATGTCGACGACTCCGGCGAGGGTGGGACGCGTGGGCGACGAGCACGGCCGGCCGATCGCGGTCGGCGAGCCGGCGAACCTGGTCCTCGTCGACCCGGCGGCCCGGCGCGTCGTGGACCCGGAACGACAGGCGACCCACTCGGTCAACAGCCCGTACCGCGGGATGGAGCTGCCGGGTGCGGTCGTCGCCACGTTCCTGCGCGGGCGGGCGACCGTCCTGAACGGCCGGCTCGTCGAAGGAGTGCACGCCTGATGCCGCAGTGGCTGTCGATCACCGTCCTGGTCCTGCTCCTCGCCCTGGTGGGCTGGGGCATGTGGCACGGCTGGCGTCGCCGCACGCGCGCGTCCGAGCAGGCGGTCACCGCCCTTCCCGCGGTGCCCGACGAGCTCGGCGCCACGCGGCTGGGCCCGCTCGAGGCGACGTACGTCTCGTCGACCACGGCCGGGGACTGGCTGGACCGCGTCAGCGCCCACGACCTCGGTGCCCGCAGCCGCGCGCAGGTCGAGGTCCACGACTCCGGGGTGCTGCTGCGCCGGTCCGGCGCGGCCGACGTGTTCGTCCCCGCCGGGCTGCTGCGCGACGTGCACACCGCGCCCGGCATGGCCGGGAAGTTCGTCGGCGGCGACGGGCTCGTGGTGCTGACGTGGGCGGCCGCCGCCGGTCGCCTCCTCGACACCGGCCTGCTGGTGCGGCACCGCGACGAGCGCCCGGCGCTGCTGGACGCGGTGCGCGCCCTGCTGCCGGCGACTCCGGCCGAGGGTGTGGCGCGATGACCGCCGCGATCCTGGTCCTCGAGGACGGCCGCACATTCACCGGCGAGGCCTACGGCGCCACCGGGTCGACGCTCGGCGAGATCGTCTTCGCCACCGGCATGACCGGCTACCAGGAGACGCTGACCGACCCGAGCTACCACCGGCAGATCGTCGTCATGACGGCGCCGCACATCGGGAACACCGGGGTCAACGACGAGGACCCGGAGTCGGGGCGGATCTGGGTGGCCGGGTACGTGGTGCGCGACCCGGCCCGGCGCTCGTCGTCCTGGCGGGCGCGGCGCACGCTGGACGACGAGCTCGTGGCCCAGGGGATCGTCGGGATCAGCGGGATCGACACGCGCGCGCTGACGCGGCACCTGCGCGAGCGCGGCGCCATGCGGGCAGGGATCTTCTCGGGCACGGCGCTGCTGGACGAGACGGGTGCCCCGCGCCCGGTGGACGAGCTGCTCGACGCCGTGGTGGCGTCGCCGCAGATGGCCGGCGCCGACCTGGCCGGCGAGGTCTCCACCGACGAGCCGTACGTGGTGCCCGCGCTGGGCCCGGACGGCGAGTCGCTGGCTGAGCCCCTGGCGCGCGTCGCAGCCGTCGACCTGGGGATCAAGGCGATGACCCCGCACCGCATGGCCGAGCGCGGCATCGAGGTCCACGTGCTGCCCGCGCGCTCGACGATCGACGACGTGCTGGCCACGGCGCCGGACGGTGTCTTCTTCTCCAACGGCCCGGGCGACCCGGGCGCCGCCGTCCACGAGGTGGAGCTGCTGCGCGAGGTGCTGGACCGCAGGATCCCGTTTTTCGGCATCTGCTACGGCAACCAGATCCTGGGGCGGGCGTTCGGCTTCGGCACGTACAAGCTGGTGTTCGGCCACCGGGGCGTCAACCAGCCGGTCATGGACCGCACCACCGGGAAGGTGGAGATCACGGCCCACAACCACGGCTTCGCGGTCGACGCGCCGCTCGAAGGCGACGTGACGGCGCCGCACGAGGGCGGCAGGTACGGGCGGGTGCGCGTGTCGCACGTCGACCTCAACGACGACGTGGTGGAGGGCCTGGAGGCGCTCGACCTGCCGGCGTTCTCGGTGCAGTACCACCCGGAGGCTGCGGCCGGCCCGCACGACGCCGCGTACCTGTTCGACCGGTTCCTCGCCCTGATGAAGCCCGGCCCCGCCGACTCCGCCGACCCCGCGAAGGATGCCGCCTGATGCCCCGCCGCGACGACATCCGCTCGGTCCTGGTCATCGGTTCCGGCCCGATCGTCATCGGCCAGGCCTGCGAGTTCGACTACTCGGGGACCCAGGCGTGCCGCGTGCTGCGCGCCGAGGGTCTGCGCGTGGTGCTGGTCAACTCCAACCCGGCGACGATCATGACCGACCCGGAGTTCGCCGACGCGACCTACGTCGAGCCGATCACGCCGGACGTGCTCGCGACGATCATCGAGAAGGAGCGCCCCGACGCGCTGCTCCCGACGCTGGGCGGCCAGACGGCCCTCAACGCCGCGATCGCGCTGGCCGAGGCGGGGACGCTGGAGGAGTTCGCCGTCGAGCTGATCGGCGCCTCGATCGCGGCGATCCGCAAGGGCGAGGACCGCGAGGAGTTCAAGAAGGTCGTCGCCCTGGCCGGTGCCGAGAGCGCGCGCAGCCTCATCGTCCACACGCTCGACGAGGCCTTCGTCGCGGTCGACGAGCTCGGCGGGCTGCCGGTCGTCGTGCGGCCGAGCTTCACCATGGGCGGGCTCGGGTCCGGCATCGCGTACGACGAAGACGACCTGCGCCGCATCGTCGGGCAGGGCCTTCACGACTCGCCGGTGACGGAGGTGCTCCTCGAGGAGTCGATCCTCGGCTGGAAGGAGTACGAGCTCGAGCTGATGCGCGACAAGAAGGACAACGTCGTCGTCGTCTGCTCCATCGAGAACGTCGACCCGGTGGGCGTGCACACCGGCGACTCGATCACCGTCGCCCCGGCCCTCACGCTGACGGACCGCGAGTACCAGCG
>CAZBIO010000079.1:0-5060 GCA_964491965.1 uncultured Cellulomonas sp.
GTCGCGCTCCAGCTGGCGCGCCCCGGCCTGCTGGCGGCCGGAGAGCGGGACGCCTCGGCGGTACGGGCGGGCGAGTGGTGGCGCCTGGCCACCGCGATCGTGCTACAGGATGGCGGCTGGTTCGGCGCGGCGCTCAACCTCGTCGCGCTCGCCGTGACGGTGCTGCTCGCCGGACCGGTGCTCGACGGGCGGCTCGCGCTCTGGGTGTTCCTCGGCGGTGGCGTCACCGCGAACCTGCTGACGGTGCTGACCTTCGGGCAGGCGGGCGCGGGCAGTTCGATGGCGACGATGGTGCTGCTGGTCGTCGCGGTGGCGCTCGCGCTGCGCGAGCCGACGTGGCGCGAGCTGGCGCTCGTCGTCGTGCTCGTCGGCGTCACCGTGACGCTGCTCGCCTGGCGCGACCAGCACGGCCTCGCCCTCGTCGTCGGGCTGGCCGCCGGGCTGGTGGCGCGCCGACAGCGTCCTGCTGCCCCGGCCCCACGCCAGGACCCGCCGGCCGTCAGCCCGTAGCTGTCAGCCCGTAGCCGTCAGCCCGTAGCCGTCAGCCCGTGAACCCGACGTCCTGCCAGCGTGGCGACTCGAACTGCGACGGCCCGTAGTTCGCCAGGTCGGCGCGCACGCCCCAGGTCCACGGCTCGACGAAGAGCGGGATGGTGGTGAACAGGGTGGTGATGACCTCGTCGGCCTGGTTGCCGAGCGCGATCCGCGCGTCGTCGTCGAACTCCGAGCCGGCGCGGGCGAACAGGTCCGTCAGGGCGGGGTCGCTGACGCCGCCGAGGTTGAGCGACAGGTCGTCCGGGCCGAAGTAGGCCTTCGCGTTGGCGATCGGCCAGCTCGAGCCGCTCTGCCCGTAGTACGTCACGTCGAAGTTGCGGGAGTCGACGCTGGCGTACGAGGTGAAGTAGTCCTGCTCGGGCACGGTCTGAACCTGGACGTCGAACCCGGCCGCCGCGGTCTGCTGCCGCACCAGCTCCGCGACGTTCGACGACACGGGGGTCTCCGACGGCACGACGAAGCGCACGGTCAGCGGCTCGCCGTCCTTGGTCGCCACCCCGTCGTCGCCGATGGCCCAGCCGTCGTCGGTGAGGATCTGCCGCGCGTCGTCGGGGTTGCCGGTCAGCACCCCGCCGAGGTGGTCGACGTACCCCCGCTGCCCGGGGAGGAAGACGAGTCCGCCGGCGAGCTGCACCGGGGCGCCGACGGCCCCGACGACCGACTCGGCGAGCACCGACCGGTCGAGCGCCACCGCGAACGCCTTGCGGACCGCCTGGTCGGCGAACGGCCCGTCCGTGCCGTTGAGCACCATGGCGCGCAGCGTGGTCGACAGCGAGCGTTCGATCGTCGCGTCGTCGCGCTGCTCGGCCGACGCCAGGACGTCCGCGTCGCCGTGGGCGTCCACCAGGTCGATCTCGCCGTTGGCGAAGGCCTGCCCCTGGGACGTGCGGGAGACGGCGCGGAACACGACCGTGTCGAGCTTCGGCTCGTCCCCCCACCAGCGCGGGTTGCGTCCGAACGTCAGCACCTGCGCGTCGGGGTCCACGCCGGTGACGACGAACGGCCCGCCGGAGACGTATGCGGACCCGTCGGCCGTCATCGGGCCCGTGGTCCAGGCGGTGTCGGCGTGCTCCGGTGTGTCCAGCAGCCAGGCCGGGTAGATGCCGCCGAAGACGGCGGGCCACTCGGCGTTCGGGTGGGTGAAGGTGACCACCACGTCGCGGTCGTCGCTCCCGCGCTCGACCGACGCGACGTCCGCCCAGACCGGGTTCGGCAGGAGCGTGTACGCCGGGTCGGTCCCCGCCAGGGCCGTCCAGTTCGCCCGGACGTCCTGATACGTCATGGGCGTGCCGTCGGACCACACGGCGTCGGGGGCGATCTTCAGCTCGACGGTCAGCGGGTCCTCGGACGTGACCGTGAGGGAGTCGACGTAGTCCGGGTCGGCCGACCAGGACCCGTCCGTCCCGGTCCGCACGAACGCGGGGACGAACAGCGTCGAGATCACCAGGTCGTCGTAGTACCCGGACGTCGGGTGGTACAGCAGGTAGTTCGCCGGCAGGGCGTCGACGGGCAGCGTCAGCGTGCCCCCGTCGCCCACCTGGTCCCGATCGACCGAGCGCCAGCCCGTCGGCTCGAGCGCGGAGGAGCCGGACGTCGCTGGATCCGGTCCTCCACCCGTCGAGCAGGCCGCCAGCAACAGCCCGGCGGCGAGGAGCCCGGCGACCCGCGCGGTGCGCCGGCCCAACCCCATGGGAGTCCTTCCAGAACAGGTGTCCAGATACCGGGCCCAATCATCGCCCGCCACCCACGGTTCCGGGCAAGTAACCGGGCCGTCGCGCCGCCACCTTGGCCGGAAATGCCCGGTGTACCGTCGGCGCGATGCTCCGCTTCCTCGCGAGACGGTTCGGCGCCCACGCGCTGCTCGCCGCCGTCGCGGCCGTCGCGGGGTACGTCCTGGCGAGCCTGACGCTCGATCCGGCGGCCCGGTTCGCCGGCCGCACGCCCCGGGTGCCCGACGAGGTCGTCGCCGCCCAGCTCGGCGCGCTCGGCCAGGACCCGTCCGTCCCGCTCGGCGCGCGCACGTGGGCCTGGCTGACCGGGCTCGTCACGCGGGGCGACCTCGGGTTGTCGAGCCGCGGGGTGCCGGTGGCCGACGAGATCGCGGCGCGCGCGGGCGTCAGCCTGCGGCTGCTCGTCGTCGGCACCGCGCTCGGGGTGCTGCTCGGCGTCGTCGTCGGCGTGTGGGGCGCGGTGCGCCAGTACCGGTGGCCGGACCGCGTCACGGGCGTCGCGTCGTACGTCCTGCTCGCCATGCCCGCGTTCGTCCTCGCGGTGGTGCTGATGACGGTGGCGACGTGGCTGAACCGCGGGGCCGGACGGACGGTGATCCCCTTCACCGGCGAGTACACCCCCGGCCTCGACGGCGGGTTCTGGACGCTCGTCGGCGACCGCGCCGCGCACCTGCTGCTGCCGACGCTGTGCCTCGCCCTGGCCGGCGCCGCGTCCTTCTCCCGCTACCAGCGCTCCGCGATGCTCGACGTGCTGTCCGCCGAGCACGTGCGCACCGCCCGCGCGCTCGGCTACCCCCGCCGCACCGCGGTGCTGCGCCACGGCGTGCGCGTCGCGCTCGCGCCGATGTCGGCGTTCGTCGCCTACTCGTTCGGGCTGGTGCTGGCCGGCGCGACCGTGACGGAGCTGGCGTTCTCGTGGCACGGGATGGGGGAGTACCTGGTGTCGTCCATCGCGCAGAACGACGTCAACGCCGCCGCCGCGACCGTCCTCTACAACGCGGTGCTCGTCCTCGTCGCCGGGACGCTCGCCGACGTGCTGCACGGCGCCCTCGACCCGCGGGTGCGTGAGCCGTGACCACCCAGCTCGCCGAGCCCGTCGCCCTGCGCCGGCCCGACCACTGGCTGCGCCGCACGTTCGCGCAGCCACAGGCGTGGATCGGCGCCGGCCTGCTCGCGGCCGTGGTGCTGTGGGCGCTGCTCGGCCCGGTGCTCGCACCCCTCGACCCCGTCACCGCCGACCCGGCGGCGTTCGGCAGACCCCCGAGCGCGACCCACTGGTTCGGCACCAACGCCATCGGGCAGGACCTCTACGCGCAGACGCTCCTCGGTCTGCGGACGTCGCTGGCGGTCGGCTTCGTCGCCGCGCCGCTCGCCACGGCCATCGGCGCGCTGGTCGGCGCCGTCGCGGGCTACGCGGGCGGCTGGGTGGACCGCGTGCTCGTCTGGCTCGTCGACCTGGCGATCGTGGTGCCGTCGCTGTTCCTGCTGCTGCTCGTCGCGCCGCGGTTCGGCCGGGCGAGCTGGCTCGCCGCGGCGCTCGCGATCGCGCTGTTCGGGTGGATGGTCATCGCGCGCGTGGTGCGCGGGCAGACGCGCGCGCTGCGCGACCGCGACTTCGTCCGGGCGGCGGTCTACGCGGGGGTGCCCGCCGCCGCAGTGGTGCGCCGGCACGTGCTGCCGCACCTCGCGTCGCTGCTCGTGGTCGACGTCACCGTCGGCGTCGGCGCGGCCGTGCTCACCGAGGCGACGCTCGGCTGGGTGGGCCTCGGCATCGGCGGGCGTGCCGTGTCCCTCGGCACGCTGCTCGCCGCGGGCAGCCCGGCGGCGCTGACGCGTCCGTGGCTGTTCTTCTTCCCCGCCGGCGCGCTCGTCGTCACCGTGCTCGCGACGAGCCTGCTCGGCGACGCCGTGCGGGACGCCCTCGACCCGAAGAGGTCGGCCCGTGGCTGAGCCGGTGCTGGCCGTCGAGCGGCTGACCGTCGCCTACCCGCAGCGCCACGGCGAGTCGGTCGCGGTGCGCGACGCCTCGTGGCACGTCGCGCCGGGGGAGGTGGTCGCCCTCGTCGGGCGCTCCGGTTCCGGCAAGACGACGAACGCCCTCGCCGTGATGGGCCTGCTGCCCGCCCGCGCCTGCGTCACCGGGTCCGTGCGGCTGGCCGGGGCGGAGATTCTCGGGCTGCCCGACGAGCGGATGTCCCGGCTGCGCGGGCGGCGCGTGGCGATGGTGTTCTCCGACGGGGCCTCGGCGCTGACGCCGGTGCACCGGGTGGGGGCGCAGGTGGCCGCGGTGGCGCGGCTGCACGGGGCGTCGCGGCCGGCGGCGCGGGCTCGCGCGGCGGAGCTGCTCGACCTCGTCGGGCTGCCGGCCCGGATCGCCGCCTCCTACCCGCACCAGCTGTCCGGCGGCCAGGCACAGCGCGTGCTCGTCGCGCTCGCGGTGGCCGGCTCGCCGGACGTGATCCTGGCCGACGAGCCGACGTCCGCGCTCGACGTCACGGTGCAGGCCCAGGTGCTCGACGCGCTGCGGCGCGCGCGCGAGGCGGTCGGCGCGGCGGCGGTGATCGTCACGCACGACCTCGGGGTGGTCGCGGGCGAGGCCGACCGCGTCGTGGTGCTCGACGGGGGAGCGGTGGTCGAGGACGCGCCGGTGCGTGAGCTGTTCCGGGCGCCGCGGGCCGCGGCCACGCGGGCGCTGCTCGCGGCGGCGGGTGTGGCGCGGGCGGGCGTGTTGGCCGGAGCCGGTGTGGCGGCCGCGGCGGTGCGGGGCGAGGCGGT
>CAZBIO010000080.1:0-2628 GCA_964491965.1 uncultured Cellulomonas sp.
GTCCCGGGGTTCGAGGCCGGCTGGCGCGTGTACTCGTCCGGGCCGGGCGTGCTGGTGCGACTCGTCGTGCAGTGCCTGCTGGGGGTGCGCCGCCGCGCCGACGCCGTGGAGATCGACCCGGTGCTGCCGCCGCGGCTCGACGGGCTCCGTGCGGCCGTGCCGCTGGCGGGCGGCCTCCTCAGGCTGCGGTTTCGCGTGGGGGAGCGTGGCTGCGGCGTCGTCGGGGTCCGGGTGGGCGGGAGGCCGATCGGCGTCCCCGCGACGGGCAACCCCTACCGGCCCGACGGCGTCGAGGTCCCCCTCGCCGACCTGGCCGCGGCGCTCGCGCCGGGCGGGCCCGAGGTGGAGGTGCACATCGCGTGATCTCGCGCCGGTGAGATCGCGCCCGACGAAGGGAGAGACAGATGAGCGGGAACCTGCGTCGCGCGTTCGCCGCCACGGCGGCCGTCGCGGCGGCACTGACCGGGCTGATCGCCGGCCCGGCCGCGGCTCGAGGGCATGACCTCCCACCGGACCGCGCGGTGCTCCTGGAGTACGCGCGCGACACGTGGGCGTCGTTCGCGGCGATGGCGGACCCGGCGACGGGACTGCCGGCCGACAACATCTCCGGGGATCTCGACCCTGCCACCCGCAGCCGGTACACGTCGCCGACGAACATCGGCTCCTACCTGTGGAGCACCGTGGTGGCGCGCGACCTCGGCATCATCAAGCGGCACGAGGCGAAGGTCCGGTTGGCGCAGACGCTGACCAGCGTGGCCGCGCTCGAGCGGCACGCCGACTCCGGCATGTTCTACAACTGGTACGACGAGGCGACGGGCGCCAAGCTGCGGACGTTCCCCTCGGGCGACCCGATCAAGCCGTTCCTGTCCAGCGTCGACAACGGGTGGCTCGCCACGGCGCTCGTCCTCGTCGCGCACGCGGAGCCGGGCCTCGCCCGGCAGGCGAACGCGATCCGGTCGACCATGGACTTCGGCTTCTACTACGACCCCGTGGTCGGCCAGATCCGGGGCGGCTTCTGGGACGAGGACCCCCTGGACCCCGCCGCCGTGCTCGACAACTACCGCGATCGCGGACCGGACGTCTGGTACACCGGGCACCACTACGGGACGCTGAACACCGAGCCGCGCATCGCGAGCTACCTCGGCATCGCGTGGGGCCAGATCCCGCCGGAGCACTACTTCAAGATGTTCCGGACCTTCCCGGACACGTGCGACTGGGGCTGGCCGGAGACCAAGCCACTCGGCACCTGGACGCAGTACCTGGGCGTCGACGTGTTCGAGGGCGCCTATCCGTACCGGGGCATGCGGATGGTCCCGAGCTGGGGCGGCTCGATGTTCGAGGCGCTCATGCCCGACCTGTTCATCCCCGAAGCCGACTGGGGAGCGCGCAGCTGGGGCGTCAACCACCCGCTCTACGTGCGCGCGCAGATCGAGCACGGCCTCGACGAGGCCGGGTACGGGTACTGGGGCTTCTCGCCGGCGAGCGACCCGGCCGGCGGCTACCGCGCCTACGGCGTCGACCCCATCGGCATGGAGCCGAACGGGTACGCGTCCGACCAGGAGGGGACGCTGGTGGAGTCCGGATGGGACGACCCGGCATGCTTCCGCGCGGCGGTCCAGCCCGAGGCGTACGGCGACGGCGTGGTGACGCCGCACGCGTCGTTCCTCGCCCTGCCGTACGCGAAGGACGCGGCGCTGGAGAACCTCGCCAACATCCGTACCGACTTCGACTCCTACGGACCGGGCGGGTTCTACGACTCCGTCGCGGTGCGCAGCGGGACCGTCGCGCAGCGCTACCTGTCCCTCGACCAGGGGATGGTGATGGCGGCGATCGGCAACGAGCTGCTGAACGACCGGGTCAAGGCCTACGTCACGGTGGGGCCGATCGCGGCCGTCATCCGGCCGCTGCTGGCGATCGAGGAGTTCAACGCCGCCGGGTGAGGGCGGCGCCGTCGCGGGGCGGTTCAGGCCGGCACGGGCCTGCCGTCCCGCAGGCGCAGCACGTGGTCGCCACGCTCGACGAAGCCCTGCTCGTGCGTGGCGACCACGGCGGCGATGCCGCGCTCACGCACCAGGGTGGTGATCAGGTCGATCACCACCCCGGCGTTCTCGGAGTCCAGCTGGCCGGTGGGCTCGTCGGCCACGAGGATGTCCGGCTGCGCCACCAGCGCGCGGGCGATGCCCACCCGCTGCCGCTGGCCTCCGGACAGTTCGTCGACGCGCTGGCGGGCCTTCTCCGGCAGCCCGACGAGGTCGAGCACCTCCGCCACCTGCCGGTCCCGCTCCGCGGGCGAGGTCCGCCGCAGCCGCAGCGGCACCTCGACGTTCTCGGCCGTGGTCAGGTCGTCGAGCAGCCCGAAGTTCTGGAAGACGAACCCGAAGCGGCGGCGACGCAGCTCGGCCAGCTCGGCGGGACCGAGCGCGGCGACGTCGGTCCCGTCCACCTCGACCGTGCCGCTCGTCGGCCGGTCGAGCGTGCCCAGCACGCCGAGCAGCGTCGTCTTGCCCGCCCCGGACGGCCCGGCGACGATCAGCAGCTCGCCCGGGTGCACGGTGACGGAGACGTCGCTGCAGGCGGCGACGTCTCCCGCGGGCGTGCGGAACACGCGGCCGACGCCCCGGGCGGTGA
>CAZBIO010000081.1:0-7061 GCA_964491965.1 uncultured Cellulomonas sp.
GCGGGTGTCGCCGCGGGGGCCGGGTCGGGGTCGGGCCGCGGCTCGTCGGCGCGGACCGGCGACATCATCACCGTCTCGTCGGCGGGAACCACCGGCGACGCCTCGGCGGGGGCCAGCACCACGGTCTCGTCGGCCGGAACCACCGGGGCCGCGTCGGCCGGAGCCAGCACCACGGTCTCGTCGGCCGACGCGTCCTCGGGCTCGGGCTGGGTCTCGGGCTCCGCGAGCGGCCCCTGATCCGACTCCGAGTCCGACTCGGGCTCGGCGACCGGCTCCGGCTCGGACTCGGCGACCGGCTCCCGCTCGGACTCTGCGTCAGGCTCTCGCTCGGACTCGACATCGGGCTCTGAGGTCGCCGCCACCTCGGGCTCGACGACTCGCGCCATGATCACGGTCTCGTCGGCCGCGACCACCGGGTCCTCCGCCCCGGGCACGGGCGTCATGACCGTCGTCGCGTCGTCCGCGCTGGCATCGTCGGCAGCGGCGTCATCGGCAGCGGCGTCATCGACCTCCTCGGTCTCGACCTCGTCAGTCGGCTCGGCCTCCGCGGTCTGTTCGAGCTCGTCGGCTGCCTCGACCGCGTCGTTCGCCTCGGCCTCGGACCCCGGCGTCGCCTCGACCTCGTCGTCCGGTGCGGCCTCAGGTTCTGGCGTCGGGTCGGCCTCAGGTTCCGGCGTCGCCTCGACCTCGTCGTCCGGTGCGGCCTCAGGTTCCGGCGTCGGGTCGGCCTCGGGCTCCGGCGTCGACTTGGCCCCGTCGCCCAGCTGCGCGCCGGGCGCCACCTCGTCGGGCGCCTCATCCTCGGGCCGAGCCGCCTCGGGCTGAGCCTCGTCCTCGAGCTGCGTCACCGACTCCGCATCCTGTGTGTCGTCGGCCGCGGGCGGCGCGACCTCGTCGGGCACGGTCACCGGCGGCGGGACCACCCCGTCCCTGCCCGGGACCCGGTGCAGGCGGGCGACGTCCTCCCAGGTGGGCCACTTGGTTCCCGAGTCCGGCGAGTCCGGCGTTGCGGGCTCGGCGGCGGCACCCTCGACAGGCGCGTCGACCGCTGACTCGCTCTCGGTCTCGCGCGCCATCCGTGTCCCCCGTTCGTGTGTCGCGGCGGGATTCTACGACCCCGCACTGTCGCGGCCGGAGCCGCCCGGCGCGCCGCGCGTCAGCGGACCGGACGAAGCCCGCCGGCGAGGTGGACCAGGGCTCCGCCGCCTGCAGGCCCGGTGCCGGCGTCGAGCACGTCGCCGACGACGATCCGGTGGTCGCCGGAGTCGTGGACCGCCGAGGTCCGGCAGTCGAACCACGCCGCGGCGTCGGCGATGCGGACCGCCCCGGTGACCTCCGACTCGACGTGCGGGACGCGCGCGAGCTGCCCCACGGTCGGCCGCCCGGGCGACGCAAGCCAGTCGGCGACGGGTGCCTGGTCCGCGGCGAGCACGGAGAGCGTCCAGGTGTCGGCCTCGGACAGCGCGTCGGTGAGCCGCGCGTCCAGGTGCACGCAGAACAGGAGCTGCGGCGGCTCGAGCGACACCGAGGCGACCGAGCTGACCGTCGTCGCGTGGACGTGGCCCCGCCACCGGGCGGAGACGACGCACACCGCGCCCGGCAGCCGGGTGGCAACCGTGCGGTAGGCGTCGGGGGTCATCGGCCGGGCTCGTCCGGGCGCGCGGTGTGCTCGTCGGGCGGCGGCGAGGCAAGCGACGGCGTGGCGGGGCCCGGCGAGGCGGAGCCTGGCGTGGCGGGGCCCGACGAGGCGGGGCCCGACGTGGCGGGGCCCGACGAGCGCACCGGCGCGACGGCGTGATCGGTGAACAGCCGGCCGGGCAGCACCCCGGTCGCCAGCGCCAGCACGAGGGAGCCGATCACCCAGACCCAGCCGATCGGCTCGCCGGCCGGCACCATGACGTCGCCGCCCGGCCCCGACTGCGCCATCGCCTGAACGGAGAAGAAGAGCCCGCCGAGGTAGCCGATCCACGTCACCCAGCCGGCCCAGGCGCGCGCCGTCAGCGAGGCCACGAGCGCCAGGGCAAGCGCGCCGACGAGTCCCCACGGCAGTGCCGCGCGGTGCATCACGGTGCCGACGGCGCCGACGAGCACCCCGCACACGAGGGTCACCACGGCCTTGCCGAGCGAGGCGGCGGTCAGCGGCTGCACTGCGTCAGGGTAGCCGCCGGACGCCCGCGGGCAGTGCGGGCTCCGGCCCGGCAACGAGCACGTAGCCCTCGTCGGGCAGCAGGGGCGCGAGCACCCGGTCGGAGAGGGCATAGCAGCCGACGAGCGCCGGCTCGCCGTCGACCGCGCGCACCGCCTGGACCTGGGTGGCGTGCGCGACGAGCGCGGCCAGCACGCGGTCGCGCACCGGGAGCACGCTCACCGCGAAGTCGACTGCCTCGTCGGGCACCGCGACGGCGGGGAACGGGCCCGCGGCGTTCGGCAGCGTGAGCTCGTCGGGCGCCGCAGCGTTCGGCAGCGTGAGCTCGTCGGGCGCCATCGCGAGCGCCCGGCGGACGCGCTCCCCCGCCAAGGCGCGGTACGCGTCGGCGAGCGCGGACCGGCCGGTGCACCGCCACAGGACGGTGGGGGTCCAGCCATCGCCGTAGGCCACGGCGAGCGCGCGCATGGTCACCTCGTGCACGCGGACGTGGTCGGGGTGGCCGTAGCCGCCCTCGGGGTCGTAGGTGGCGACGACGGCGGGGCGGCGGTCTCGCAGGAGCCCGGCCAGGCGCGCGACGGCCTCGTCGAGTGGCGCGCGGACGAACGCCCCCTCCGGCACCGCCTCGGGGGCGACCGCGCCCGCCCGGGCGACCCCGGCCCACACCATCCCCGAGTCCTCGTACGTCCCACCCCGCCACACGGGTGACTGGAGTGACTGGTGTGATTCACGTGACGTCTTATGGGCCCCACCAGCATCATCCGTCCCACATCTGGCGGGGTTGATTGGGGCGGCGGGGTGGGGCGGGGCGGTGGGGTGGGGCGGGGCGGTGGGGTGGGACGGGGCGGGCGGGAGCGGGAGCGTGTCGAGGAACGCGTGGTCGGCGACGCCGAGCGCCGCGAGTGCGGCGGCCAGCTCGCGGGAGCGGTGGGCGGCGAGGGCCGCGCCGTCGCCCTCGAGGTGGCGCAGCTCGGGCGGGATCACCTCGCCGCGCTCGCCGCGGGTGGCGGTGACCACGGTGACGGGGAGCCCGGCGGCCGCCCAGGTGGCCAGGAGGGCGCCGGTCGAGAGGGTCTCGTCGTCCGGGTGGGCGTGCACGACGAGCAGGCCGCCGGGGGCGGCCGGTACATCGGGCGGCGGAGACGCCCGCCGTTCGCCAACCGACGCGGGAGCCGGCCGTTCGTCGGGCCTGGTCATCGCACCGCCCGCCGGCGTCCCGCCACCCCGGCGCCGACCGCCTGACTGCTAGCCACCGGCATGCCGAGCGCCGGAGTGCTAGCCACTGGCGCGCCGACCGCCTGGGTGCGAACCACCCGCGTGCCGGGTCGATGCTGCGGCGCCACGTCGATGGTTGCTCCCATCGACCCGGCGTGGCGGCATCGACGCGGCGCCCCGGTCACGCGCGCGCTGCCGCCTTCGCACGCGCGCGCGCCCGCGCGCGTTCCACCTGGTTCAGCTCCACCTTGCGCAGGCGCACCACCTCGGGGGTCACCTCGACGCACTCGTCGTCCCCGGCGAACTCCAGCGACTCCTCCAGCGTCAGGCGCCGGGGCGGGGTGAGGGTCTGGAACACGTCGGCGGTGGACGAGCGCATGTTCGTCAGCTGCTTCTCGCGCGTGACGTTGACGTCCATGTCCTCGTTGCGCGGGTTCTCGCCGACCACCATGCCCTCGTAGACCTCCTCCGTCGGCCCGACGAAGAACGTCCCCCGGTCCGCCAGCGCAAGGAGCGCGTACGGCGTCACCACGCCGGCGCGGTCGGCGACGAGCGAGCCCGTGGCGCGCGACTCGATGGGCCCGGCCCACTCGTCGTACCCCTCGGCGATCGAGGACGCGATGCCGGTGCCGCGCGTGTCGGTGAGGAACCGCGTGCGGAACCCGATGAGCCCGCGCGACGGCACGACGAACTCCATCCGCACCCAGCCTGTGCCGTGGTTCGCCATGGTCAGCATGCGGCCGCGCCGCTGGGCGAGCAGCTGGGTGACGGCGCCGAGGTACTCCTCCGGCACGTCGACCGTCATGTGCTCGTAGGGCTCGTGGACGGCGCCGTTGACGTCGCGGGTGACCACCTGCGGCTTGCCGACGGTCAGCTCGAAACCCTCCCGCCGCATCTGCTCGACGAGGATCGCCAGGGCGAGCTCGCCGCGGCCCTGCACCTCCCAGGCGTCCGGGCGGTCGGTCGGCAGCACCCGCAGGGAGACGTTCCCGACGAGCTCACGGTCCAACCGGTCCTTCACCTGCCGCGCGGTCACCTTGTGCCCCTTGCCGCCCCGGCCGGCCAGCGGGGAGGTGTTGATGCCGACGGTGACGGAGATCGCGGGGTCGTCGACCGTGATGAGCGGCAGCGGCCGCGGGTCGTCGGGGTCGGTGAGCGTCTCGCCGATGGTGATGTCCTCGATGCCGGCGACGGCGACGATGTCACCCGGGCCGGCGCTGTCCGTCGGGACGCGCTCGAGGGCCTTGGTCTCCAGGAGCTCGGTGACCTTGACGTTCTGCGTGGTGCCGCCGTGCCGCACCCAGGCGACGGTCTGCCCCTTGTGGAGCGTCCCGTTGAAGATGCGCAGCAGCGCGAGGCGCCCCAGGAACGGCGACGCATCGAGGTTGGTGACGTGGGCCTGGAGCGGCGCGTCCTCGTCGTACGTCGGGGCGGGGATCTTGTCGAGGATCGTCGCGAAGAGCGGCTCGAGGTCGGGGCCCTCCGGCTGGCCGCCGTCCGCCGGCTGCTCGAGCGACGAGCGGCCCGACTTCGCACTCGCGTAGACGACGGGGACGTCGAGGACGGCGTCGAGGTCGAGGTTCTGGTTCTCCTCGTGGAGGTCCGCGGCCAGGCCGAGCAGCAGGTCGGTGGTCTCGTGGACCACCTCGGTGATGCGGGCGTCCGGCCGGTCCACCTTGTTGACGACGAGGATCACCGGCAGCTCCGCCGCGAGCGCCTTGCGCAGGACGAACCGCGTCTGCGGCAGCGGGCCCTCGGAGGCGTCGACGAGCAGCACCACGCCGTCCACCATCGACAGGCCGCGCTCCACCTCGCCGCCGAAGTCGGCGTGGCCGGGGGTGTCGACGACGTTGATGGTGATGCCGTCGCTCTGACCATGCTCCGCCGCCGACGGGCCGCGGTACCGGACCGCGGTGTTCTTGGCGAGGATCGTGATCCCCTTCTCGCGCTCGAGCTCGCCGGAGTCGAGCGCGCGGCGCTCCACGTGGTCGTGCTCGCCGAAGGCGCCGGTCTGCCAGAGCATCGCGTCGACCAGGGTGGTCTTGCCGTGGTCGACGTGCGCGACGATCGCGACGTTGCGCAGGTCCGGCCGCACTGCGGGCATACGTTCGCCAGTCCTTCGGGAGGGGGATCGCGCCCGGCGCCGGGCGCGGGGGCGCTTCTACCGGGCGGGTGCGGGGGGCGGGGTTGTGGGCCGGCCAGCCGGTCGGGGCGGCCAGCCGGTCGGGCCGGCCAGCCGATCAGCCGGTCGGGCCGGCCGGGCTCGTCACCGCCCACGACCACCACTGGGACAGGTCGGCATCGCCCCACGGCAACGGCGGGAGGTCGCCGAGCCGCGGGAGCGGCGACGTCGCCGGGCGGTCGGCCGTCGCGACGACGCTCGGCTGCCGCACCAACGGAACGACGACCCGCGCGTCCCGCAGCGACGCCCCGACCTGGTTGAGCGCCGCGGTGACCGCCGCCGGGTCGGCGGTCCGGGAGAGCGAGTCGAGCTCGGGGTCGAGGGCGTCGTCGGCATGCCCGCTGACGTTGGCTGCGCCCCCGGTGCGCCACCGATCCACGGTGGCCGCGACCGGGAGCTCGGCCTGCGGCACCGGCACCAGGGCCGCGTCCCAGGACTCCGGTTCCGCCCACAGGGCCGTGTCCGGATCGCGGGGCTGTGCGGGCGTCACGGCGAAGCCCGCAGCCGAGGCGGCAGCCGTGAGCTTCTCGAGCATCGCGGCTCGCACCGGGTCGCCGGAGGCGACCAGCACCCGCACCGGGACCGGCCCCGTGATGGCACCCGCCCCGCCCGACGCCACCGGCGGATCGGTCACCGCACCGGGGCCCAGCGTCGCCAGCACCGCCGACGACGGCTCGCCGCCGGCGTCCAGCGCCAGGTCGTCGCGCGGGACGGCCGCCACGAACGTCGCCCGCAGCGTCGTGACCCTCGCGGCCTGCGACGGCCGCAGGGCGGCGAACGGGCCGGACGCCTCGTTGAGCACCAGCTGGAGCACCGCGCCGCCGCCCGTGTGCACCACGGCCTCCGGCACGCGGGTCAGGGCGGCGGTGACCTCGGGCGTCGAGACGGGCGCGATCACGTCCACGTCGCCCGCCCGCAGCGCCTCGACCGCGTCGAGCGGGGCGAGGTCCCATCGCACGACGATCCGCTCGCGGGCCGCCGGCCGAGCACCGCCGTAATAGGCGTTCGGGACCAGCTCCACGTCCCGGCCGGCGTCCAGCGCGGCGATGCGATACGGGCCGGTCGTCACGGCGCGCGCCGGGTCCGCGGCGATCGCGGCGGCGTCGAAGCCGGTGCGCCACACCCGGGCGATGTCGGCGAGCCGGGCGCGGTCGCGATCGGTGATCGCCCGGGTGACAGCGTCGGCCCAGCCGGCGCCCGCGCCGATCGGCGACAGCCGGCCGGGCTGGGCGAGCGCGAGCCGCCCGACGACGTGGGCCGGGAGGCCGACGTCGAGTGCGACCTGCCAGTCCGGCACCGGGTGGTCGTACACCAGGGTCAGCGAACGGTCGTCGATCGCCGGCATCCGCGACGCGACGGCGAGCGCCGCGGACGGGGCTCCGAAGCTGACCGGGCTGCCCGGCGACTCCGAGGGGCTCGGGGTTCCGGCCGGCGGCGGCGTCACCGTGGCGATCGGGGTGTCCGGTGCGTGGGTCGGCTCGGGCCGGGGCGCCACGGGGCTGGTGGCCGCGGGGCTCG
>CAZBIO010000082.1:0-8024 GCA_964491965.1 uncultured Cellulomonas sp.
AGGATCGGGCCCGTCATCCCCAGGGCCATGCAGCCGGCGAGGTTGAGGTAGCCGACGTGCTGGTAGCGCAGCTTGAGGATCGCGTTGGCGAGCATGAGCTTCTGGAGCTGGCCCGTGTACTTCCTGACGCCGACGAGCGCCTCGCGCACCGCGTCGACCGTCCCCGGCGGCAGGTCCTGGAGCACGCCGCCCGGCCGGATGTACGCGTGGTTCATCCGCAGGCCCGTGACCATCTCGAAGATCTTGAGGACTTCCTCGCGGCCGGCGAAGCCGGTGGTCATGATCGTCGTGGCGCCCAGCTCGTTGCCGCCCGTGCCCAGGCAGATGAAGTGCGAGGCGATCCGGTTGAGCTCCATCATCATCACCCGGATGACGGAGGCCTTCTCCGGCACGTCGTCCGTGATGCCCAGCAGCTTCTCCACCGTGAGGCAGTAGGCCGCCTCCTGGAACAGCGGGGCGACGTAGTCCATGCGGGTGCAGAACGTCACGCCCTGGGTCCAGGTGCGGAACTCCATGTTCTTCTCGATGCCCGTGTGGAGGTAGCCGATGCCGGCGCGGGCCTCCGTGACGGTCTCGCCGTCGATCTCGAGCATCAGCCGGAGCACGCCGTGCGTCGACGGGTGCTGCGGGCCCATGTTGACGACGATGCGCTCCTCGCCGAGGCGCGCCGCCTCCTCGGCGATCGTCGACCAGTCGCCGCCGCTCGCCTCGAAGGTGGGGATGCCGTCCGTCGCCTCGTCGGCCACGGGGCGCGTTGCGTGGACAGAAGTCACGAGTAGGACCTCCGCTGATCGGGGGGCGGCACCGTGGCGCCCTTGTACTCCACCGGGATGCCGCCGAGCGGGTAGTCCTTCCGCTGCGGGTGACCCGGCCAGTCGTCGGGCATCTCGATCCGGGCCAGGCCCGGGTGCCCGTCGAAGACGATTCCGAAGAAGTCCCACGTCTCGCGCTCGTGCCAGTCGTTGGCGGGGTACACCCCGACCGTCGAGGGGATGTGGGGGTCGGCCTCCGGCGCGCTCACCTCGACGCGCAGCCGCCGGCCGTGGGTGACGGACACCAGGTGGTACACCGCGTGGAGCTCGCGCCCGGCCTCGTGCGGATAGTGCGCGCCGTTGACGCCCAGGCTCAGCTCGAACCGCAGGTCCTGGTCGTCGCGCAGCGCCCGGGCCACCTCGACCAGGTGCGCGCGGGCGACGTGGAGGGTCAGCTCGCCGCGGTCGACCACCACGGACTCCACGGCGTTCGCGAACCCGGTGCCGGAGCCGTCGAGCACCTCGGCGAGGATGTCCACCACCTCGTCGAACCAGCCGCCGTAGGGCCGCTCGCTGGGGCCGGGCATCGCGACGGCGGCGACCAGGCCGCCGTAGCCGGAGGTGTCGCCGGAGCCGTGCGCGCCGAACATGCCGTGCCGCACGTCGATCACGGGGATCTCGACGCCGGCCAGGCGCCGCTCCGCCACGACGTTCTGCGCGCCCGCCTCGAGCGCGGTCTCGGTGGTCGCCTGGGCGGCGGCCGCGGCCGGCGTCGTCGCCTCGCCCGTCTTCACCGCGGCGGCGGCGTCCGCCTTCTCCCCCGTGGGTGCCGCCGTGGCCGACGAGTCGCGCGTCGCGTCCTTCGTCGGGCCGACGTCGGCGCGGGTGTCCGGGAGCGTGGTGCCCACCTCGGCCTCGCCCACCTTGGTGGCGAGGTCCTTCTCGTCCTTCTTGCCCGGCGTCATCGCAGGAGGCCCGTCATGTGGGAGGTCGGCGTCGCCGCGAGCGCGGCGCGCTCCGCGACGGCCGCGGCGGCCTTGCGGTCGACGCCGAGGGGCGAGTTCTGGATCTGGTCGTGCAGCGCGAGGATCGCGTGCAGCAGCATCTCCGGCCGCGGCGGGCAGCCCGGCAGGTAGATGTCCACCGGCACGATGTGGTCGACGCCCTGCACCACGGCGTAGTTGTTGAACATGCCGCCGCTGCTGGCGCAGACGCCCATCGAGAGCACCCACTTGGGCTCGGGCATCTGGTCGTAGACCTGGCGGACGATCGGCGCCATCTTCTGGCTGACGCGGCCGGCGACGATCATCAGGTCCGACTGCCGCGGCGAGGCGCGGAACACCTCCATGCCGATGCGCGAGATGTCGAACCGCGGGCCGCCGGTGGCCATCATCTCGATGGCGCAGCACGCCAGGCCGAACGTCACCGGCCACAGCGAGGACTTGCGGAAATAGCCGACGAGGTTCTCGACCGTCGTCAGCAGGATCCCGGACGGTGCCTGCTCCTCGAGCCCCATGTCAGCCCTCCTCCCCGGCGGTCGCGTGAGTCGTCAGTGCCAGTGTCACTCCCGCTGTCAGTCCCACTCGAACCCTCCGCGCCGCCACTCGTAGACGAACGGGACGGTGATCAGCACCAGGAACCCGAGCATCGCGACGAGGCCGAACAGGGCCAGCTCGCCGAAGTCGACCGCCCACGGGTAGAGGAACACCACCTCGATGTCGAAGACGATGAACGTCATCGCCACCAGGTAGTACTTGACGGGGAACCGGCCGCCGCCGATCGCGTGCGGGGTGGGCTGGATGCCGCACTCGTACGCCTCGAGCTTGGCGCGGTTGTACTTGCGCGGGCCGAGGATCGCGGAGGCACCGACGCCGCCGAGAGCCAGCACGCCGGCGATCCCCATCATCCACAGCAGCGGGACGTAGGGGTTGCTCATCGGGACCTCCTCGAGGGACTGCCGTTCATGCGGTCGCTCCTGCTCATGCCCTTCATGCCGCGGGCACCATCCGGGTCAGGCCGGCGATGACGCGGTCGAACACGTCCCCGCCGCGCGGCTCGTAGCAGTCGGCGAGCAGCTTGTGGGTGAAGCGCATGACGAGGGGACGGGGCAGACCGTAGCGCGTGCAGATGTGCATGACCTGCGGGTGCTCGATCAGCTTCACGAAGATCCGTCCCAGCGTGTAGTAGCCGCCCAGGTCGTCCTTCATCCTCGTCTGGTACGCCGCGAATGCGCGCTCACGTCCGGCTGCTGAGCCGCGCGCGATCCCCTGCGCCGCGGCCTGCGCGGCCAGCCGGCCGGCGGCGAGCGCGTACGCGATGCCCTCGCCGTTGAACGGGCTGACCATGCCGGCGGCGTCGCCGACGAGCATCACGCCGTTGCCGTAGAGCGGTCCGCGGTTGAAGCCCATCGGCAGCGCGGCGCCGCGCACGGGGCCGTCCTGGTTCTCCGCGGTGAACTCCCACTCGGCGGGAGCGTTGGCCATCCACGTGGCGAACATGCCGCGGTAGTCCACCTTGGTGGCCGCGTTCGTCGAGCTGACCGAGCCGAGGCCCACGTTCACCGTGCCGTCGCCCAGGGCGAAGATCCAGCCGTAGCCCGGCATCAGGTTGCTGGCGCCCGGCTCGCCGTCCCACAGCTCGAGGTAGGAGGTCATCCACGGGTCGTCGTGCAGCGGCGAGCGGAAGTACGTGCGCACCGCGACGCCCATGGGCCGGTCCGGGCGGGGCGAGCGGCCGAGCGCGGTCGCCAGGCGGGACGAGACGCCGTCCGCGGCGACGACGAGCGGGGCACGGAACGTCACGGGCTCCCCGTCGACCTTCGCCTCGACGCCGACCACACGGCCCGTGCGCTCGTCGAGCAGCGGACCGGTCACCTGGGTGCCCTCGAGGACCTTGGCGCCGGCGGCGCGCGCGTGCTCGACGAGCAGGTGGTCCAGGCCGGCGCGGCGGCGCGCCAGCCCGTAGGCGGGATAGCTCGACAGCTCGGGCCACTCGAGCTCGATGGTGTGGCCGCCGCCGTGGACGCGCAGGCCGCGGTTGCGGATCCAGCCGTCCTCCTCGCGGATGGGCACGCCCATGCGCACCAGCTCGGCGACCGCGCGAGGGGTCAGCCCGTCGCCGCACACCTTGTCGCGGGGGAAGGTCGCCTTGTCGAGGAGGAGCACCGACAGGCCGGCGCTCGCGCACCAGTAGGCCGTGGCGGCGCCGCCCGGGCCGGCGCCGACGACGACGACGTCCGCGTCATCGAAGCCTGCTACCACCACGGGTTTCCCATCTTGTGACGATGTTCACGTGCCGCCCCGGCGGAGTTTACCCACCGCCTCGGAGCGTGTCTGCTGAGGCTTGCCTAACTCGGCGCTCCGAATCAGGACCTGGGTCCTGGCGCCTGCCGCCGACCAGCGTGGACATCTCCCATCATGCCTCGTCGTGCGCGGGCCGGAAGCCACGGTGCAGGGCGACGATCCCCCCCGTGAGGTTCCGGTACGCCACCGACGTCCAGCCCGCCGACCGCAGCGCCAGGCCGAGCTCGCGCTGGTTCGGCCAGCCGGTGATCGTCTCGGCGAGGTAGGTGTAGGCGTCCGACTCCCGCGCCACCACCCCCGCGATGCGGGGCAGCGCCTTGGTCAGGTACTGGTCGTAGACGGCGCGGAAGGCCCTGTTCGTCGGGCGCGAGAACTCGCAGACCACCACGCGCCCGCCCGGCCGCGTCACGCGGAACATCTCGCGCAGCGCCGCGTCGACGTCCGGCACGTTGCGCAGGCCGAACGAGATGGTCACGGCGTCGAACGCCTCGTCGGCGAACGGGAGCGCCAGGGCGTCGCCGGCGACGAAGGCGAGGTCGGGGCGCCGCGCGCGACCCTCGGCCAGCATGCCGAGCGACAGGTCGCAGGCCACGACGCGGACGCCGCGGTCCGCCAGCGGCGCGGCCGACGTGCCGGTGCCGGCGGCCAGGTCGAGCACCGCGTCGCCGCGGCCGACGCCGAGCGCGTCGAGCGTCGCCGTGCGCCACGCGCGGTCCCGCCCCAGCGAGAGGACGTCGTTGGTCAGGTCGTAGCGATGGGCGACCGCGTCGAACATCGCGGCGACGTCACGGGTGTCCTTGTCGAGTCCGGCACGCGGCATGGCCCCCATCCTCCCTCACCAGGCAACCACCCTCCCCACAGGCGGACGGGCCGACCTGCCCGCGAGATGTGCACTTCCACGCGGTTGTTGCACTTGCTAGTGCACATCTCGCGTGGAAGTGCACATCTCACCGGCGGATCGGTGTGGGCGCGGCGGCGAGCCGGCAGGGGGGCGGCAGCCGGGGTGGGGCGGTGGTGAGGGGTCCTGGGACGTTGGGGCTAGCCTGCGGCGGTGACATCTGCCGATCCGGTCGGGTTGCCGCATCCGCTCGTCGTGCGCACCGTTCCGCTCGACGGCCTGCCGGGCGCACCGTCCAGCCCGCCGGGCGCACCGGACGCGCAGCACGGCACACCCGCCGCGCCCGACGAGCACCGGGCTGCCGACCTGCTCGCACTGCTGCCGGCCGAGGCGCCGCTCGCGTGGGTCCGTCGCGGCGACGGCCTCGTCGCCTGGGGCGAGGCGCTGCGCGTCGAGGTGTCCGGACCCGATCGGTTCGCCGACGCCGAGGTGGCTTGGCGCGAGGCTCTGGCCCACGCGGTGGTGCGCGACGAGGTCGGCGCGCCCGGCACGGGTCCGGTCGCCTTCGGGTCGTTCTCGTTCGACGACGAGTCCGCGGCCGGTGGCGTGCTCGTCGTGCCGCGCGTCGTCGTCGGGCGCCGCAACGGGCGGACCTGGCTGACGACGATCTCCGCCGGGGACCTGGCCACGGCGCCGAACCCGGCGACGCTGCTCCGCCGTGCCGAGCCGCCCGACGAGCCCGGCACCGTCGCCGAGGACGACGGCGCACTGACGCCCGGCGAGTGGGCCGACGCCGTGCGCGAGACCGTCGCGGCGATCCGCCGCGGCGAGGTCGAGAAGGTGGTGCTCGCGCGGGACGTCGTCGCCACCGCGGAGCGCCCGGTCGACGCGCGCTGGGTGGCCGCGCGCCTCGCCGACCGCTACGCCGCGGCCTGGACGTTCGCCGTGGACGGCCTGGTCGGCGCGACGCCGGAGATGCTCGTCCGCTCCGAGAAGGGCCTGGTGACCTCGCGCGTGCTCGCCGGCACGATCCGCCGCACCGGGCACGACGAGGCCGACATCGCCCGCGCCGGCGTGCTGGCGCAGTCGTCGAAGGACCTCGAGGAGCACGAGTACGCGGTGGCGTCCGTCGCCGCCGCGCTCGCGCCGTTCTGCTCGTCGACCAACGTGCCGGACGCGCCGTTCGTGCTGCCGCTGCCCAACGTGCTGCACCTCGCCTCCGACGTCACGGGCGTGCTGCGCCACCCGCAGCCGTCGTCGCTGGCGCTCGCCGCGGCGTTGCACCCGTCGGCCGCCGTGTGCGGGACGCCGACGGCTGCGGCCCGCGCGATGCTGCGCGCCGCCGAGCACATGGACCGCGACCGGTACGCCGGCCCCGTCGGCTGGCTCGGGGCCGACGGCGACGGCGAGTGGGGCATCGCGCTGCGCTCGGGACGCGTCGACGCGACCGACCCCCGGCGCGTGCGCCTGTTCGCGGGCTGCGGCGTGGTCGCCGCGTCCGACCCGGACGACGAGGTTGCCGAGTCCGAGGCCAAGCTGGAGCCGATGCGCTGGGCGCTCGGGCTGCGCTGACGACGAAACGGGCGGCCACCCGCGTGGGGTGACCGCCCGCTCGTCGGGCGCCGGCGTCAGTTGCTGCTGCCGCCGCCGTTGCCGTCCTGGCCGAAGCCGTGCTCCTGCAGCCACTGCCACAGCTCGTCGGGCGTCATGTTGCCGGGCAGCTGGCCGTTGCCCTGGTCGCCCTGCTGGCCCTGGCCGGGCGTGCTCGGGGTGGCGGTGTCCGGCCGGGCCGCCAGCGTCACGTCGACGCTGAGGGTCTTGCCGTCGCGGACCACCAGGAGCGTCGCCTTGTCGCCGGAGGCCATGGCCCGGGCGTACGCGGCGAGGGAGTCGGCGCCGCCGACCGGCTTGTCGTTGATCGCCACCACGACGTCGCCGACCTGCAGCCCGGCCTTCGCCGCCGGCGAGCCGTCGGTCACCTCGGTGACCTGCGCGCCGCGCCGGGTGACGCCGTCCGCGGTCGCCGTGCCGCTGCTCAGGCTGACGCCGATGTAGGCGTGGTCGGCGCTGCCCTTCTCGACGAGCTGGCCGGCGATGTTCTGCACCAGGTTCACCGGGATGGCGAAGCCGAGGCCGATCGACCCGGCGTCGCTCGACGTGGTCGCGATGGACGACGTGATGCCGATGACCCGGCCGTGCACGTCGAACAGCGGGCCGCCGGAGTTGCCGTGGTTGATCGCCGCGTCGATCTGGATCGCGTTGGTCACCGGCCCGTCGCCCTGGCCCGACGAGCTCGACGACACCGGGCGGTCCACCGCGGAGACGATGCCGGTGGTGACGGTGTTCTCCAGGCCGAGCGGGCTGCCGACGGCCATCACCGGGTCGCCGACGCGGACCTGGCTGGAGTCGCCGAACTGCGCGACGGCGAGGTCGGACGGCGGGTCCTTGATGGTCACGACGGCGAGGTCGGTGCTCGGGTCCGTGCCGGCCACGGTCGCGTCGTAGATGCGGCCGTCGGAGAGCGTCACCTGGATCGTGCCGCCGGCCGCGCCGTCGACCACGTGGTTGTTGGTCACCACGTGGCCCTGCGCGTCGACGACGACGCCGGAACCGAGGATCTCGCCGCCGTTGGTCTCGACCGCGATCGCGACCACGGAGCCCTGGACGGCGGCCGCGACGGCGGGCCAGTCCGGGTTCTCGGCCGACGAGCCCGCGACGGGGATCGCGCCCGAGTCCGACTGCCCGAGGGTCGCCATGGACGACGACTCCGGGGCGGCGGCCTCGTCGCGGCCGTTGAGCCGCGTGCTGGCGAACACGGCCGCGACCGCCAGCATCGCCACGACGACGAGGGTCACGACGACGGGGATCCAGGTGCGGCGCCGCTGGCCGGTCGCCGGGGCGCCGGGTGCGGGGCTCGCGGCGGGAAGGGGCCCGCCGGGAACCGGCGCTCCCGGGCCACCGGCGACGGGGCCACCGTGCTGAACCTGCTGGGCCTGCTGTGCGTAGGGAGCCGGCGGGTACGGCTGCCCCGGGTACCCGTAGGCCTGGCCCGGGGCAGCGGGGCGCGGGCCGTACGGGTAGGGCTGCCCGGGGTAGGGCTGCGCCGGGTACGGCTGGCCCGGGTGGGCGGGG
>CAZBIO010000083.1:0-3774 GCA_964491965.1 uncultured Cellulomonas sp.
TGGTCGGAGCAGCCGCCGGCGGCCCGCGGCGCCGCGCGCGAGCGGTGGGACGCGATGGCGGCGCTCGTCGGGCTCGCGGACGACCTGGCGGCCGGCGGCGCGACGAGCCTCGCCGAGCTGGTCGCCGAGCTCGACGAGCGCGCGGCCGCGCAGCACGCGCCGGTGGTCGAGGGCGTCACGCTGGCGTCGCTGCACGCCGCGAAGGGCCTGGAGTGGGACGTCGTCTTCCTCGCCGGGCTGTCCGAGGGGCTGCTGCCGATCTCGCTGGCGGAGACGCCGGCCGCGCTCGACGAGGAGCGCCGGCTCCTGTACGTCGGCATCACCCGTGCACGCGAGCGGCTCGAGCTGTCGTACGCGCGGGCCCGCAACCCGGGTGCGCGGGCGACACGGAAGGTGTCGCGCTTCCTCGACGGGTTGTGGGAGTCGGGCGGCCAGCGGTCCGGCGGCCGCGCCGGCGGCGCTGTGCCCGACGAGCCCGACCCGCAGCTGCTGGCGCGGCTGCGGGACTGGCGCACCGCCGAGGCCAGTCGTGCCGACCGTCCCGACTACACGGTGCTGACCGACACCGCCCTCGCGCAGGTCGCCGCGTTGCGGCCCGCGAGCGTCGCGGAGCTGGCGCGCGTGCGGGGCATCGGGCCGGTGAAGATCGAGGCGTACGGCGCGTCGCTCCTGGCTCTCGTCGCCGCCCACCGGACGGCGGTGAGCCGTTGACCTGCAAAAACGCGCCAAGGGTCGCACCGCCCGGCGAACTCCGCGAGAAATCCTCGGTAATTCCGTTGCCCGACGTGTGTATCCGTCCTACGGTGTCCGAGGTCCTTGTCGAGGCAGCGTCGAAGAGACGCGCGCCCGCCGTGGGAGGAGGTGCGGACTTGTGATGACGTACACGAAGACTCGTGACTTCGACGTCTTCGGCGTGCCCGCGCACCTGCTCGCGGCCACCGATGTCACGTTCCGGGGGCGCACTGTGCCCAGCGATCGGCGCTTCGTTCCGGTCCAGGGGCTCGTTGCGTCCATCGCCGGGCTCGGCAACCCGGCAGGCGTCCGCGTCGACGCCACGCCCGTCCGCGGGAAGTCCATGATCTGACGACACCAGTCGCCTCAGGCCGTGGATTCCCCTTCCGGATCCGCGGCCTTTCTGTTCCTCCCGGTCGATCCCGGTGAGCGCAGGGCCGCAGATCCCTCGAGACAGACGCTCATCAGCAAGGACATCAGGAGGAATCGTGCAGCTCACGATGCTGCTCGACGGCGTGTACCAAGAGACCGACGACTTCGACCGACTCATCGCCGACCTCATCCCCTGCCGGACGAACGACCCCGAACTGTGGTTCGCCGAGCACACCGCCCAGGTGGAGCAGGCGAAGGCGCTGTGCCGCACTTGCCCCCTCCGCGAGGGCTGCCTCGCGGGCGCGATCGAGCGTGAGGAGCCATGGGGCGTGTGGGGCGGTGAGGTGTTCGTCGCGGGCCAGGTGGTCCCGACGAAGCGTGGCCGTGGCCGCCCGCGCAAGGAGCGGGCGGCCGCCTGACGGCTGCCCGCCTTCGGCGGAGCGAGGGGCCTGCACCACTGCGGTGCGGGTCCCTCGCCGTGCCTACGACTCGTCGGGCAGGCGGTCGCAGCCGCAGCGGGGGTGCACCCGCCACGTGCGGATGCGGGGGACGGCGTCGGGGAGGCCGACCTCCCACGTGGTCCCCAGCGTCGGCGCCAGGCCGTCCACCACGGTCAGGACGGCGGCGACGGCGAGGCCCGCCACCACGGCCGCGACGGGCCCGGGCTCGAACGACGGCACGGACCCGTCCGCGGGCCCGGCCTGGGCGAGTTGCCCGACGAGCACGGGCCAGGCCGGGTCGAGGTCGGCCCGGTGGAGGTCGAGGCATCGCAGGCACGGCCCGCGCCCGGGCACGACGAGCGGCCCGACGACCGTGTCCGCCTCGCGCACGACGACCGACAGGTGCCTCACGCCGGTGCTGAGCAGCCGCTCGCCGCGCTGGGGATCGGCGGCGCCGAGCTCGACGGCCACGAGCACGTCCACCTCGCCCGGCCCGGCGAGGGCGACCCCGGGCGCGATGTCCCGCAGCACGCGCGCGGCGACCTGCTCGCGCGGCTGGCCGACGTCCGCCCAGCGGTAGCCGGCGGTCCCCACGTCGGTCGGGCGCACCGTGCCCTCGTCGTCGACCAGCACGGTGCCGACGCCGGCGGCGGCCAGTCCCGCCGCGATCCCTAGCCCCGTCGGTCCCAGGCCGACGACACCGACGCGGGCCGACGCGCGGCGCGCCGCCCGGGTGGCCGGCTCGTCGTCCGGTCGCAGCAGGCCCCACGCGGGGTCGTCGGCGGCCTGGCCGGGCAGGCGGTCGTCGGGCACCGTGAGCCCCGACATCGCCAGCATCCCGGTGGCGTACCGGAGGCGGGAGTCCTCGTCGCAGCCGTCCAGCCCGCTGCGGACCAGGCGGTCCACCTCGTCGGGAGCCAGGTCCGTCAGGCGCACCGCCCAGCGCGGGTCGGTGCCCACCTGCACCTCGTCGGGGCCGCGTCGCAGCACCCGCACACCGGCTCGCAGTCTCATGGTTCTCCCCCGGGGTCGTCGTCGGCCGCGTCAGCCTGCCACCGTGCGGCGTCGCAGGTCGGCGGGCATCCACAGGGGGACAGGGCCAGAGAACGGCGCGAGGGGCCCCGCCATCGTGGCGGAGCCCCTCGTCGACGGACCGGATCAGGCCTTGCCGAGAATGCGGTTGAGCTTGGTCCCGCACACCGGACACGTGGCCTTCGCCATCTTGCGCCCGGACTCGGACACGACGACCTCGCCGGTCGCCTCCCGCTTCTCCTTGCACTTCACGCAGTAGAACTCGCCGGAGTAGGTCTCGGCCATCTGGTCCCTCCTCGAAGGTGGTGCGGACGTCGCGTCATGCGCCGTGCGCGTTCGGGCTGCGCTCACGTGGCTCACCCAGGGGCACACAGTACAGATCGGTAGCGCCCACGGACGCCGCTTCGGCGGGACGCGCTGCCGGACATCCCAACAGATCAGGGGCCATGTGGGTGGGGCGCGTTAGCGTCTGTTCGTGCCCACCCCTCCCGGCGTCGAGGTCCGACGCTCCCGCCGCCGCACCCGCACCGTCAGCGCGTGGCGCGAGGACGGCCGCACCGTCGTCGCCATCCCGGCGCGCTTCACGCGCGCCCAGGAGGCCGAGTGGGTGGACAAGATGCTCGGCCGGCTCGCCGCGCAGGACGTTCGCCGCCGCCCGTCCGACGCCCTGCTCATGCAGCGCGCCACCGAGCTGTCGCGCCGGTACCTCGAGGGGCGCGCGGTGCCCGCGTCGGTCGAGTGGTCATCGCGGCAGGGCAAGCGTTGGGGGTCGTGCACCGTCACGGACCGCAGCATCCGGATCTCCGCCGTGCTCCAGGGGATGCCGCGCTGGGTGCTCGACTACGTGCTGATCCACGAACTGGCGCACCTGCTGCACGCCGGGCACGGCCCGCGGTTCTGGGCCATCGTTGCCGCGTACCCGCACGCCGACCGGGCGCGTGGCTTCCTCGACGGCTACGCATACGCACGCGGCCGCACCCAGGCGGGGCCGGGCGACGAGGAGCCCGGGGACCCCGGCGGCCCGGGCGACGACCTCGACCCGCTGGACGACGAGCCTACGCGGGGCGATCTCGCGGACGACGAGCCCGTGCAGGGCGACCTCGCGGACGACGAGCCCGCGCGGGGCCATCTCGCGGACGACGAGCCCGCGCAGGGCGACCGAGGAGACGGCAAACCGGTGGGCGCGGGGATGCTCGCC
>CAZBIO010000084.1:0-6521 GCA_964491965.1 uncultured Cellulomonas sp.
GTGGCGTACGCATCCGGTGCCAGCTCGGCCGACTTGTCCAGCACCGCACGCATCTGGTCGGAGATGCGGTCCAGGACGGCCAGCGTGTTGAGTGCAGGCACGCCGCGCCGCCTACGCCGCCGCTGCCGCGCCGAGCGCGACCCTGGCATCGGTACGGTTGCGGACCTTGCGGAGGTACAGGTACAGCACGAGCGACCCGAGCGCGGCGAGCACCGCGGAGCCGATGAGGATCCAGAAGATCTGGTGGTACGCGCCCGCCTCGACGTTGCCGGCGCTGTCGGTCCGGGCGTCCATGATCGATCCGAACCACGTGCTCGAGAAGGTGTCGGGAAGGAAGCCGATGATCGACAGGAGGCCGGTCGCCGCGCCGAAGTACCCCAGCGGGACGTTGCCCTCGGTCAACTGCGCCGAGACCACGCTGAACGCGCCGTTCGCGATGAACCCGAGGAGCACGACGAGGATGCAAGCGATGACCACCACGGCCGTGCTCGTCGGCAGGTACATCAGCGCGAGCAGCGCGACGACGAAGACGATCGACCCGATCGCGATGACCACCGACGGCTTGAACCTGTTGGCGAGCCCGCCGAAGGCCGGTCCGGACAGCAGGGTGATGCCGTAGTTCCGGATGTTCGCGACCACGGTCGCCGCGGCCAGCGAGACGCCGAGGACGCCCGTCATGTACGGGGTGGTGTACGTGACGCCCGTGTAGAAGAAGTAGACGAAGAAGAGCGAGACGGCCGCGATCCACACAACCGGGTTGCGGAGGGCCTGCACGAACTCGATCAGGCTGAAGCCGCCCTCGGTCTTGATCTCACCGGCGAACTTGGGGATGTACAGCGCCGAGAGGATGCCGAGGATCAGGATGACCGCGGCCAGGAAGTACAGGTAGATCGAGACGCCGAGGCCCAGGTTCTCCCCGACCGCCGCCACGACGGCGGTGGACACCAGGCCGATCAGCAGGCCGGCGACACCGTAGATGCCATAGGACAGGCCGATCCGCTTCGGGTACTCGTCCTCCTTCGAGACGAGCCGCACTAGCTTGTAGCGCACACCCCACCAGATGAGGATCGTCGTGATTCCCATGAGGATGAACACGGCGTAGAGGACCGCGAGGCTGGGCAGCATGGCGTAGACCACGGTCAGCACGGCGGTCGAGATGAAGCCGACCGAGGCCAGCGTCCGCATGCGGACCTTGTCGGCGATGATCCCGGAGGGCAGGTAGCAGATCAGCGCGGTGATCGCGTACGCGCTGAACACCTGACCCAGCTGGGTGTTCGTGACGCCGAGCGCCTGCTGCAGCGGGTCGTAGAAGACCGCCTTCAGATACGCGGGGGCATAGATGATCGAGCTGCCGATGCTCGCGATGATGAGAAGGAACCAGCGCCGACCGGAACTGAGGTCTGCGTAGGTCTTCTCGTCGCTCGTCGAGTTCGCCATCGAAACTCCTTCGAGGTGGTTGCGGCCCCAGTCCGCGAACGGCAGGGCGGGTGGCGGAGGCTGGTGCGCCTCGGGCGCCACCCTTGCCCTGCCCGCCGCCCGGAAGCCGGGCCGGGCATCCCCAGATCGTCGTGAACCGCGAGTGCATGAGTTTCCATGGCCCGCTCACTAGGTTCTTGTGATGGTTTTCACACATACCGAACTGGCACACTACGGAGCGTGCTGAGCCGAGTCGTCCTGGGCTCGCGGCTGAAGTACCTCGGGCTGACGGCGCTGCTCGCCTGGCACTACTGCCTGTGGTTCGTGCCCAACGCCTTCCCCACCACGTTCCTGCTGGACGACCGCATCACGTTCGCCTGGCTCATCGCCCTCGCGGCCGCCGGTCTCGTCCCCTTGATGCTGGCGTGGAAGCTCGGGCGCAAGCGCCACCTCGAGGCGAAGGCGGCCACCGTGTGGTCCACCGCCGGCCTCGGAGCCGCGGGCACCGCGATCCTGACGACGGCCGGGATGACCGTCGGCACACGCTGGCTCGCCTACGCGTCCGCGTTCGTCGTCGGCGCCTGCGCCGGACTGTTGTGGGTCCTCTGGGGGGAGCGATTCGCGTGCCAGAACGCGCGCTTCACGATCGCGCGCGTGGCGCCCACGTACGGCGGCTTCCTGCTCGCGGCCCTCGCGGTGACCTACGTGGCACCCCGATGGTTCGCGCCGGCGTTCGTCTGCCTCCTGCCGTTGCTGTCCGGCCTGCTGCTGCGCGCCCACGTCACAGCGCTCCCGGACAACCCCTACCCGCGCCTCCTGCCCGTCAAGGCCGCCACCCAGGGCACTCGCACGATGGTGACCGTCACGGTGATCTCGTTCGCGGCGTCCGCCGTCCTCTACTACACGGTGGCCATCGTGCCGTGGAGCTCGGTCGGCGTGATCCAGCGCGCCTTCACCTACGGCATCTTCATCGGCGCGGCGCTGATCCTCGTGTTCGCGGCCCTGCAGCACATGCCCGGACCCCGCCGCTCGCCGTACCGGGTCTACCCGTGGCTCCTGCTGTGCGCCCTGGTGTCCTGCGTGCTCTATCTGGCCGACATCGGGCTCAACGCCGTCGCCTTCCTGTTGGCGCTGGCCGTCTCCTCGTTGTTCGAGATCCTGCTCACCATGTACATGGGCGTCCTCACGCAGCGGGGGTACGCGCCACCCGCGACCGCGTACTCCCTGTCCGGCAGCGCGATACGCCTGGGGATCTGCGTGGGCAACGGGCTCGCCCTCGTCTACGAGCGGGTGCCCGGCTGGCACGCGGCGCTGGTGCGCCCCACGTTCGTGCTCCTGGTGGTCCTGATGGCGTTCCTGCTCATCACGATGGTCCGTCAGGAGTACAAGATCGAGGAGCTGACCCGCAGCCCGCAGACCGAGTCCGAGCTCGTCGCGATCATCAACGCGGTCGCCGAGGAGTTCCACCTGTCCGACCGTGAGCGGGAGATCATGGCCCTCATCGGGCAGGGGTACAGCGCGGCGGCGGTGGCGGAACGGCTCTACATCTCCCCCTACACCGTCAACACCCACGTGCAGCACATCTACGGGAAGCTCGGCATCCACAAGCGGTCCGAGCTCATCACGTACCTGCACCGCGACGTCTGACCCCCGGCCCCTCACCTTCGGCGACCCAACGCAGATCAGAACCTCCGACTAGGACTACAGTCCTAAATGAGTCCAGTCAGTTTCACCGGGACTGGGCACCCCAACGGAGGAAGGAAGTCATGTCCGCAACGATGCTGGCCGAGCGCTTCGACGCCCAGACCCGCAAGGTGACCCTGCAGGAGATCCCGATCCCCGAGCCGGGACCGGGCGAGGTGCTCATCAAGGTGGCCTACTGCGGCATCTGCCAGAGCGACCTCAGCCTGATCCAGGGCCATTTCCCGGCGACGCTGCCGGTGGTCACCCAGGGCCACGAGGCGTCCGGCACCATCACCAAGGTCGGCCCCGGCGTGTTCGGCTGGGCCGAGGGCGACAACGTCATCCCCTCCGCGGGCCGGCCGTGCGGCAGGTGCCGGCCTGCCGCCGCGGCGCGTTCACCGACTGCTACGACCTGCAGCTCATGGCCTTCGCGTACGACGGCGCCTGGGCCGAGTACCACGTCGCCCAGGCCGCCGGCCTGACGCGCGTGCCCGACAACGTCGACATGGCGCAGGCGGCGCTGCTGGCCGACGCGGTGTCGACCCCGTTCGCCGCCGTGGTGCGCACCGCGAAGGTGCACGTGGGCAACGCGGTCGGCGTCTGGGGCGTCGGCGGCGTCGGCACCCACCTGGTGCAGCTGGCGAAGCTGGCCGGCGGCGTGCCGATCATCGCGGTCGACCTCAACGACGCCGCGCTGGCCCGGGCGGCCCGCCTGGGCGCCGACTACACGTTCCGCGCCGACGACCCCGACCTGTACGACCGGATCCGCGAGGCCACCGGCGGCCGGATGATCGACGTCGCGTTCGACGCGGTCGGCGTGCCGCAGACGGTACGCCAGTGCGTCGCGCACCTGGACACGAACGGCGTGGCCGTCACCGTGGGCCTGTCGGACCAGAGCATCGACGCCGGCCCGTTCCTGGACTTCAACCTCAAGCGCAAGCAGCTGCGAGGGCACCTGGGCTACAAGAGCCAGGACATCGCGATGCTCGCCGAGATGCTGTCCTACGGCAGACTCGACCTGTCGGAGTCCATCTCGCAGGTGGTCCCGCTGTCGCAGGTCGAGGACGGGATCGAGGCTCTGGCGACGAAGAAGAACAACCCGATCCGCATCCTCGTGCAGCCCTGACCGCCGTCCGGCCCGGGGGCCGGGCGGACCGACCCCCGGGAGGACGCGTGACGGAGGCGAGCACAGTGCGGTCGGGCCGGCGCGAACGTCACGCGCGGGAGAAGCGCGAACGCATCCTGGCGGCCGCCGGTGAGCTGTTCGGCGAGCACGGGTTCGACGGCGTGACCACCCAGCAGATCGCCGAGCGCGCCGACGTCGCCGTCGGGACGCTGTTCCGGTACGCGGCGACCAAGGGCGAGCTGTTCCTCATGGTCTACAACGAGCAGCTGGCCCGCGGGATCGCCGCCGGTGCGGCGGCCGCGGATGGGGAGACGGACACCGCGTCGGCCGTGCTGGCGCTCGTCCGGCCGGTGCTCGTCGGGACGCGGGACCCCGCGAGCGCCGCGGCCTACCAGCGCGAGTTGCTCTTCGGGGCGCCGGGCGAGCGCTACCGCGCCGAGGGCCTGGCGCTGGTCGACGACCTGCAGAGTCGCATTGCCGAGCGACTGGCGAGGGCGGCACCCCGCCCGGACGACCCCGCCGTCGAGCTGGCGGCACGACGGGCCGCACACGCGGTCTTCGCCGCGCTCAACCTGCTGCTCGTCCGGACGCTGGCGGATCCGGAGCCCGACGAGCCACCGGTCGTCGAGCTGCGAGCGCAGGTCGAACTCATCGTCCGCGGCTTCCTCGTCACGGTGTCCGGCCCCGAACCCGCGGGATGAGCGGCGTGGAAACGCCCCTGCGTCATGTCCGCGCCGGCCGCGGCGCTGGCCGCTCACCTGGGCACGTCCGTAGCGAGCACACCCGCGCGACCGGTCGATAGCATCGGCATCGAGCGGCTGGCCCGTTCGGTGCGGGTCCCGCCGGGGAGGCTCGTCATGCGCAGCGTCGCCGCGAACCACACTCCCACCGCAGGTGAACGGAAGGCTCGTGAGGTCGCCGAGGCTGCCCGGGAGCAGCAGTGGACCCGACCGAGTTTCGCCAAGGGGCTCTACCTCGGCGCGTTCGACGTCGGGCTCATCCACCCCTATCCGGCGTCCGACCCGGACGCGGCGGCGCGCGGCGCGGCGTTCCGCCAGGCGCTCCTCGAGGTGTGCAGGACCATCGACGGCCCGGCGATCGAGCGTGAGGACCACATCCCCGACGAGGTGATCGACGCGCTGCGGCGCATCGGCGCGTTCGGCATGAAGATCCCGCAGCAGTACGGCGGCCTGGGATTGTCGCTCGTCGACTACGGCAGGTCCTTGATGCTGGTCAGCACGGTGCACCCGAGCCTCGCCGCGCTGCTGTCCGCCCACCAGTCCATCGGAGTGCCCGAACCGGTGCACATGTTCGGCAGCCCCGAGCAGAAGCAGGCGTTCCTGCCGCGCTGTGCCGCGGGCGCAATCTCCGCGTTCCTGCTCACCGAGCCCGACGTCGGCTCGGACCCCGCCCGGCTGCGTACCACCGCCACTCCGACGGACGACGGGACGGCGTACCTGCTGGACGGCGTGAAGCTGTGGACCACCAACGGTCCGATCGCCGAGCTGCTGGTGGTCATGGCCGTCGTCCCGCCGCACGACGACCAACGCGGCGGCATCAGCGCATTCGTCGTCGAGGCATCCACCCCGGGGATCACCGTCGAGCACCGCAACCGGTTCATGGGGCTGCGCGGGATGGAGAACGGCGTCACCCGGTTCCGGCAGGTGCGGGTGCCGGCCGCCAACCGGCTGGGGCGCGAGGGCCAGGGCCTGAAGATCGCGCTGACCACCCTGAACACCGGCCGGCTGTCGATCCCGGCGATCTGCGCGGGCGGCTGCAAGTGGGCGCTGTCCATCGCCCGGCAGTGGTCTGCCGAGCGGGTGCAATGGGGCCGGCCCGTGGGCGACCACGAGGCGATCGGCGCCAAGCTGGCGTTCATCGCCGCCACGACGTTCGCGGTGGAGTCCGTGTTCGATCTGTCTGCGCGGCTGGCCGACGCCGGCCAGAAAGACGTGCGCATCGAGGCGGCCCTGGCCAAGCTGTGGGCCAGCGAGATGGGCTACCGCGTGGCCGACGAGCTGGTGCAGATCCGCGGCGGGCGCGGGTACGAGAGCGCCGACTCGCTGGCGGCACGAGGTGAGCGGGCGGTCGCCGCCGAGCAGCTGCTGCGGGACATGCGGATCAATCGCATCTTCGAGGGCTCGTCAGAGATCATGCGCCTGCTGATCGCCCGCGAGGCCGTGGACGCCCACCTGGCCGCCGCAGGCGACCTCGCGTCGCGCGACGCGTCCCAGCGACCCAAGGCGCGCGCGGCCGGCGGCGCCAGCCGCATCTACGCCCGCTGGTTCCCGACCCA
>CAZBIO010000085.1:0-10111 GCA_964491965.1 uncultured Cellulomonas sp.
CGTTGACCCTCGCCACCGAGGGCGACCTCGCGAAGGCGCGGATCCGGCTGGACGCCGTGTCCTGGGCGAGGGCCGGCGCCCACCACGGCGGGTTCGTCGACTCCCTGCCGCGCGCGATCGTCTGGGCCGCCGCGTGGGACGCGACGCGGGACGGCGAGGCGCCGGCGCGCGACTACGTCGACCTGGTGCTCGGCAACATCGCGGACGAGACGGACTCGTCCGTGGTGCAGATTCAGCTGCGGCAGATGACCACCGCCCTCGACCTGTACGTCGCGCCGGAGCACCGGCGAGAGACGACGGCGGACGCCGCCGACCGGCTGGCGACCCTGATGCGCGCCGCGGCCCCCGGCTCCGACACCCAGCTCCAGCTGCTCAAGGCGTTCGCCGCGCACGCGACGAGCGACGCCCAGCTCGACCTCGTCGGCGACCTGCTCGCCGGGCGGGTCACCCTGCCGGGCCGCACCATCGACACCGACCTGCGCTGGGAGCTGCTCGTCGCGCTCGCCGCCGGCGGCCGGGCGGGCGAGGCCGAGATCGCCGCGCAGCTCGCGGCCGACCCGACGGCCACCGGCGAGCGCGCCGCCGCCACGGCTCGCGCCGCAGTGCCTACTCCCGAGGCCAAGGCCGCCGCATGGTCGGCGTTGATCGACCGCGACGACCTGCCCAACGCCGTCCAGGCGGCGACGATCGCCGGGTTCCGGCGCGTGCTCGACACGGGGCTGCTCGTGCCGTTCGTCGGGCCCTACTTCGACGCGCTGGCGGACGTCTGGGCGAGCCGCACCAACGAGATCGCGCAGGGCATCGCCTACGGGCTGTTCCCGCTGGAGCTGGCGGGCGACGCGGCGGTGGACGTCCTCGCGTTGGCGCAGGCCTGGCTCGACGAGCACCCCGACGCCGCGCCCGCGCTGCGCCGGATCGTCACCGAGGAGGCCGACGACGTGCGCCGCGCCCTCACGGCCCAGGAGTCCGCCCGCCGGCGCTGATCGCCGAGCGCCACCGAAACCCGCCGAGCGCCACCGAAACTTCGGGTGCACTCGGCGGGTTTCGGGTGCACTCGGCGGGTTTCGGGTGCACTGCGCGCTAGCGGCCGTCCATGACGGCCGCCAGCGACGTCAGGCGCGCGTTGTCGAACAGGTCCTCGACCAGCACCAGCCGGCCGGCCGAGTCGGCGAGCGGCACCTTCCAGTTGGGGTACTCCCGGTCGGTGCCCGGCTGGTTCTGGGCGCGCCGCTCCCCCACGGCGTCGGCGAGCGAGACGCCGACGAGCACGGCCGGGGTCGCGAGCACCCAACGGTGCAGCGCCTCGACCACCTCCCGCTCGCTCGGGTCCTCGCCGACCAGCCCGCGCTCGCGCAGCGCCGCCAGCATCCGGGCGCGCTCCTCGTCGGCCTCCGCCGCCACCTCCGGCGCCGGCCGCGTCAGCAGCCCGAGCCGCGCGCGCAGCGCCACGTGCTCGTTGGCGAGGTACCCGGCGGTCGGCGGCAGGTCGTGCGTCGTGACGGACGCGAGGGCCAGGCGGCGGTAGTGCTCGGGCGGTGTGGGGTGGCCCGGGTAGTCCTGCTCGAACCACAGGACCGACGTGCCGAGGACGCCCCGCTCGGTCAGGTAGTCGCGCACCCACGGCTCCACGGTGCCGAGGTCCTCGCCGATGACCACCGCCCCGGCACGGTGGGCCTCCAGGGCCAGGATCCCGACGAGCGCCTCATGGTCGTAGCGCACGTACGCGCCCTCGGTGGCCGGGTGGCCCTTCGGCACCCACCACAGCCGGAACAGGCCCAGCACGTGGTCGATCCGCACCGCCCCCGCGTGCCGCAGCAGGGTCCGCAGCATGTCGCGGTACGGCCGGTACGCCGCCCGCGCCAGGCCGTCCGGCCGCCACGGCGGCTGTGACCAGTCCTGCCCCTGCTGGTTGTACATGTCGGGCGGCGCGCCCACCGACGCGCCGGCGGCCAGCGCGTCGCCCAGCGCCCACACGTCCGCGCCCTCCGGGTGCACGCCGACCGCGAGGTCGTGCATGATCCCGATCCGCATGCCGGCCGAGCGCGCCGCGTGCTGGGCGGCGCCGAGCTGCTCGTCGGCCACCCACTGCAGCCACTCGTGGAAGGCGACCCGGTCCGCCAGCTCGTCGCGCGCGGCGGCGACGAGGCCCGACGAGGGGTCGAGCGCCTCGTCGGGCCAGGCGCCCCCCTCGTAGCGCTCGGCGAGCGCGCACCACAGCGCGAAGGCCTCGAGCCCGGGGTTCTCGGTGGCGACGAACGCGTCGAAGGCGGCCCGGCGGGCCGGCGAGCGCGGGACGCCGAACACCACCTCGAGGGCCGCGCGCTTGGCCGGCCACGCGGCATCGCGGTCGATCGGCCCGGGGTCCTCGTCCAGCGCGAGCGCGGGCTCGGCCGACCACTCGACCAGCGCGCGGTCCGCCGCCGAGAGGTACCCGGCCTCGCGGATGTCCTCGACGCGGATGTACAGCGGGTTGACGAAGCGCCGCGTCGTCGGCAGGTACGGGCTCGGGGTCATCGGCCCGGCGGGCTCGGCGGCGGCGAGCGGGTTGACCATGACGAAGTCCGCGCCGGAACGCTGTCCCGCCAGCGCCGCGATCTCGGCCAGGTCGGCGAGGTCGCCGATGCCCCACGACGCCCGCGAGCGCACCGAGTACAGCTGCGTCATGTAGCCCCACGCGCGGCGGCTGCCCAGGTCGCCGGGCAGCTCGAGGCGGTCCGGCGTGACCACCACGGTGGTGCGCGCCGTCGCGTCGGGCAGCCGCGCGTACAGGTCGTGCCAGCCGAGCGGCAGGTCGCCGGGCAGCGTGAACGTCGCGCGCCCGACCTCGCGCCCGTCGACCATGCGCGGCGGCACGTAGACATCCGCCTGGACCAGGTCCCGCCGCCCGCCGCCGGCCTCGGGGTCGAGCTCGAGCCAGGCGGTGACGGGCTCGCCGTGCGCGACGTGTACCGGCACGTGTGCCTGGCGCCCCGCCCGCAGCACGACGACCGGCGGCAGCACCCGGCGCCACGGCATGTCCTCGACGTTGGCGATCGCCAGGGCGATCCGCTGGGGCGACGACGCGTCGACGCCGAGCGCCGCGAGCACGGCCGTCAGGGTCTGGGCCGACGAGCGATGGTGCCGCCCGTCGTGACCGACGTAGTCCGGCACCACCCCGTAGGCGGCAGCGAGGCGCAGGAGCTGCTCGTCCGGACGCGCCTCCTCGGCCATGGGCCGAATCCTGCCATCGCGGGCTGGGCGGGGGCTGCATCGAACCGACGTGCCCCGGTGCGTAACCTGCCGCCCATGACCCTGCGCTACCCCGCCGCCCGTGCCGAGAACCTCGTCGAACGGCTGCACGGGCGCGACGTCGCCGACCCGTACCGCTGGCTCGAGGACGCGTCGTCCGACGAGACCGCGGCGTGGTCGGCGGCGCAGGACGATCTGTACGCGGCCTATCGCGCGGGCGCCGAGGCCCGCACCGCCGGGACGCCGTTCGCGGCCGGCGCGCTCGAGGACCGCCTGTACAAGCTGCTCGGCTCCGGGTCGGTCGGCGCGCCCGCATGGCGCGGCGAGCGCTACTTCCACACCCGCCGCGAGCCGGGTGCGGAGCACGCCGTGGTGCTCGTCGTCGAGCCCGACCCGGCCGCGCCCGGCGCCACGCGCGAGCGCGTGCTCGTCGACCCCATGGCGGCCGACCCGGCCGGCACGACGACGCTGGACGCCTGGCAGCCGTCGAAGGAGGGCGGCCTGCTGGCGTACCAGGTGTCCAGCGGCGGCACCGAGGAGAGCGTGCTGCGCGTGGTGGACGTCTCCAGCGGCGACGTCGTGGACGGGCCGATCGACCGCGCGCGGTACTCGCCCGTCGCGTGGCTGCCCGGGGGCTCGTCGTACTTCTACGTCCGCCGCCTCGCCCCGGAGCTCGTGCCCGACGACGAGGCCGCGTTCCACCGGCGCGTCTGGCTGCACCGCGTGGGGGCGGACCCGGCGACGGACGTCGAGGTGTTCGGCGCCGGGCGCGACCTGTCGACGTACTACGGGGTCTCGGTGTCGCGCGACGGGCGGTGGCTCATCGTGTCGGCGTCGATCGGCACGGCGCCGCGGACCGACGTGTGGATCGCGGACCTCGCGGGGCTCGACCTCGACGACCCTGGAGCCGCGGCGCGGCTCGCGTTCCGCGACGTCGCCGTGGGGCTGGACGCCGAGGTCGGCGCGTGGGTGGGCCGCGACGGCCGGCTCTACGTCCACACCGACCTCGACGCGCCGCGCGGTCGGCTGGCGGTGACCTCGCCGCTGGACCCGGGTCCGGAGACGTGGCGGACGCTCCTGGCGGAGGACCCCGAGGCGGTGCTCGAGGACGTCGCCCTGATCGACGGCGGCGGGGACGAGACGGTGCCGACCGGCCTGGTCGCGTCGTGGCGGCGGCACGCGGTGAGCGAGCTCGTGCGGCACGACCCCGTGACGGGGGCGCGGCTCGGCGGCGTCGCCCTGCCCGGGCTGGGGTCGGTGTCCGGCCTGGTGACCCGGCCCGAGGGCGGTCCGGACGTGTGGTTCTCGTACACGGACCACGTCACGGTCCCGGCCGTGCACCGGTTCTCGGGCGGCGCCACGTCGGAGGGCGCCGCGCCGGGCGGCGCCGCGTCGGTCTGGGCGGTGCCGCCGGGCGCAATCCCGGACGTGCCGGCCGTGACGGTGCGTCAGGTGGTGGCGACCAGCGCCGACGGCACGCCGGTGCGCGCGTTGGTCGTCGCACCCGCCGGGGCCCTGGACGGCGACGGCCGGCCGCTGGCGCCCGCGCCGACCGTGCTCTACGGCTACGGCGGCTTCCAGGTGAGCCTCGACCCCGCGTTCTCCGCCGTGACGCTCGCGTGGGTGGAGGCCGGCGGGGTGTACGTCGTCGCGAACCTGCGCGGCGGCGGCGAGGAGGGCGAGGCCTGGCACCGCGCCGGCGTCCTCGCGCACAAGCAGAACGTCTTCGACGACTTCCTCGCGGTCGCGCAGCTGCTCGTCGACGAGGGCTGGACCACGCCCGCGCAGCTGGCCTGCTGGGGCGGGTCCAACGGCGGGCTGCTCGTCGGCGCCGCCGTCACCCAGCGTCCGGACCTGTTCGCCGCCGCCGTCTGCTCGGCGCCGCTCCTGGACATGGTGCGCTACCAGCGGTTCGGCCTGGGCCGCACGTGGACCGAGGAGTACGGCGACGCCGAGGTTCCCGAGGAGCTCGGGTGGCTGCTCGCGTACTCGCCCTACCACGCGGTGCGCGCCGGGACCGCCTACCCGGCGATCCTGTTCACGGTGTTCGAGGGCGACACCCGCGTCGACCCGCTGCACGCGCGCAAGACGGCCGCCGCGATGCAGGCGGCGACTTCCGCCTCGCCCGACGAGCGACCGGTGCTGGTGCGGCGCGAGACGGGTGTGGGGCACGGGGGCCGGGCGCTGTCGCGGTCGGTCGCGCTGTCCGCGGATCGGCTGCGCTTCGTCGCCGACCACACCGGAATGGTCGCCCGTACCGGGCTGGTGTAGGTCCGCCCGCATCGGCGCGGGTCTAGTCCGCCCACTCCAGGAGCGGCTGGCCCGCAGCGACCGTCTCGCCCGGGTCGAGCAGGAGCGCGACCTCGTCGGGCGCGGCCTGGAGCGCCACCACCGGGCAGATCGTCGCCAGGCCGGCCGCGGCCACGTCGATCGGCGACCAGGTCACCATCCGCTCGCCGGCACGCACCGCCTGCCCGGCGACCACGTGGAGCGCGAACCCGGCGCCGGCCAGCGAGACGGTGTCGATCCCCAGGTGCACCAGCACCGAGCGCTCGGCGGTCGCCTGGATGGCGAACGCGTGCGGGTGCAGCGCCGCGACCACGCCGTCCACCGGCGCCACCACGTGCTGCACCGCGGTCCGCACGGGTTCCACCGCGGCGCCCGGGCCGACGATCCCCTCGGCGAACACGCGGTCCGGCACCGCGCTCATGTCGCGCACGGTTCCCGGCACGGGGCTTGCCAGACGCACGGCCGCCTCAGCGCTCGATCTCGGCGGCCAGCGCCGCGCTGCCCGTCCCCACGATCACCTGGACCACCCGCCCGGAACGCACCACGCCGAGCGCGCCCGATGAGCGCAGCGCGGCCTCGTCGACCGCGGCCGGGTCGGTCACCTCGACGCGGAGGCGGGTCAGGCACGGCTCGACGTGGACGACGTTCCTCGCCCCGCCGAGCGCGGCGAGGATCTGCTGCGCCCTGCCCATCGCTCCTCCCCTGCCTTCATGCGTCCGGGGCGCCCGTCGGGGTGTCGGCCCTCGTCCGCGGCGCCCGGGCGCGTCGGCCCAGCGTAAGGCGCGTGTCCGCCGCGTGCCTGTCACGGGCGGGCGCCGTGTCAGGATGCGTGGGTGCGCTCGGACTCCTTCTACGCAGGCGTCGGCGGCCATGAGACCTTCGTCCGCCTCGTCGAGGCGTTCTACGCCGGGGTGGCCGACGACCCCGTGCTGCGCCCGCTGTACCCCGAGGAGGACCTCGGGCCGGCGGCCGAGCGCCTGACCCTGTTCCTCGAGCAGTACTGGGGTGGCCCGACGACCTATTCGGACACCCGCGGGCACCCGCGGCTCCGGATGCGGCACGCGCCGTGCCGGGTCGACCCGGAGGCGCGCGACCGCTGGCTGATGCACATGCGCGCCGCCGTCGAGACGCTCGACCTGGCCCCGCTGCCCAAGGCGGAGCTGTGGGACTACCTGGAGCGGGCCGCGCACTCGCTCGTCAACACCTTCGAGGAGTGACCACGGAGAACCTCATCGCGCCCGTCCTCGCCACGCTGGACCTGAGGCCGGGCGCCGAGCCCGACTCGCTCGTCGGCGACTCGTTACAGGTGCCCACCGGGCGCGTGTTCGGCGGCCAGGTCCTCGCCCAGGCGCTGCTCGCCGGGGCCCGTACCGTCGACGCCGGCCGGCTGCCGCACTCCATGCACGGCTACTTCCTGCGCGAGGGCGACCTGAGGCAGCCCATCACGTTCGACGTCGAACGGCTGCACGACGGCCGCTCCTTCAGCGCCCGGCGCATCCACGCCCGGCAGGACGACGGCCCGATCCTCACCCTCGTCGCGTCGTTCCAGGTCGATCAGCCCGGCATCGAGTACGCCGAGCGCCCACCGTCCGGCGTCCCGGGGCCCGACGAGGTCGAGTCCGCCCGCGACCACCTCGCCGCCGTGGAGCACCCCGTCGCCCGGTTCTGGACCGAGAGCGCCTTCGACGTGCGGCACGTGGGCGGCTCCATCTACCTGCGGCCCGACGACGAGCGAACCGGCCGCCAGCTCGTCTGGCTGCGCACGCAGGGCCCGGTGCCCGACGACCCGCTGCTGCACCGCGCGCTGCTCGCCTACGCCTGCGACCAGGTGATGCTCGAGCCGGTGCTCCGCCACGCGGGGCTGTCGTGGTCGTCGCGCGGGCTCTCGATCGCCTCGCTGGACCACGCGATGTGGTGGCACCGCGACGCGCGCGTGGACGACTGGCTGCTGTTCGTGCAGAGCTCGCCGAGCGGGCAGGGCGGGCGCGGCCTCGGCGCCGCGCGCGTGTTCGACCGGCAGGGGCGGCTCGTCGCCTCCATGGCGCAGGAGGGCATGGTCCGCGTCCCGCTGGGCTGACCGCGCGGTCAGCGGTGCCGGAAGGCGATCGGCTCCTCGACGTACGGTTCCCACGCGGCGCGCTCGGCCTCGCCGAGCCTCGTCGGCTGACCGCTCGCGGCGTCGACGAGCACCACTGTGGTGGCGGCGCGGGCGCACACCGTGCCGCCGTTGCGGACCTCGTAGCAGACGTCGATGCTCGCCCCGCCGAGCCGCCCGATCCACATCTCGACGGTCACCCCGGACCGGCGGTAGCCGAGCGGTGCGAGGTACTCGATCTCCTGCCGCGCGACGAGCGTGGCGACGTCCGCGCCCGGGCCCGCGTCGAGCACGGCCGTCGGGTGCTGTGGTGCTTCCGCGTCGGGGTGGCGCCAGAAGGCCTCGATGCGCACCTCCTCGAGCAGGGTGAGCATCGCCGCGTTGTTCACGTGCCCGTAGGCGTCGAGGTCGCCCCAACGCAGCTGCACCGGCACCGTCAGTCGGGCCATCGTCCCTCCCGCTCGTCGTCCATCACACGTCGTTCCCGCTTCACCGGGACCTGCCCGCCGCCCCGCCGCTCGCCAGCCGCCCCGCCCCCGCATCCTGCCAACACACGCCGTCCAGTTGCGTCCCTGTCCGACCCCGCCACACGTGTGACTCCTGAGGCGCATGTGACGTCCCGGGAGTCACACCAGTCACTCCAGTCACACGTGTGGCGGGGTTGAACACCGCGCGGCGAGGCGCGCGGTCTTCGGCGGGCACTCGCGTCACGACGCGGCGCGGGCTGCCTGGCGGCGGCACGTGTCGAGGGCCGCGAGCTCGTCGGCCACCGGCTCGACGACGCGGCGCTGCGCCACCTGCGCCACCGACGCGGAGAGCCGCCGGCGAGCGGCCGCCGCCTGCCGGTGCGCCCCCAGTCGCCCGACGAGCGAACCGAGCCCCGCGACGAGCCACCCGGCGACGACTCCGCCGAGCGCGAGCCGCGTCGGCGCCGGCAGGGCTCCCCACAGGGTCGGGTGCAGCTCGGGCAACCGTAGGTAGTCGAACGCCCAGATCGCACCCAGCCAGACGAGCCCGGCGACGGCCGCGGCGAGCAGCAGCCACTGGAGCCCGCCGACCACGCGCCACCATGCCGCGGGTCGATGCGGCATCAGCCGGGTGCCGGCGACGGCGAGGTCGAGGTCGTCGGCGAGTCCCTCCGTCGACGCGGCTGCCCGCGCCGCGACCTGCCACGCCTCCGGGGCGCCCTTCAGCGCCTCCTCGACGTAGTCGCGCACCGCGAGCGACGCGCGGGCGGTCGCCGCGGGGCCGGCCGGCGGCAGCGACGTCCGCTCAACGGCGGCGGCCCTGGCGCCTCCGTGGCCAGCGCCGCCCAGGTGCAGCCGGCGCAGCGGGTCCGGCCGCAGCCGCGCGAGCCAGCGCAGCGGTGGCCAGCCCGTGTGAGCCGCCGCCCGGCGGACGGCCGCGCGTTGTACGGCGTCGACCACCACGTCCACGCTCGCGGCCCGCTCGAACGTCCGCACCAGCCGGTCCGACGAGCCCGCGCGCAGCCGCGTCGGTGGACCGAGCGCCGCGAGCACCCGCGCCGCGGCCGCTCGCTCGTCGGCCACCCACCGGTCCATGGCGGCGCGACGGCGGGTGGCGGCCTGGGCCAGGAACCCGCGCAACTCGTCGACGCCTTCGCCCGTGCGGGCCGAGACGGCCACCACCCGCGCGTCGGGCATGCCGTCGGCAGCGACGAGCCGACGCACGTCCGCCAGCACGGCCGCCGTGGTGGCGGCGTCGAGCCGGTCCACCTGGTTGAGGGCCACCACGGTGACCGCGTCATGGCCGGCGTACGGCGTGAGGTAGCGCGTGTGCAGCGCCGCGTCGGCGTACTTCTGCGGGTCGACCACCCAGACCAGCAGATCGCCGCGCTGCACCAGCCGGTCGGCACGGATGCGGTGCTCCTCCAGCACCGAGTCGTGATCGGGCAGGTCGAGCAGCACCAGGCCCGTGACCAGTTCGGACGCACCGGTCGCCCGACGCCGCCTCGGCGTTCCGGCGCCCATGTCGTGACGGTCACGGACCTCGAGCCAGTCGAGCAGCGGCCCCGCGCCGCCGCCCCAGACCGCTGCGAGCGCCCGTTCGGTCGTCGGGCGATGGATGCCGGTCCGGGCGAGGTCCACGCCGGCCAGGGCGTTGAGGAGCGACGACTTGCCGGACCCGGTGGCGCCCGCGAGCGCGACCACCGTGTGCTCGGCCGAGAGGCCGGCCCGCTCGCGCGCCCGCTGGAGCACTGCGCGGGAGTCGATGACGAGGTCGGGCGGCAGTCGCCCCTCGCCCGCGTCCAGCGCGGCCGCGAGCGCCTCGCCACGCTCCTGCAGGCTCAGCGCCACGATGCCGCCCGCCCCGCGGCTCCCCACCCCGCGCCTCTCCAGCCCGCGAGATCAGCACTTTCGCGCGAGATGAGCAGGTGGAAATGCGCATCTCGCGTCGAAGTGCACAACTCGCGGCGCGGCCCGCGCCCCCCACCCCTGGGGCCCAACCGCCCGCGGGGGCCCACCAACAGCGTCCGGC
>CAZBIO010000086.1:0-5734 GCA_964491965.1 uncultured Cellulomonas sp.
CAGAAACTGGCATCTCAAAAGTCACCCAGCACCCACAGGGGCAGGCACCAGACAACCCATCAACACCACACCCGAAAACGGGCAATGGCATCAACTACATCAAGACACACTGTTGAGTTCTCAAGAAACAGACGCACATCCCTGCACCCTTGCGAGTGCCCAAGAGGCTTGTTGCTTCATCCCCGCCCAGCCGGAACGAAGGCGCACTGAGCGCCTGATCCGATTGTCGGGGGCTGGCCGCCTGCGGGACCGTCCACCATCTCGGTGTCCGTTCCTCCCTGCGGCGGCTTGGAAGACATTACGCGAGCCCGCGGGCTCGGCGCAAATCCGGGGCGTGGTGACGAGGATCACGCCCCGGAGGCACCGTCAGGCGCCCGCGGCGCGCACCACCGCGAGCGATCGACGACCCCGGCGAAGCACCGCGTAGCGGCCCCCGAGCAGGTGCGACGGCTCCAGCAGCGCGGTGTCGTCGGACACCCGCTCGTTGTTCACCGAGAGCCCTCCCTCGGCCACCGCTCGTCGGGCAGCGCTCTTGGAGTCCACCAGCCCCGTGGCCGCGAACAGGTCCACCAGCGAGTCCCCCACCGCCCCATCCGCCGATGGCAGCTCCGCCACCGCGGCACCGAGCGTCTCGCCGTCCAGCTCCGCCAGCGAGCCCCGCCCGAAGAGCGCCTGCGACGCCGCGATCACCTTCGCGGTGGCGTCCGCGCCGTGCACCAGCGTCGTCACGTCGCCGGCCAGGGCCCGTTGCGCCTCGCGCGCCTGGGGCCGCGAGGCCACCGCGGCCTCCAGCTCGGCGATCTCGTCGCGCCTGCGGAACGTGAACACCCGCAGGTGCCCGATCACGTCGGCGTCGTCGGTGTTGAGCCAGAACTGGTAGAAGGCGTACGGCGACGTCATCGCCGGGTCGAGCCACACGGTGCCGGACTCGGTCTTCCCGAACTTGGTCCCGTCGGCCTTGGTGATCAGCGGCGTGGTGATCGCGTGGACGGCGGCGCCCTCGACCTTGCGCACCAGCTCCACGCCCGACAGCAGGTTCCCCCACTGGTCGGACCCCCCGCTCTGCAGCGTCACGCCGTGCCGGCGGTACAGCTCGAGGAAGTCCATCCCCTGCAGGATCTGGTAGCTGAACTCGGTGAACGAGATCCCCTGCTCGGAGGACAGCCGCCGCGCGACGGTGTCCTTCGCGAGCATGGTCCCCAGCCGGTAGTGCTTGCCGACGTCGCGCAGGAAGTCGATCGCCGACAGGCCGGCGGTCCAGTCGAGGTTGTTGACCATCGTCGCCGCGTTCGGACCGTCGAACGCAAGCAGCGGCGCGATCTGCGACCGGATGCGCTCCACCCAGCCCGCGACCACCGAGGGGTCGTTGAGCGTGCGCTCGCCGGTCATCTTTGGGTCGCCGATCAGCCCGGTCGCGCCGCCGACCAGCGCGAACGGCCGGTTCCCGGCGTCCTGGAGCCGCCGCAGCGTGAGGATCTGCACCAGGTTGCCGATGTGCAGGCTCGGCGCGGTGGGGTCGAAGCCGCAGTAGACGTTGACCGGTCCGGCCGCCAGCGCCGCGGCCAGCTCCTCCCGATCGGTGGTCTGCGCGAGCAGCCCACGCCACTCCAGCTCGTCGAGGACAGTCACGTCACGTTCTCCTTCACGCGGCCAGTTCGGAGCAACGGCCGCACGGAAGCCTAGGGGGACCGGGGTCAGGCCGGCGTCGACGTCCGAGGGCCGCCCGGCGCCGGCGACCGATACGCGGGGCGATACGACGAGACCGTCGCCTCCCCCGTCAGCCAGAACCGCCACGGGTGGTTCGCCGGGTCGCCGCCCGGCCCGCCGACCCCGACCCGCGGTCCCTGCCGGTGCGCGGGCACCACGGCGCTCGCCGGTCGCCGCCGCAGCAGCACCGGCCCGCCCGGCTCGGTGACGTCGAGGCCGTTCGCGTCGATGTCCAGGCCGAGGCACACGGCCAGCCGCGCGGGGCCGCGCGCCAGCTGCCGCTCGTTGTCGACCACCCCCGCGGCCTCCCGGCGCGCCCACGCGACGTCGGCGCCCTCGACCACCTCGCCGGCGCGCAGCAGCACCGCGGACGGGCTGCCCGTCGGCTGCGTCACCACGTTGAGGCAGTGGTGCAGACCCAGGTGCCGGTACACGTAGAGCCGGCCGGGTTCGGCGAACATCGCCGCGTTGCGCGGCGTGCGGCCGCGGTAGGCGTGGGAGCCGGGGTCGTCCTCGCCGCCGTACGCCTCGACCTCGGTGAGCCGCACGGTCACGTCCCCCTCGGGCGAGCTGGTGGTGATGGTGCACCCCAGCAGGTCCACGGCGACCGACAGCACGTCGCGCGCGAACCAGACGCGCGCCGCCGGCACGCCCAGCTCGATGTCCGCGACGTCGTCGGGAACCGTCACGGGGCCATCCTGCCAAACCCGTCGACGCGGGCGTCGGCCCGTTCCCTCGTCCGCTCCCGGGCGAAGTGCGCGGCCTCGTCGGCCATCCATCGCTCCCAGTGGCCGCGCTCCGCCTCGCCGTCCCGCGCCAGCCCGCGCGCCAGCCGCAGGTCCGCGGGCGCCTCCACCCAGACGCGCTGCACGACGATCTCGTCGGCCTCCCGCCGCGCGGCGCCGCACCCCTCGACCACGAGCACGCCGGGGACCGGCACGTCCACCCAGCCGTCGAACGCGCCGCCGTACCAGTCGTAGCGCTGGTAGCGGCCCGGGCGGCCGCGCCGCAGCGGCTCGAGCACCTGGGCCGCCAACCGCGGCCACAGGGAGCCCTCCAGCCCCGACCAGCCGTCGTAGAGGTCGTCGAGGTGCAGCACCGCGGTCTCGACGCCGTGCCCGACGAGCCCGCGCGCTATCGCCTCGGCCAGCGTCGTCTTGCCCGAGCCCGCGGGGCCGTCGATGCAGACGAGCCGCACCGGCCCGAGCCGGGGCGAAGCCGCCAGCGTCCGATCGACGAGCAGCGACACCACGCCCGCGCCGGGTGTGGGCTCGGACATCGCGGTTCCCCTGGGCTCAGCCCACGGCCCAGGCGCGGTGCTCGGCGAGCCGGCCGCGGGCGGCGGCCAGCTGCTCGGCCACGCGCGCCGGGGCGGTGCCGCCCACCGCATCGCGTGACGCCACCGAGCCGGCGACCGACAGCACCGACCGCACGTCCGGCGTCAGGTGCGGGTCCACCGCCGCGAGGTCGTCGTCGGACAGGCCGTCCAGCCCCGTGCCCTTGGCCTCCGCGGCGCGCACACACGCGCCGGCGACCTCGTGCGCCACGCGGAACGGGACGCCCGTGCGGACGAGCCACTCCGCGACATCGGTCGCGAGCGAGAACCCCGCGGGCGCCAGCGACGCCAGCCGGTCGAGGTCGAACCGCAGCGTCTCGACCATCCCGGCGAACGCCGGCAGCAGCACCGTCAGCTGGTCCACCTGGTCGAACACCGGCTCCTTGTCCTCCTGGAGGTCCCGGTTGTACGCCAGGGGCAAGCCCTTGAGCGTGGTGAGCAGACCCGCCAGGTCGCCGATCAGCCGGCCGGCCTTGCCGCGCGCCAGCTCGGCCACGTCCGGGTTCTTCTTCTGGGGCATGATGCTCGACCCGGTCGAGTACGCGTCGTCGAGCCGCACGTAGCCGAACTCGGCGGTGGCCCACAGGGTGATCTCCTCGGCCAGGCGCGACAGGTCCACGCCCGTCATCGCCGCGACGAACGCGAACTCCGCGACCACGTCCCGGGAGGCCGTGCCGTCGATCGAGTTCTCGACGGGGCCGGCGAAGCCCAGCTCGTCGGCCACCGCGGCGGGGTCGAGGCCGAGCGACGAGCCCGCGAGCGCCCCCGACCCGTACGGCGAGCGCGCGGCACGGGCGTCCCAGTCGCGCCAGCGCTCGACGTCGCGCAGCAGCGGCCACGCGTGCGCCAGCAGGTGGTGCGCCAGGAGTACGGGCTGCGCGTGCTGGAGGTGCGTGCGGCCCGGCATGGGCGCGTCCCCGGCGGCGTCCGCCTGCCCGACGAGCGCGTCGACGACGTCGAGCACCAGGGCGGACAGGGTCCGCGCCTGCCGCCGCAGGTACGTCCGCACCAGCGTGGCGATCTGGTCGTTCCGCGACCGTCCCGCACGCAACCGGCCCCCCAGCTCCGGGCCGGCGCGCTCGATCAGCCCCCGCTCGAGGGCGGTGTGCACGTCCTCGTCGTCGGGCGCCGGGCCGAACGCGCCCGAGGAGACGTCCGCGCGCAGCCGCTCCAGCGCGTCGACCATGCGCGCGGTCTCGTCGTCCGTCAGCAGGCCCGCGCGGTGGAGCACGTGCGCGTGCGCCACCGAACCGGTGATGTCGTCGTCGGCCAGCCGCCAGTCGAACTGGGTCGACTTCGACAGCGCGGCCAGCGCGTCGGCCGGCCCGGACGCGAACCGCCCGCCCCAGAGGGCGCCCACGTCAGTCCGTCCCGACTTCCATCGCGGCGGCGTCCAGCGCCGACTCCTCGTCGCCGACCACCCGCGGGTTCGTCGCGATGACGTCCGCGCCGCCCGCGGGCAGCGCGCCGAACAGCGTCCCGTGCTCGACGAGTACCTGCCCCTGGTCGGTCGGCTGGCTCGCGTAGAGCTCGAGCTTGGCGCGCGAGTCGGCGATGTCGAGGTTGCGCATCGTCAGCTGGCCGATGCGGTCGGTCGGGCCGAACGCGGCGGACTCGGTGCGCTCCATCGACAGCCGGTCCGGGTGGTAGGAGAAGCCGGGCCCGTCGGTGCGCAGGATCGTGTAGTCCTCCCCGCGCCGCAGCCGCAGCGTCACCTCGCCCGTGACCACCGAGGCGATCCACCGCTGGATCGACTCGCGCACCATGAGCGACTGGGGGTCCAGCCACCGGCCCTCGTACAGCAGCCGGCCCAGCCGGCGCCCCTCCTGGTGGTACGTGGCGATCGTGTCCTCGTTGTGGATCGCGTTGACCAGCCGCTCGTACGCCGCGAACAGCAGCGCCATGCCGGGCGCCTCGTAGATCCCGCGCGACTTGGCCTCGATGATCCGGTTCTCGATCTGGTCGGACATCCCCAGGCCGTGCCGGCCGCCGATGGCGTTCGCCTCGTGGACTAGCGCCACCGGGTCGTCGTACCGCACGCCGTCGATCGCCACCGGCCTGCCACGCTCGAACGCGATCGTGACGTCCTCGGTCTCGATCGCCACCGCCGGGTCCCAGAATCGCACGCCCATGATCGGCTCGACCGTCTCCAGCGAGACGTCGAGGTGCTCCAGCGTCTTGGCCTCGTGGGTGGCGCCCCAGATGTTCGCATCCGTCGAGTACGCCTTCTCGGCGCTGTCGCGGTAGGGCAGGTTGTGGTCCGTCAGGAACTGGCTCATCTCAGCGCGCCCGCCGAGCTCGGCGACGAACTCCTGGTCGAGCCACGGCTTGTAGATCCTCAGGGACGGGTTGGCGAGCAGCCCGTAGCGGTAGAACCGCTCGATGTCGTTGCCCTTGAAGGTGGACCCGTCGCCCCAGATCTCGACGCCGTCGGCCTGCATGGCTCGCACCAGCAGGGTGCCGGTGACGGCCCGGCCCAGCGGCGTCGTGTTGTAGTAGGCGCGCCCGCCGCTGCGGATGTGGAACGCGCCGGACGCGATGGCCGCCAGGCCCTCCTCGACCAGCGCGGCCTTGCAGTCGACGGCGCGCGACAGCTCGGCGCCGTACGCCATGGCGCGGCCGGGCACCTGGTCGATCTCCGGCTCGTCGTACTGGCCGATGTCCGCGGTGTAGGTGCACGGGATCGCGCCC
>CAZBIO010000087.1:0-5376 GCA_964491965.1 uncultured Cellulomonas sp.
GACGGGCGAGGTGTGCGTCTGCGACATCGCCGAGCTCGCCGAGGTCTCGCAGCCGACGGTCTCGCACCACCTCAAGGTGCTCAAGGACGCCGGCCTGCTCACCGCCGACCGGCGCGGCACGTGGGTGCACTACGCGATCGCCGGTCCGTACCGCACCGCCGTGCGCGCGCTGCTCGAGGGGTTCGCGCCGGCCGCCGTCGAGATGGGGATCGAGGCGGCGGACGGCCAGGACGAGGCCGTCGAGGACCTCGACCCGGTGCTGGACCGCGTGGCCGACGAGCTCAGTGCGCGGTTCGCCGACGTCGACCCGGCACGCGTCCAGGCGGTGGTCCGCGACTCCGCGACCGCGCTGGCCCGCACGTCTGGCGTGCGTTCGCACCTGGTGGTGCTCGCCGAGAAGTTCGCGCGGCAGCGCCTCGAGGACATCCGCCACGGCCGGGACCGCGACGCGACGCCCCATGTGCTGTTCGTCTGCGTCGCCAACGCCGGACGGTCGCAGCTGGCCGCCGCGCTCCTGCACCGCTATGCCGGCGATGCGATCGTCGTGCGCTCCGCCGGCTCCACGCCCGCCCACGCCGTCCACTCGGCGGTCGTCCGGGCGCTGGACTCGCTCGGGGCCGGCGACGATGCGTACCCCAAGCCGCTGACCGACGACGCCGTGCGGGCCGCCGACGTGGTGGTGACCATGGGGTGCGGCGACGTCTGCCCCACCTACCCCGGCATCCGCTACGAGGACTGGGCCGTGGGGGACCCCGCCCTGGCGTCGCCCGAGGGCGTCGCCGCGATCCAGGCCGACATCGACGCGCGCGTCCGCGCGCTCGTCCACGACCTCCTGCCCGACCTCGTCGTGCCCGTCGCTGAGGAGAAGCCATGACCGACGCCGCCCGCCCCACGGTCCTGTTCGTCTGCATCCACAACGCGGGCCGCTCGCAGATGGCCGCCGGCTTCCTCTCGGCGCTCGCGGGCGACGCGGTCGAGGTGCTCTCGGCCGGCTCGACCCCCGCGGACGCCGTCAACCCGGTCGCGGTGCAGGCGATGGCGGAGGTGGGGATCGACATCGCCGGCGCACAGCCGAAGATCCTCACCACCGAGGCGGTGAAGGCCTCCGACGTCGTCGTCACCATGGGCTGCGGCGACACGTGCCCCTTCTACCCCGGCAAGCGCTACGAGGACTGGGAGCTCGACGACCCCGCCGGCCAGCCGATCGAACGGGTGCGACCGATCCGCGACGAGATCCGCCGCAGGGTGGAGGCGCTGCTCGCGGAGCTGGGCGTGGAGCCGGCCGCCCGGTAGCGGGTTCGGCGCGGCCGGGCCGATGCCGTACGATGGGTCGGCCTTGTGCGCGCGGGGCTTCCGCTCGGCCGCGCCTGGCTCCCAGCTTCCCGGCCGCTCGCCGCGGCCCCCGGCACGTCGTAGAGGGTGGCAACGCCATGGCCAGCAAGGCCCAGGATGTTCGTCCGAAGATCACGCTCGCCTGCACCGAGTGCAAGGAGCGCAACTACATCACCAAGAAGAACCGTCGGAACGACCCCGACCGGCTCGAGCTGAAGAAGTACTGCCCGCGCGACGGGCGGCACACCCTCCACCGCGAGACCCGCTGACCTCGCTTGCCGGTCGACCCGTCCTTCGTCGGGCGTGAGTACCCGCCCGACGAGCCCTACGAGGTGACCCGGGCCGAGATCGCCGCGTTCGCCGAGGCCGTCGGCGCGACGCACCCGGCCCACACCGACCCCGCCGCGGCGCGCATGCTCGGGTATCCGGACGTCGTGGCGCCCCCGACGTGGGCCGTCGTCGTGGCGCAGCGCGCCGAGGCGAAGTACGTGCAGGACCCCGCGGCCGGCGTCGATTTCGCGCGCGTGGTCCACGCCGACGAGCGCTTCACCCATATCCGGCCCGTCCACGCCGGCGACCGCCTGGTGACCACGCTCCACGTCGACTCCGTGACGGAGCGGGCCGGCCTGGGCATGGTCACCACCCGCGTCGAGGTGACCGACGAGGCCGGGGCGCCTGTCGCGACGGTGGTCAGCACGCTGGCGGTGCGCCCGTGACCGCGACTGCTGTGGCCGACGAGGTCGCGATGACCCGTCAGTGCACGGACGGTGACCTCATGACCGCGACTCCCGTGGCCGACGAGGTCGCGACCGCCATCAGCACACGGGCGGTGCGCCCGTGACCGCGACGTCCCGTCGGAGCGAGGGCGCCGGCCTGCCGCACGGGCTGGACGGCCTCGTCGTCGGCCAGCGCGTCGCCCTCGGCACGCTGCACGTCGACCGCGCGCGGCTGGTCCGCTACGCGAACGCGTCGGGCGACCAGAACCCGATCCACCAGGACGAGGCGGCCGCGCTCGCGGTCGGCCTGCCCGGTGTCATCGCCCACGGCATGTGGACCATGGGCGCCGCGGTGCAGGTCGTCGTCGACTGGATCGGCGACCCCGGGCTCGTCGTCGACTACCAGACGCGGTTCACGCGGCCGGTGCCCGTCCCCGTGGACGGCGAGGCGGCCGTGGACGTCGTCGCGACGGTCGGCGCGCTGGATGCCGAGGCCGGAACGGCCCGCATCGACCTCGAGGTGACCCTCGACGGCGCCCGGGTCCTGGGCAAGGCCCAGGTCGTCGTCCGCCACCCGTAAGCGGCCGGCCCCCCTTCCCGCCAGACCCCACTTCCGTAACGTCCGAGGATGTGGGGCCTCTAGGCCTGACTTCCTCGGACGCAACGTCCTCCCCATCCGTAACGTCCGAGCATCTCGGGGGTAGAGGCCTCACTTCCTCGGACGCAAGAGTGTCCAGCCCACAACGTCCGAGAGTGACGTGGCCATAGGTCCCGCTTTCGAACGCAACGGTCGGGTGGGGTGGTCAGGAGGGTGGGCGGTCAGGCGGGGGCGGCGGGGCCGTCGTTGTGCCGACGACGAGCTCGACGGGGAGCTCGATCGCCTCGGCGGGCTCGCCGGCGAGCAGCCGCACGGCCTCGCGCGCGGCGGCGCGGCCCTTCTCCGCCAGCGGCTGGCGCACCGACGTCAGCACGTCGGGCGCGAGCCACGGCATGTCGATGCCGTCGAATCCCGCGACCGAGACGTCCTGCGGCACGCGCAGCCCCATCTCGCGGGCGGCGACGATGACGCCGGCGGCCAGCAGGTCGGACTGGCACACGATCGCGGTCGGCCGGTCGGGACCGGCCAGCAGGACCCGGGCCGCCGAGGCCCCGTGCTCGATCAGCGAGCCGGCCGACTCGTAGATCGCCACCGGCTCCACGCCAGCGTCGTACACCCCCGCGAGGCGGCGGCGCGTCAGGTACCAGCGCATCGCGCCGAGCCGCGCCTCGTCTGCCACGCCGGTGACGTGGTCGGGGCCGAAGGGCAACGTCACCACGGCGATCCGCTCGTGCCCCTGCTCGACGAGCATCCGCGTGACCGAGGCGATGCCGGAGCGGTCGGCGATCCCGACCACCGTCCGCCCGGGCTCGGCGCGACCCTCGATGAGCACCATGGGGATGCCGCGGCGCGCGAGGACGTCCAGCACGCGCTCGTCGGCGGTGCCGCCCCACAGCATGATCGCCACGTCCATCGCGGCGGACTCCAGCAGCGGGTCGACGGCCGCCGGCTCGGCCTCGTCGTGCAGGCCGGGGATGAGCAGCACCCCGAGCCCGAGCGGCCCGATCTCCGACGTGATGCCGTCGAGCACCTGGACCGAGACGGGGTCGCGGAAGGAGCGGCGCAGCGCGTCGCCGACCACCACACCGACGATGCCGGAGCGTCCACGCCGCAGCTGGCGTCCCAGCGGGTTGGGGCCGGTGTAGCCGAGGGCCTTGGCCTGCTCCAGCACGCGGTCGCGCGTCGCGGCGGCGATGGGGCCGGCGCCCGAGAACGCCAGGGATGCGGTGGACACCGAGACGCCGGCGGCCGCGGCGACGTCCGCGAGCGTCGGGCGCTGGTGCGTCACCTGGTCCCCTCCCGTCGGGACGCCGAGACGCCGGGCCGATCGTGGCCCGCGCCCCAGTACGTCCTGCCTCGTCGGACGCCGTCGGCGCCCTCGGCATTGTTTGACGTCCGGACAGCGTAGCGGCCAGAATGACCCGAACCCTCAAAACGATTCGACCGACACCGCGGCGCGCAGATCGAATCGATTCGACCGCCGCCCCGATGGAGCACCCGTGCCGCTGGTCAGTCGCCCCACGAGCGCCGTCCGCCCCGCGGGCGTCGTCACGCGCGCGCGTGTGCTGCACCTGGGCCTCAACGCCCTGACCGGCATCCTGTCGACCAGCTGGCTCGCGCGGATCCCGGCGATCCGCGACCAGCTCGACCTGACCACCGCCGACATCGGACTGCTGCTGCTCGTCGGCTCGCTGGCCTCGCTCGCCTTCGTGACGGTCACCCCGCGGTTGGTGCGCCGGCTGGGCAACCGCGGCGTGCTGGCGTCCTCCGGCGTGGTGCTCGGCATCGCCAGCGCCCTCATGGGCATCGGCCCGCAGACCCGGTCGGTCTTCCTGCTCGGGCTCGGCCTGGTGCTCAACGGCGCCGCCAGCGCCCTGAGCAGCGTGGTGCTCAACGTCGAGAACGCGCGCATCGAGCGGGCGATGCGGCGCACGGTCATCCCGCAGTTCCACGCGGCCTTCTCGCTCGGCGCCGTCGCCGGGTCGGTGATCGGGGCGCTGGCCTCGCGCGCGGGCGTGCCGGTCGGCGTGCAGCTGACCGTCGTCGGCGCCGTCGCGATCGTCTGGCGCCTCACCTCGCTCGACGCCGTGCTCCCCCCGCAGCCCGACGAGCTCGTCGCCCGGCCGGTCGCGAGCGCGGCGGCTCCTGCTATGGCGACTGCGACCGCGTCGGTCGCGCCGACGCCAGCCGCTACCGCGCGAGCCGAGAGCGCGGCGGCCAAGCGAGCGACCGCGGCGACCCCGACCACGGCAACCGCTGCTGCGCCAACCGCGACAGTGCGAACTGCGACCGCCGCGACCCAGCAAGCGACCGCGCCAACCGCCGGTCGCGCCCGCCGTCGACCCCGGGTCGCTGCGGGCAGCCCCTGGCTCGAGCGCCGCACGCTGCTCGTCGCCGTCATGCTGTTCGCGGGCGTCGTGTCCGAGGGGTCGGCCAACAACTGGCTCTCCCTCGCCGTGGTCGACGGCTTCGATCGCCCGGAGGCGACCGGCGGTGTGGTGCTCGGCGTGTTCGTCGGCGCCATGACGGTCTTCCGCGCGATCGGCACCCAGGTGATCGACCGGTTCGGCCGGGTGGCCGTCATGCGGGCGTCGGGCGTCGCCGGCATCGCGGGGCTCGCCGTCTTCGGCCTCGCGCCGAGCCTGCCCGCGGCCGTCGCGGGCGTTGCCCTGTGGGGTGCCGGCGCGGCATTGGTCGCGCCCATCGGCATGGGCGCCGCCGCCGACGAGC
>CAZBIO010000088.1:0-16570 GCA_964491965.1 uncultured Cellulomonas sp.
GACGTCGTCGTCTACCCCGACGGCGGGGGCGTGGCGATGGGCATGTACAACTTCAACGAGTCGATCCGGGACTTCGCGCGGGCCAGCTTCGCGTACGGGCTCAAGCGCGGCTACCCGGTGTACCTGTCGACGAAGAACACGATCCTCAAGGCCTACGACGGGCAGTTCAAGGACCTGTTCGCCGAGGTTTTCGAGTCCGAGTACAAGGCGGAGTTCGAGGCCGCCGGCCTCACCTACGAGCACCGCCTGATCGACGACATGGTCGCCTCCGCGATGAAGTGGGAGGGCGGCTACGTCTGGGCGACGAAGAACTACGACGGCGACGTGCAGTCCGACACCGTCGCACAGGGCTTCGGCTCGCTCGGCCTGATGACCAGCGTCCTCATGACACCGGACGGCCGAACGGTGGAGGCCGAGGCCGCCCACGGCACCGTCACCCGCCACTACCGCCAGCACCAGGCCGGCCGGCCGACGAGCACCAACCCCATCGCGTCGATCTTCGCCTGGACCGGGGGCCTCAAGCACCGCGGCCAGCTGGACGGCACCCCGCAGGTCACCGCGTTCGCCGAGACCCTCGAGCGGGTGGTCGTCGAGACCGTCGAGGCGGGAGCCATGACCAAGGACCTCGCTCTGCTCGTCGGGCCCAAGCAAGAGTGGCTCACCACCGAGGAGTTCCTCGGCGCGCTGGGCGACAACCTGGCCGCCCGCCTGGGCTAGTCCCACCCCCCCACCGGTCGATTCGTGAGGAGAACCACTCTGTGAGCCCCATCAACGTCACCGTCACCGGCGCCGCCGGGCAGATCGGCTATGCACTGCTGTTCCGGATCGCGTCCGGCCAGATGCTCGGCCCGGACACGAAGGTCCGGCTGCGGCTGCTGGAGATCCCCCAGGCCGTCACGGCGCTCGAGGGCGTGGCGATGGAGCTCGCCGACTGCGCCTTCCCGCAGCTCGACGGCGTCGACCTGTTCAGCGACGCGACCGCGGCCTTCGACGGCGTCAACATCGCGCTCCTAGTCGGCGCGCGGCCCCGCACGGCGGGCATGGAGCGCCGCGACCTGCTCGAGGCGAACGGCGGCATCTTCGGCCCGCAGGGCACGGCGATCAACGCCGGGGCGGCCGACGACGTCCGCGTGCTCGTCGTGGGCAACCCGGCGAACACCAACGCCTTCATCGCGGCGGCCCACGCGCCCGACGTCCCCCGCGAGCGGTTCACCGCGATGACCCGACTGGACCACAACCGCGCCGTGGCGCAGCTCGCGCAGAAGACCGGGTCGGCGGTCGCGGACATCCACCGCGTCGCCATCTGGGGCAACCACTCGACCACGCAGTACCCCGACATCGCGCACGCGACGATCGGCGGCCGGCCCGCGCCGGAGGTGGTCGGCGACGAGGCCTGGGTGCGCGAGACTTTCATCCCGACGGTCGCGGAGCGCGGCGGGGCGATCATCGCCGCGCGCGGCGCGTCGTCGGCCGCCTCGGCCGCCAACGCCGCGATCGACCACGTGCGGTCCTGGGTCGCCGGGACGCCCGAGGGCGACTGGACCAGCGCCGGCGTCGCGTCGGACGGCTCGTACGGCGTGCCGGAGGGCCTGGTGTCGTCGTTCCCGGTGACGTCGACCGGTGGCGCCTGGCAGATCGTCCAGGGCCTCGAGCTCGACGAGTTCGCCCGCTCGCGCGTCGACGCGTCGGTGGCGGAGCTGGTCGCCGAGCGCGACCAGGTGCGCTCGCTCGGCCTCGCCTGAGCCGGGTTCCTTCCCGTAGCGTCCGCGAGTTGCGGGGCCAGGGCGACGCAGCTCGCGGACGTTGGGGACAGGGGGAGGGGGGTGGGCGCGGTGCGGATCGCGATCCGGGTGCGGCCCGGCGCGTCACGCACGCGCGTCGGCGGGGCCCACGGCGACCGGCTCGTCGTCGCCGTGACCGCGCGTGCGGTGGACGGCGCCGCGACGGCCGCCGCCCTCGCAGCCCTGGCGGACGCGCTCGGCGTGCGCCCGCGGCACGTGACGCTCGTCGCCGGCGCCACGAGCCGCGACAAGGTCGTCGAGGTGTCCGACGAGGTCGTCGACGCCGCCGTCCACGCGCGGCTCGCGGCGCTCCTGGGTGCCTGAGGGAGCGGCTGAGTTTGGCCCCCGAATCCAAACATCGGATGTTAGCCATCACATCGCCGTGACCTGGGCCCTCTCAACTGTGATGCATTCGTAATGCAGGGGAGCGCCCCCCGGCTTGACTTCGGAACCCGAACCCAACGAAGGTGACACCTGCTGTTCCCGGGACGTCGCAGTCCGGGGGACGCCAGCCGGGTGCGGCACGCGCCCGGTACGCACCACGGTTCGACGAACCGGGACTCTCAGTGACGAGAAGGAGCCAAGAGATGCGACGAGTGCTAGTGGCGATCGCGGGTGCCGTGGTCGCCTTGAGCCTGGCCGCCTGTGGCGGCAGCGGCGCGGGTGGCACGAGCACCACGGGCGGCGAGCCGTCCGAAGCCACGACGACCGACGGCGGCGACGCCTCCGCGCCGGCCGACGCCGGCGGCACGCTCGTCGGCGTGGCGATGCCGACCGAGACGTCGGAGCGCTGGATCGCCGACGGCAACGCGGTCAAGGACGGGCTGGAGAAGCTCGGGTACACGGTCGACCTGCAGTACGCGGGCGACGACATCCCGACCCAGACCCAGCAGATCGACGCGATGATCACCGAGGGCGCCAAGGTCCTCATCATCGCCTCGATCGACGGCACGGCCCTGACCAGCCAGCTCGAGGCCGCCGCGGCCAAGGGCATCAAGGTCATCGCCTACGACCGCCTGATCCGCGACAGCGAGAACGTCGACTTCTACGTCACGTTCGACAACTTCGCGGTGGGCGTCGCCCAGGCGAACGCCCTGCTCCACGGCATGGGCCTGGTGGACCGCGACGGCAAGGCCGTCGCCGACGCCCCCGCCGGGCCGTTCAACATCGAGCTGTTCGCCGGCTCGCCCGACGACAACAACGCCGGCTTCTTCTTCAACGGTGCGATGTCGATCCTCCAGCCGTACATCGACAACGGCACCCTGGTGGTCAAGTCCGGCCAGACCGGGTTCGAGCAGGTCGCGATCCTGCGCTGGGCGCAGGAGACCGCGCAGAAGCGCATGGAGGACCTGCTGACGTCCACCTACTCCGACGGCTCCGTCCCCGCCGGCGTCCTGTCGCCGTTCGACGGCCTGTCGCGCGGCATCATCACCGCGCTCCAGGGCGTCGGCGCCGGCCCGACGATCGCCGAGGGCCTGCCGGTCGTCACCGGCCAGGACGCGGAGATCGCCTCCGTCAAGCTCATCAACGACGACATCCAGTCGTCGACGATCTTCAAGGACACCCGCACGCTGGCCGCCCAGGCGGTCACCGCGACCGAGGCGTTCATGAAGGGCGGGGAGCCCGAGGCGAACGACACCGAGACGTACGAGAACGGCAAGAAGGTCGTCCCGTCGTTCCTGCTCCCGGTGAACACCGTGTTCAAGGAGGACATCCAGTCGCAGCTGATCGACAGCGGCTACTGGACGGCCGACGAGGTCGCCTCCGGCGTTGCCGGCTGACGTCACACCTGCAAGGGCACGGCCCCGGTCCCGAGCCGGGGCCGTGCCCGCACGTGATCGCACCAACCGACGGAGGGCCGCATGAGCAGCGACATCTTGGAGATGCGGAGCATCACCAAGACCTTCCCCGGGGTCAAGGCGTTGCAGGACGTGACGCTGACGGTCCGGCGTGGCGAGATCCACGCCATCTGCGGGGAGAACGGCGCCGGCAAGTCGACGCTGATGAAGGTGCTGTCGGGGGTCTACCCCCACGGCACGTACGAGGGCGACATCGTCTACGACGGCGAGGAAGTCCGCTTCGGGTCGATCAACGACTCGGAGGACAAGGGCATCGTGATCATCCACCAGGAGCTGGCGCTGGTGCCCTACCTGTCGGTGGCCGAGAACATCTTCCTCGGCAACGAGGTGCGCGACGCGCGCGGCATGATCGACTGGAACAAGGCGAACCACGAGGCCCGCCAGCTGCTGCTGCGCGTCGGCCTCGACGAGAACCCGACCACGCCGATCGGCCAGCTCGGAGTCGGCAAGCAGCAGCTGATCGAGATCGCCAAGGCGCTCTCGAAGAACGTTCGGCTGCTCATCCTCGACGAGCCGACCGCGGCCCTGAACGACAACGACTCCGAGCGCCTGCTGGCCCTGTTGCGGCAGCTGAAGGCGCAGGGGATCACCTCGATCATGATCTCCCACAAGCTCAAGGAGCTCGCCGAGGTCGCCGACCGCACGACGATCATCCGCGACGGTCGCACCATCGAGACGATCGACATGGCGGACCCGGCCTCCACCGAGGACCGGATGATCCGCGGCATGGTCGGCCGCGACCTCGAGCACCGCTACCCCGAGCGCCAGTCCCGGCCGGGGAACGAGGTGCTGCGGGTGGAGCACTGGACGGTGTACCACCCCACGCAGGCCGGCCGGGTGGTCATCGACGACGCGTCGTTCAGCGTCCGCGCCGGCGAGGTGGTCGGCATCGCCGGCCTCATGGGCGCCGGGCGCACCGAGCTGGCGATGAGCCTGTTCGGCCGCTCGTACGGGCGGGACATCTCCGGCCAGGTGTACAAGAACGGCCAGCCGGTCGAGATCGGCGACGTCGCGTCGGCCATCGAGCACGGCTTGGCCTACGTCTCCGAGGACCGCAAGCGGTTCGGGCTCAACCTGATCCAGGACATCAAGACGAACATCTCGTCGGCCGGGCTGCGCCTGCTCGCCAACCGCGGTTGGGTGAACGGCAACGAGGAGCTCAAGGTCGCCGAGCAGTACCGGACGGACCTCAACATCCGCACGCCGTCCGTCATGGTGCCGGTCAACAAGCTGTCCGGTGGCAACCAGCAGAAGGTGGTGCTGAGCAAGTGGCTGTTCACCACCCCGGACGTGCTGATCCTCGACGAGCCGACGCGCGGCATCGACGTCGGCGCGAAGTACGAGATCTACACGATCATCAACAGGATGGTCGCCGAGGGGAAGGCGGTCGTCGTCATCTCCTCCGAGCTGCCGGAGCTGCTGGGCACGTGCGACCGCATCTACACGCTGGCCTTCGGCCGCATCACCGGTGAGGTCCCTGTGGCGCACGCCACGCAGGAGCGCCTCATGGAACTCATGACCATCGAGCGAGACGCAAAGGACAAGGCATCATGACGGCCGTCGCCGGAGTCCGGGACATGATCACCCGGAACGTGCGCCAGAGCGGGATCTTCGTCGCGTTCGTCGCGATCGTGCTCCTCTTCGCGTTGCTGAAGAAGGAGTTCCTGTCCCCGGCGAACCTGACGAACATCGTCCTGCAGTACTCCTACATCCTCATCCTGGCCATCGGCATGCTCATGGTCATCGTGCTCGGCCAGATCGACCTGTCGGTCGGCTCGGTCGTCGCGCTGACCGGCGCCGTCGCGGCCGTCATCGTCATCAAGGGGCACGCCCCGTGGTGGGTCGGCGTCCTCGCGGCGCTCGCGGTCGGCCTGGCGGTCGGCGTGTGGCAAGGGTTCTGGGTGGCCTTCGTCGGGATACCGGGCTTCATCGTCACGCTGGCCGGCATGCTCCTGTTCCGAGGGCTGACGTATCGGGTGCTCGACAACATCTCGCTGTCCCCGTTCGGCGGCACCTACTACGGGATCGCGAACGGCTTCCTCAACGGGCTGTTCGGCGGGTACGGGTTCGACGTCTTCACGCTGGTGATCTTCGCGATCGCCGTCGTCGGGTACGCGGTGAGCCAGTGGCGCACCCGCCGCGGGCGCATCTCCTACCAGCAGGTCGTCGAGTCGATGCCGATCTTCGTCGCGAAGATCGTCGCCGTCGCCGTCGTGGTCATGGCGTTCGCCTACCAGCTGTCCCGCAACCGCGGCCTGCCGATCATCCTGATCCTGCTGGCGGTGCTGATCCTCGCGTACACGTTGGTGATGTCGAAGACCGTGTTCGGCCGCCACATCTGCGCGATCGGCGGCAACCTCAACGCCGCGCAGCTGTCCGGCGTCAAGGTCCGCAAGGTCAGTTTCTGGACCTTCGTCAACATGGGCGTGCTCGCCGGCGTCGCCGGCGTGGCGTACTCCGCTCGCATGAACGGAGCCCAGCCGGGTGCCGGCAACATGTTCGAGCTCGACGCGATCGCCGCGTGCTTCATCGGCGGCGCGTCGACCACGGGCGGCGTCGGCCGCATCACGGGCGCCATGATCGGTGGCCTGGTGATGGCGGTCATGAGCAACGGCATGGCGCTGATGGGCGTCCCGGACTCGATCAAGCAGGTGGTCAAGGGCCTGGTGCTGCTGCTCGCGGTGGCGTTCGACGTCTACAACAAGCGGCGCGCGGAGGCTGCGCGCTGACCTTTGTTGGGTCGGCTGGAGGGGCCGGGGCGCGTGGCGCGCGTCCCGGCCCCCTTCGCGCGTTGTGGCGCCCGCTGGCTTCGGCAACCGAACTCGTCGCTACGGGTTCGGCGCAGAAAAACGATGTCGGCCGCTTGAACACGATTCGGTCACGGCTCTTGCCGGGATGTTTCGTTCGGGTCTTGAATTCAACCGTTCACCGCACGCGTAGGGGGCCGCGCTCGAGGAGCGCCATCCACGGCCCGGGCACAGGAGCCCCGGCCCGATGCGCGACGGACGACGAGACAGGGAGCGGACGACGATGTCACTTTCGTGGAAGAAGGGCGCGGCGATGGCCGTCGGCCTCGGGCTGGCGGCGGGTGCACTCGCGGCGTGCAGCAGCGACACGAACAGCGGGGGCAGCACCGAAGGCACCGACGGTGGCGCCGGCGGGAGCGGCGACCTCGTCGGCATCTTCATGCCGACCAAGGAGCTGCCGCGGTGGAACCGTGACGGCGCCGACCTCCAGAAGCTGCTCGAGGGCGACGGCTTCCGGGTCAGCCTCCAGTACGCGGACAACGAGAACGAGCAGCAGATCTCGCAGATCGAGAACGTCATCAACGACGGCGCCAAGATCCTCGTCATCGCCTCGATCGACGGCACCACGCTCGGCCCCACCCTCGAGACCGCCGCGGAGAAGGGCATCAAGGTCATCGCCTACGACCGCCTGATCCTCAACACCCCGAACGTCGACTACTACGCGTCGTTCGACAACGAGCGGGTCGGCACGTTCCAGGGCCAGTACATCGAGGACCAGCTCGGCCTCAAGGACGGCGACGGGCCGTACAACTTCGAGCCGTTCGCCGGGTCGCCCGACGACAACAACGCCCGGTTCTTCTTCAAGGGGGCCTGGGACGTCCTGAGCCAGTACGTCGACTCCGGCCAGCTGGTCTGCGTGTCCAACAAGTGCCCGGCGTCGCTGGACGACTGGCAGAGCATCGGCATCCTCGGCTGGGGTTCCGACGACGCGCAGGCCGAGATGGAGAACCGCCTGAGCTCCTTCTACACGGACAAGCAGGTCAACGTCGTCCTGTCGCCGAACGACTCCCTCGCCCTCGGCATCGCCCGGGCCCTCGAGGGTGCCGGCTACACCGCCGGTGACGGGTACCCGATCCTCACGGGCCAGGACGCCGACCTGCCGAACACCCAGAACATCCTCGCCGGCCTCCAGTCAATGACGGTCTGGAAGGACACGCGCGGCCTGGGTGCCGTGGTGCAGAAGATGGTCAACGAGATCAGCGACGGCGCCGAGGTCACGGTGAACAACACCGAGTCCTACGACAACGGCGAGAAGGTCGTCCCGTCGTTCCTGCTCGACCCGATCGTCGTGACGGCGGACAACGTCGAGTCGGAGCTCGTCGACTCCGGGTTCTGGACCAAGGATGACCTCGGCCTCAGCTGATCGCGGGCAGGGATCGAACTGAGGACCGACCGGTAGGACCGGCCGCCGGGGCATGGGGCTCCGGCGGCCGGCACCGCCGGCGAACGACGGACGGGCGAGTGACAAGGGCAGATGGACAACGACTACATCCTCGAGATGCGACAGATCACCAAGCGATTCCCCGGTGTCGTCGCGCTCGACGACGTCAACCTCTCGGTGGCGCGCGGCGAGATCCACGCGATCTGCGGCGAGAACGGCGCCGGCAAGTCGACCCTGATGAACGTGCTCTCGGGCATCTACCCGCACGGCACGTACGAGGGCGAGATCGTCTTCGACGGCCGGGCGGTGCAGTTCCGCGGCATCCGTGACTCCGAGCGGGTCGGGATCGTCATCATCCACCAGGAGCTCGCGCTCTCCCCGTACCTGTCGATCGCCGAGAACATCTTCCTCGGCAACGAGCAGGCCAACGGCACCGGCGTCATCGACTGGAACTCCACCAACGCCAGGGCCGCCGAGCTGCTCGAGCGCATCGGCCTGAGGGAGCGGCCCGAGACGCGGATCGCCGACATCGGCGTCGGCAAGCAGCAGCTCGTCGAGATCGCGAAGGCGCTCTCCAAGGAGGTGCGGCTGCTCATTCTCGACGAGCCCACCGCGGCGCTCAACGACGAGGACTCCGCCCACCTGCTCGGCCTGATCCGCGGCCTGAAGGAGCAGGGCATCACCTCGATCATCATCAGCCACAAGCTCAACGAGCTGCTGGACATCGCGGACACCATCACCGTGGTGCGCGACGGGCGCACGATCGAGACGCTCGACAACCACGGGACCGAGCCGGTCACCGACGCCCGGCTGATCCGCGGGATGGTGGGCCGGCCGATGGACCACCGCTTCCCGGACCACACGCCAGCGATCGGCGACGAGGTGCTGCGCGTCGAGGAATGGACGGTGTTCCACCCGATCGACCAGAACCGCAAGGTGGTGGACGACGCGGCCATCTCCGTCCGCCGCGGCGAGATCGTCGGGCTCGCCGGGCTGATGGGCGCCGGGCGCACGGAGTTCGCCATGAGCCTCTTCGGCCGCACGTACGGGGCCAAGGTGACCGGCCACGTGTTCAAGGACGGGCACGAGGTCCACCTGCCGACCGTGCAGGCGGCGATCCGCAACGGGATCGCCTACGCGACGGAGGACCGCAAGCGGTACGGGCTCAACCTCATCGACACGGTGCAGCGCAACATCTCGGCCGCGGCGCTGCGCAAGCTGTCGCGGCGCGGCGTGGTGGACCGCAACGCCGAGGCGAAGGTGGCCGAGCAGTACCGCAAGGAGCTGGGCATCAAGACGCCCACCGTCTCGGCGCTCGCCGGCAAGCTGTCCGGCGGGAACCAGCAGAAGGTGGTCCTCAGCAAGTGGATCTACGCCGAGCCCGACGTGCTGATCCTCGACGAGCCCACGCGCGGCATCGACGTCGGCGCCAAGTACGAGATCTACGGGATCATCCAGCGCCTCGCCGACGCCGGGAAGGCGGTCGTCTTCATCTCGAGCGAGCTTCCGGAGCTCATCGGGATCTGCGACCGCATCTACGCGTTCAGCCAGGGCCGCGTCACCGGCGAGGTGGCCCGCGCCGACGCGACGCAGGAACTCCTCATGACATACATGACGATGGACAAGGACGTGACCACGCGATGAGCACCGACCTCAACCTCGTGCCGAGCGACCCGGGCGCCATCGCGGGGCGCACCTCGATGCGCGACCGGCTCGGCTCCCTCGGCGGCAACGCGCGGCAGTACGGCATCTTCGCCGCGCTCGTCGTCATCGTCCTGCTGTTCGAGGTGATGACCAACGGCCGGCTGCTCATGCCGGACAACGTCGCCGCCCTCTTCCGGCAGAACGCCTACGTGATGATCCTGGCCATCGGCATGGTGATGGTGATCATCGCCGGGCACATCGACCTGTCGGTGGGCTCGGTGGTCGCCTTCGTCGGCGGCGTCGTCGCCGTCGCGATGGACTCGTGGAACATGCCCTGGCTGCTCGCGGTCGTCGTCGGGCTGCTGGTGGGCGCACTCGTCGGCGCGTGGCAGGGGTTCTGGGTGGCGTTCATCGGCATCCCGGCCTTCATCGTCACGCTCGCCGGCATGCTCGTGTTCCGCGGGCTCGCCCTGGCGGTCGTCGGGAACTCGGTGCCCGTCGCGTCCACGACGTTCAAGGCGATCAGCGCCAACGGGCTGCCGAACGTGCTGGGCCGCATCGGCCAGGCCGACGTCGTCACCCTGGTGATCGGCGCCGCGCTCATCGTGGTGACGATCGTCGCCCAGATGCGGGCCCGCGCCTCGCTGCGCCGGCACCGCCTCGCGGTCGAGCCCGCGGCCGTGTTCGTCGCCAAGCTCGTGGTCATCGCAGCCGGCATCGGGGTGGTGACGGTGCTCCTGTCGCAGTCGCGGCAGGGCACGCCCATCGTGCTCGTCATCTGCGCGCTGCTCATCGTCGTCTACACGTTCGTCATGGGCCGCACGGTGTTCGGGCGGCACATCTACGCCATCGGCGGCAACCGCCAGGCCGCGCGGCTGTCCGGCGTCGACACCCGCAAGATCGACTTCTGGATCTTCGTCAACATCGGCGTCCTGTCCGGCATCGCCGGGGTGGTGGTCACGTCGCGTCTCGGCTCGGCGATCGCCGCGGCGGGCAGCGGCTTCGAGCTCGACGCCATCGCGGCGTGCTTCATCGGCGGGGCGGCGGTCACCGGCGGCATCGGCCGGGTGTCCGGGGCGATCGCCGGTGCGCTGGTCATGGGCGTGCTCAACCAGGGCCTGTCGATCATGGGCGTCGACCCGTCCTGGCAGCAGGTGATCAAGGGCCTGGTGCTGCTGCTGGCCGTGGCGTACGACCTGGTCAACAAGCGGCGTGCTGGGACGCAATAGCGCCGCGGGGCGGCATGCTAGGGGCCCGTGGGGTTGGCAGAGTGACGAAGAAGGCGGCGACCGCCGGTTCGCAGTCGTCCCTGCGCGAGGCGAACCGTGCCCTGGTGCTGTCCACGGTCCAGCGGTGGGGCGGGCTGACGCAGGTCGAGCTGGCGCAGTCGACCGGCCTGTCGGCGGCGACCGTCTCGACGATCGTCCGCGACCTGCTGGCCGAGGGCTTCGTCGACACCGCCGTCACGACGCGCAGCGGCCGCCGCGCGCAGCTCGTCACCGTCGCGCGGCGGGTGGGCCTGGCGGTCGGCATGCAGGTGGGGCACCGGCAGCTGCGGATCGTCCTCGGGGACTTCGCGCACGAGATCGTCGCCGAGCAGTCGCTCCCGCTGCCCAACGAGCACCGCATGGACACGACGCTCGACCGGGCGGCGCTGCTGATCGTCGACCTCCTCGAGCGCGTCGGCTCGTCGCTCGACGAGGTGGTGGGCGTCGGCGTCGCGGTGCCGGCGCCCGTCGACGCCGCCACCGGGATGATCTCCGTGCGCGGCATCCTGCGCGGCTGGGACGGCGTCCACCTGGGCCAGACGCTGTCCAAGCGGATCGCCCGGCCCGTGTTCGTCGACAACGACGCCAACCTGGGCGCGCTCGCGGAGAGCACGCTCGGCGCGGCGCGCGCGTACCGCGACAGCGTCTACGTGCGCGCGTCGTACGGGGTGGGCGCGGGCCTCGTCGTCGACGGCCGGGTGCACCGGGGGTTCGCCGGGACGGCGGGGGAGATCGGCCACGTGCAGGTGGACCCGGGCGGGGCGATCTGCCGCTGCGGCAACCGCGGCTGCCTCGACACCGTGGTGGGCGCGACGGCGCTGGTCGAGGCGCTGCGCACCAACCGGGGGCCGCTGACGCTGCGCGACGTCATCCAGCTCGCCAAGGACGGGGACCAGGGCTGCGCGCGGGTCATCGCGGACGCCGGCACCCAGATCGGCATGGTGGTCGCCGGCCTGGGCCAGGCCGTGAACCCGCAGATCGTCGTCGTCGGCGGCGAGCTCGCGGAGACCGGCGACGTGCTTCTCGACCCGATGCGCGAGGCGATCGCGCGCCGGGTGCCGGTCAACCAGATCGCCCCGCTGGAGGTGGTTCCGGCCGCCCTGGGGGTCCAGGCCGAGGTCGTGGGCGCGTTGCTGCTCGCCCTCCAGGCGGCGGACGTGGCCGGGCGCGTCGGCGAGGACGACGACGAGGGGGCGACAGGTTGACTGCCGACGACCGAGCACGTTTCACTGACGTGGCACCGTTCGATGGGGAGCAGGTGGGCGGGAGATGAACGCGGCGCGTGTTCCGCTGTTGTCGATGCGCGGGATCACCAAGAGGTTCGGCGCTGTCGAAGCGCTCGTCGACGTCGACCTCGACGTCCACGCGCACGAGGTCGTCGCGCTCGTCGGCGACAACGGCGCGGGCAAGTCGACGCTCGCCAAGGTGATCACCGGGGTGTTCCAGCCCGACGCCGGGATCATGGAGATGAACGGCGTCCCGGTGACGGTGCCGTCGCCCTCGGCGGCGCACGACCTGCGCATCGCGACGGTGTTCCAGGACCTCGCGCTCTGCGACAACCTCGACGTGACGGCCAACCTGTTCCTGGGCCGCGAGCTCGGCGACAACGGGGTGCTCGACGACGCGGAGATGGAGCAGGTCACGCGCGAGGTGCTCGTCAAGCTGGCGAGCCGCATCCCCTCGGTGCGGATGCCGCTGGCCGCCCTCTCGGCGGGCCAGCGCCAGACCGTCGCGATCGCCCGCACGCTGATCGGCGAGCCGCAGCTCGTCGTGCTCGACGAGCCCACCGCCGCGCTGTCGGTGGTGCAGACCGCGGAGGTGCTCACCCACATCGAGCGGCTGCGGGACATGGGCCTCGGCGTCATCATCATCAGCCACAACATGAACGACGTCCGCGCGGTGTCCGACCGCATCGAGGTGCTGCGGCACGGCCGCAACAACGGCTCCTACGACGCTTCCCGGGCCAGCTACGAGGAGATCATCGCCGCGATCACCGGCGCCACCCGCACCGACGCGGGGCTGCGCACGGCGAGCTGACGCCGGCGCGTAGAAGCGGCCGTGCGGACGATCCTCGACACCGACCTGGCGATGGGTGCGCCGGGATCGGAGATCGACGACGGGTTCGCCCTGGCGCTCGCGGTCGCCGACCCCGCGTTCGGCCTCGAGCTGGTGACCACCGTCAACGGCAACACGGACGTCGAGAGCGCCACGTACCTCGCCGTCGAGCTCCTGGACCGGCTCGGCCGGCCCGACCTTCCCGTCGTGCGGGGAGCGGCCGCTCCGCTCGTCGAGCCGTGGCGGGCCCGCACGGCGCCCGACGAGGTTCGCGGGCGATTCGGCCACCGCGCGCCGGGGTTCGCCGCGGTGGAGATCGCGGGACGCGTCCTCGACGCGCCGGGCGAGGTCACCCTCCTGGCGATCGGCCCGCTCACCAACGTCGCCGCGGCGATCGCGCTCGACCCGCGCGTCGCGACGGCGGTGCGGGAGGTCGTCGTCATGGGCGGCGTCTACCTCGGCCAGTCGAACCGCGCGGCGATGCCCGGGGAGTTCAACTTCTGGGTCGACCCGCACGCGGCGCGCGCCGTGCTCGGCAGCGGCGCACGGCTGCGGCTCGTCGGCCTCGACGTGACGCGCCGGGTCCGGCTGACGCGGGAGCACGCGGCGAGGCTGGCGGCCAGCGGGCGACCGTTCGCCGCGTTCGCCGGCGAGTGCACGCTCGCGTGGATCGACCGGATGGGCCGCGAGCACCCGGGCGACGAACAGGCGCGGCTCTCGTGCGCGATGCACGACCCGCTCGCGGCCGCCGCGGTGGTCCGGCCCGACCTGGTCACCTGGACGCCGGCGCACGTCACCGTGGCGACCTCCGACGACGCGCGCGGAGTCGCCGTCGCCGACCTCCTCGACGGAGCGGACGCGCCCGCGCCCACCGCACGGGTCGCCACGGACGTCGACGCCGACCGCTTCCTCGACTACCTGCTGTCCACCATCGCGCGGCACGAGGCCGCCACCGGGAACGAGGTTCCGTGAGCATCTGCGTCATCGGGTCGGTCAACCAGGACTACGTGCTGCGGGTGCGCGCCATCCCCGGTCCGGGCGAGACGGTGCTGTCCGACGGGCTGGGCAAGCACCCCGGTGGCAAGGGGGCCAACCAGGCGGTCGCCGCGGCGCGGCTCGGTGCGGCCGTGCGGTTCGTCGGCGGCGTCGGCGACGACGAGGACGGCGCGGCGCTCCTGGCGCACCTGCGCGCCGAGGGGATCGAGACGCAGGACGTCGAGGTGGTCGCCGGGACGCCGACCGGCATCGCGATGGTCACGCTCGACGCCGCGGGGGAGAACTCGATCGTCGTCGCGCCCGGCGCCAACTTCGCGCTGACGGCGCAGCGCGCGGCGGCGGCGATCGCGGCGGCCCGGCCCGGGCTCGTCGCGCTCCAGGCGGAGGTGCCGCGGGACATCGTCGTGGCGGCGGTGGCGGCCGCGGACGCCGCGGGGGCCCGGGTGGTGCTCAACCTCTCGCCCTACCTGCCGCTGGCCGCGGAGGTCCTGGCGGTGTGTGACCCTCTGGTGCTCAACGAGACGGAGGTCGCCGCGCTGGTGGCGAGGCCGGTCGACGGGGTCGGCGCCGCCCGCGCGGCGGCCGTGGAGCTCACCGGCCGTGCGCGCTCCGTCGTGGTGACGCTCGGGGGACGGGGCGCGGTGTGGGCCGACCGCTCGTCGTCGGGCGCGGTGCCGGCACCGGCGGTCGCCGAGGTGGTCGACACGACGGGCGCGGGCGACGCCTTCGCGGGTGCGCTGTGCGCGCGCCTCGCGGCGGGCGCGGGGCTGCGCGCGGCGGTCGAGGCCGGGGTGCTCGTGGGGTCGATCGCGGTGACGCGGGAGGGCGCGCAGTCGTCCTACCCGGTGTGGGCCGACGTCGAACGGGCGCTGGCCGCCGGGCCGGGCGGGGTGGCGTAGACCGGACGGTCCCGCGGGGCGGGGTAGACCGGACGGTCCCGCGGGCCGGCGTAGGCGCCGCCGCCGTCAGCGGAAGACGATCGTCTTGCGCCCGTCGAGCAGCACGCGGTGCTCGGCGTGCCAGCGCACCGCCCGCGCCAGCGCGCGCCGCTCGACGTCCTGGCCCAGCCGCACCAGGTCCGCGACCGTGCGGTTGTGGTCCACCCGCTCGACGTCCTGCTCGATGATCGGCCCCTCGTCGAGCGTCGCCGTCACGTAGTGCGCCGTGGCGCCGATCAGCTTGACGCCGCGCGCGTGCGCCTGCGCGTACGGGCGGGCGCCCTTGAACGACGGCAGGAACGAGTGGTGGATGTTGATGATGCGTCCGGGCAGCCGGGAGCAGAAGTCGTCGGACAGCACCTGCATGTACCGCGCGAGGACGACGAGCTCCACGTCGAGCTCGTCGACCAGCGCGGCGAGGCGCGCCTCCGCCTCCGGCTTGGTGTCGGCGGTGACGGGGACCACGTGGAACGGGATCCCGTAGAACTCGGCGAGGGGCCGCAGCGCCTCGTGGTTGGAGACGACGGCGACGAGGTCCACCGGCAGGCCTTCCGACCGCTGCCGGAACGCCAGGTCGTTGAGGCAGTGCGCCGCAGTGGACACCATGACGAGCGTGCGGATCGGCCGGCCGGCGACGTCGAGCTGCCAGGTCATGCCGAAGCGCTCGGCGATCTCGGCGAGCGCCCCGCTCAGCTCGTCGTGCGACGCCGCGGCGGCCACCTGGACCCGCATGAAGAACTGGCCGGTCTCCGGGTCCCCGAACTGCTGCGACTCCGTGATGTTGCCGCCGTGCTCGGCGAGCAGCCCCGCGACGGCGGCGACGATCCCGGGGCGGTCGGGGCACGCCAGGGTGAGCACCCGGGCAGTGGCGCCGGTGGCGTCGGAGGAGGACACGACGCCCGAGAGTAGTCCCCGGGCGTGTTCGCCTGGGACGATGAACCCATGACGGACGACGACCTCGACATCCGCCCGGTCACCGACGACGACGCCGGTGAGCTCCTCACCCTGCGCCGTGCCGCGTTCGTCACCGAGGCGCAGGCGGTGGACGACCCCAACATCCCGCCGCTGACGCAGACGTACGACGAGTTGCGGGCCGACCTCGCCCGCGAGGACGTGGTGACGCTCGGCGCGTGGCTGGGCCACCGGCTCGTCGCCTCGATCCGCGTGCTGAACGAGGGGACCCGGGCGACGCTCGGACGGTTCGCCGTCGCGCCCGACCTGCAGGGCCGCGGCATCGGCACCCGGCTGCTCGACGAGATCGTCACCCACCTGCCGGAGGGCACGCAGGAGGTGTGGATCTTCACCTCGCGCGACTCGCTGCACAACATCGCGATGTACACGAAGCGCGGGTACGAGTACCAGCACGACCAGACCGCGGGGGACCTCACCTACGCGTACCTGCGCAAGCTGCTGGGCGCCGACGCGGCCGAGGGCGGCGGCGACGCGGCTGAGGCCGACGCCGACGCGGGTGGCACCGACGCAGGCGCGACCGGCGCCGACGCGACCGACGAGGTCGGGCGCGGCTGAGCGGCAGCCCGCGGGTGATCTCCGGCCGGCCCGAGGGGCGGGTCGGGGTGCCGCGTGCCGTCGCGGCGCTCGCGGACGGTGAGCCGGTCGAGGCGGTCTGGCGCAACGAGCTCGGCGGCCTGACCTTCGCGGTCGGGGACGCCGCCGGGCCGGACCGCTACGTCAAGTGGCAGCCCCGCGGCACGGCGCTCGACCTGGCCGCCGAGGCGGCGCGGCTGCGCTGGGCCGGGCGCTTCACGGCGGTCCCCGGCGTCCTCGCCCTGGGGTCCGACGACGAGGGCGAGTGGCTCGTCACGCGAGCGGTGCCGGGGCGG
>CAZBIO010000089.1:0-2890 GCA_964491965.1 uncultured Cellulomonas sp.
GTCCGGCTTCTTGAACAGCAGCCGGACATCGGCCTCGCGCTCGTCGCTCACCTGGAGTTCGTGGACCAGCGGCCGATCGACGATGTCGGCTGCGTTCTCGGTGTAGATCGGTACGCTCCAATCGGGCGGCAGCAACTTGTCCAACGCCTTCTTGTATTTGGCGCACGCCTCCCGGTTCACGCCAACCAGAAATGCCTTGTAGCCGAGCGGCAGGACGTTCTCCTTGAAGTGCTCGGCAACAAAGGCGGCCACCTTCTCAATGCGGTCATCCGCGGTGAGGAAGGTCCGCAGGCCCACGGCGCGGTCGAGAGCCTTGTTGAGCTCGTCGATGTCGGTGACGCCCTCAGCTTCCGCGAGTTCGAAAAATTCCTTGTCGAGCCTTTCGGCCGGGACTGTCATCTCGCTCGGCGCCATGACGTGCTTGATCGGCAGTGTCGTCTCGTCCTCGATGGACTCGGCAATGGAATATTTGTCGAGATAGCCGCGCTCGTCGTCCTGGCCGAAAATCTTGAACGTGCCTTCGCCTTGCTCGGTTTTGGCGATCGGCGTACCCGTGAAGCCAATGATCGTGGCGTTCGGCACCGAAGCCATCAGATAGGTGCCGAGGTCGTGGGCGACGGAACGATGCGCCTCATCGATAAAAACGTAGATGTTGTCGCGGGTGTTGCTGTCCTTATCGATCCCCTCGAATTTGTGGATCATCGAAAGGATCAACCCGCGTTTGTCGCTTTTCAGCAGCTCTTGCAGCTCGGCCTTCGTGTTGGCGCGCCAGGTCGCGATGTCCTGCTTCTGCATTTCGCCAAGCAGCTTCTCGACCCAGCCCTTCATCTGGCCTTCGAGCTCGGTGCGATCGACGACGAGAATCACGGTTGCGTTGTTGAACCGATCCTTCTGTTCGAGGATCAGCCGGGCGGCCGTGAGCAGCGTGAAGGTCTTGCCCGACCCCTGCGTGTGCCAGACAAGGCCCCGGTCCTTCGTCGGATCAGCGCAGCGATCGACCACCGCATCGATCGCGCGCCGCTGGTGCTGACGCAGCACCGACTTTTTCGTCTCGCTGTCTTCGACGTAGAACAAAATCCAGTGCTGGAGCGTCCGCAGGAAGTCGGTGCGCTCGAAGAACGATTGCACCGCGAAACGATAGGCCTCATCCGGCGTCTGCTTCCAGCGGGCGAGGAACCGGCGCGTCGCATTCCAGGTGACGCCGTACCAATAATCGAGCAGGTGCGTGACGTTGAACAGTTGCGGCGCGCCGATCAGCTCCGGCGTTTCGATCTCGTAGCGGCGCAACTGCTTGATGGCGCGCTCGATGGCGTCCCCATCCTTCGGGTTCTTGTGTTCGACGATGCAGACCGGAATGCCGTTAACGCAAAACATCACGTCCGCCCGATTGCCTTTGCGGGCCGGCGGCTTCAGCGCCCATTCCCAGGAGACGTGAAAGGCGTTGGCGTCGGTGTGCTCGAAATCGATCAGCGTCACGCGACGGTGGCGCTTTTCGTTCTCGTCATACCATTGCCGCTCGCCGCGCAGCCAGGCCAGCATGTCCCGATTGCCGTCGCTGGTCGGCGGGATCGCGTCGAGAGTCTCGATGATGGATCGGATGGCGTCCGGATCGAGCCACGGATTGAACTGCGCGAGCTTCGCCTCTAGCTCGTCGCGCAACAGCATGCCGGCTTCGCCGCCGCGTTTCTGCTTCGCGACTTCGGGGCCGATCGGGGTCCAACCAATTTCGGCAGCGTGTTTCACCATCGGGAACTGGACGGTGCCCGCCTCGCTGATGCGCAGTGAATTCATGCCTGGGCCTCGGCTAGAAGTGTATCAGGGATTGCCTGGCCCTCTTCGCGCCCTGTCATCTTCAGGAAAAGAAGATTTTCGAATATCTCCTCAACACACAGAATCTCGGCTTTCTTGACTTCCACCAATTCTCTCAGAGAGCTGAGAAGCGACGTGACTTGTTCCTGAATGTCCTTCGGAGGACACGGGACTTGGAGTGCAGCAAGTCGAGCTTTCGAAAGATTAGGAATGGTCGTTTTGTTGCCTGCCCCCTCAAACATTCCGAGCTGCGTGAAAGCAGCCTGAAGGAAGTAGACGTAGAACCGCGGCACAATCTGATCCGTCTTTGGCCGCAGCCTGTGCAAATGATTCTGGAATGTGATCAGATCGACTTCGCCGTTCCAGATCGCTGCCCGTCCTATGTCGCCCCCCTCGCAAACCAGTAGATCGCCTGGAAGGAGGCGCTTCTCTTCGACTTCCCCGTCGCGTAGGCTCATGTAGTCCAGCGACGACAAATCGATCCTGTCCCAATACACGTTTGATGTTCTGAGGAATGGAATTGGGTTCGCGCCTGCGCGAGATGCCGGTGAGACAGTCTTGCCAGCTCCGAACTCAAACAGTTCGCCTAGTTCCACCCATTGCCACGCAGCGTTCCTCATTTGGCACCGATCAGGTTGACTATTGTGGCTTGGAGTGCGACCGCGCGAGCTGAAAGGGCTTCCAAGTCGGCAATAATGGTCGGGAGGGGCCGCCGATCCCTCTCCATTGATGGACCGACCCATTTGTTTGGTAGGAGGTTGTAATCCTCTTCCTCCGCCTGCTGGCGTGAGATGACGGCGATTTCGCCTTCAGTCGGTTCTCCTTTGAGAAAGGCCGCCGCGAGCGGACGAATATCGTCCTCAGGGATGAAGTTCTTGGGCCGGCCTTTCTGGACGCGGCGGCTGGCATTCAGAAGCACGATCTTGTCCTTGCGCGCGGAAGGCTTGCGCTTGTTCAGGACGACGATCACTCCGGCAGCGGTGGTGTTGTAGAAGAGGTTGTCTGGCAGCAGGATAACGCCGTCGATCAGATCGTGATCGACGAACCATTTGCGGATATTGCGCTCCTTGTCCTCATTCTT
>CAZBIO010000090.1:0-6790 GCA_964491965.1 uncultured Cellulomonas sp.
GGACCGCCGGTCCGCCTCCGCCCTCGTCGCGCTCGACGACGCGATGCGCTCGAGCGAGCAGGAGCTCGGCTTCGCGCAGGCGCAGTTCGGCGCCGACGCCACCAAGGAGTTCGCGGCCGTCCTCGCGGACGGCAAGGCCAACATCACGGAGGCCTTCCGGCTGCGCCAGGCGCTCGACGACTCCGTGCCGGACACCGAGGAGCAGAAGCGCGCGTGGTCGGCGCAGATCCTGACGATCTGCGCCGCCGTCTCCACGGCGCTCGACGGCCAGAAGAAGGCGTTCGACGAGCTGCGCAGCCTGGAGGACCACGTCGAGGAGGCGCTCGACGAGCACGCGCGCACGGCGGGCTCGCTCGAACAGCGCCTCGGCCCGGCGCGCGCCACGCTCAAGGCCCTCGCGACGCAGTACCCGGCGGCGGCTCTCGCCTCGGTGGGCGCCAACGCCGACCAGGCCGACCGCCTGTGCGCGGACGCGAGCGAGGCGATCGAGGCCGGCAAGGTCGCGGCCCTGGACGCCGGTCGCCGCGGCGAGGCCGTGGGCTACGCGCGCGCCGCGGAAGCGGCGCTGGACCAGGCGCGCCGGCTGCTCGACGCGGTCGACGGCGCCGGTGCGCAGCTGCAGGAGGCCGGGGTCAAGATCCAGGCGGGCATCGCCTCGATCTCGTCGGACCTCTCGGACGCCGCACGCCTGGCGCCGGCGGACCAGCAGGTCGCGGTCCCGGTGGCGGGCGCCCGCAAGGCCGTCGAGGTGGCCACGGTGGCGCAGTCCGGCAGCGGCGACCCCCTCGCCGCGCTGCGCGGGCTGACCGAGGCCGAGGCGGCCCTGGACGCGGCGCTGGCGCCGATGCGCGAGCGCGAGGAGCAGGTGCGCCGCGCCGCCGCCCTGTTCGACCAGGCGCTGCCGCGGGTGGAGGGGAACTTCCAGGCGGTCGGCAGCTACTTCGACACCCGCCGGGGTGCCGTCGGCGCGCGGGCCCGCACCCAGCTCGCCACGGCCGAGCAGCTGCGCGACCAGTCGATGGTGGAACGCCGGAGCGACCCCGTGCAGGCCCTCGCGACGCAGCAGCGCGCCGAGCGCAAGCTCGACGAGGCGTTCGGCACCGCGCAGGACGACGTGGACCGCAACCAGCCGCCGCAGGGGCCGTGGGGTGGCTCCGGAGGGGGCAACAACAACGTCGGCGGCATGATCCTCGGCGGCCTGATCCTCGGCTCGATCCTGCGCGGGGGGGGCGGCGGCGGCGGCGGCTGGGGAGGCGGCGGCGGAGGCTTCGGGGGCGGCGGCTTCGGCGGCGGGGGCGGCGGCTTCGGCGGCGGCGGTGGCGTCGGCGGCGGGTTCTAGCGGGTTCGTTCGATTCGTTCGGGGCAGGACAACGAGGAAGGCACAGGAATGACCGAGAAGCAGTCCATCTTCGGCCGGATCGCGCAGCTGGCCAGGGCGAACATCAACGCGCTGCTGGACCAGGCCGAGGACCCGCAGAAGATGCTCGACCAGCTGGTGCGCGACTACACCAACTCGATCGCGGACGCCGAGAAGGCGATCGCGCAGACGATCGGCAACCTGCGCCTCGCGGAGCAGGACTACAACGAGGACGTCGCCGCCGCGAGCGAGTGGGGCCGCAAGGCGCTGGCCGCCTCGACGCGGGCCGACGAGTACCGCGGCGCCGGCGACGACGCCAACGCCGACAAGTTCGACGCGCTGGCCAAGGTGGCGCTCGGCAAGCAGATCACCGCCGAGCAGGAGGTCACGGAGGCCGAGCCCCTCATCGCCTCGCAGCGCGAGGCGGTCGACAAGCTGAAGAACGGCCTGGCGCTGATGAAGGACAAGCTGGGTCAGCTGAAGTCGCGCCGCGACACCCTGGTCGCGCGGCAGAAGACCGCTCAGGCCCAGCGCCAGGTCACCGAGGCGATCGGCTCGATCAACGTCCTGGACCCGACGAGCGAGCTGTCGCGCTTCGAGGACCGCGTCCGCCACGAGGAGGCCTACGCGGCCGGCCAGGCGGAGCTCGCCGCCTCGTCGTTCGACTCCCAGTTCGCCGAGCTGGAGTCCGCCGGCGAGTCGATCGAGATCGAGGCGCGGCTCGCCGAGCTGAAGAAGGGCGCCGCCCCCAAGCAGCTGGGCTCCACGCCGGTCACCGCGGAGGTGGAGGTCGACTAGCGTTCGCGCAGCCGGTATCCAGCCGACTCCCAGGAACCGGTCCCAGACTGGACCGGTGACATCGACTCCTGAGGCGCGCCTGCTCGTCGTCGACGACGAGCCGAACATCCGCGAGCTGCTGGCCACGTCCCTGCGTTTCGCGGGGTTCGAGGTGCACGCCGCCGGCGACGGGCAGACCGCCCTCAGGCTCGCCAAGGCCGTGGAGCCCGACCTCGTCGTGCTCGACGTCATGCTCCCGGACCTCGACGGTTTCGCCGTCACCCGGCGGCTGCGCGAGCGCGGCCAGTTCGTCCCCGTGCTGTTCCTCACCGCGCGGGACGAGACGGCGGACAAGGTGCAGGGCCTCACGGTCGGCGGCGACGACTACGTCACCAAGCCGTTCAGCCTCGAGGAGGTCGTCGCGCGCATCCGCGCCGTGCTGCGGCGCACGCGGCGCGCCGACGACGACGCGAGCATGCTGCGCTACGCCGACCTCGAGCTCGACGAGGACTCGCACGAGGTGACGCGCGCCGGCCGGCCGGTGGAGCTGTCCCCCACCGAGTTCAAGCTGCTGCGCTACCTGATGCTCAACGCGGGCCGCGTGCTGTCGAAGGCGCAGATCCTCGACCACGTGTGGCAGTACGACTGGGGCGGCGACGCCAACATCGTCGAGTCCTACATCTCCTACCTGCGCCGCAAGGTGGACCACGTCACCGGCCCGGACGGGACACCCGTCGCGCCGCTGATCCACACCAAGCGCGGGGTCGGCTACCTGCTGCGCGAGTCGACATGAGCAGGTGGGCGGCCCTGCGTGCCCGCGGCGCGGCCGTCCCGCTGTCGGTGCGGCTCGTGGCTCTGATCACCGTGCTGGTCGCCGCGGGCCTGGTGCTCGCCGGGGTGACCAGCGCGACGTTGCTGGAGCGCTCCCTCGTCGACCAGATCGACGAGAAGCTGACCACGGAGGGGGCCGAGCTGGCGGGGGAGCAGGTGACCGCCCTCTACAACGGCTTCACCGCCCCGGGCGGACCGAGTGACTACTACGTGATGCTCCAGACCGGCGACCGGCCGCAGGGCTGGGGCTGGCGCTCGACGCTCGAGCGGTTCGGCACCCCGCAGGTCCCCGCGCTGACCGGCGAGCAGGCCGCGGCACGCCAGGCCCAGCCGTTCACGGTCGCGTCGGACCACGCCGGCTCCCGCTGGCGCGTCGTGGCATACCCGATCCCCGGCGGCTCCGTGGTGATCGCGCTCCCGCTCGCCGGGGTGCGGGAGACGGCCGAGCGGATGGTCGCCGTGCTGCTCCTGTCCGGCATCGGCATCGTGCTGCTCGGCGCGCTGGCCGCCGGGTTCGCCGTGCGGCGCTCGCTGCGACCGCTGACGCAGATCGAGGACACCGCGGCGGCGATCGCCGCCGGCGACCTGTCCCAGCGCGTGCCGAGCCTGCCCGAGAGCACGGAGGTGGGCCGGCTCGCGGCGGCCCTCAACGGGATGCTCGCCCAGATCGAGACGGCGTTCGACGTCCGCACGGCCTCCGAGGCGCGCATGCGCCGATTCGTCGCCGACGCCTCCCACGAGCTGCGCACGCCCCTCGCCGCGATCCGCGGGTACGCCGAGCTGCACCGCATGGGCGCGCTGGCCACCGACGAGCAGGTCGAGGACACGATGCGCCGCATCGAGGGCTCCGCGACCCGCATGGGCACGCTGGTCGAGGACCTGCTGACGCTCGCCCGACTCGACGAAGGCCGGCCCACGGCTCACGCCCCGGTCGACCTGACCGTGCTCGCCGCGGACGCGGTGAGCGACCTGCGCGCGCTCGACCCGCAGCGGCCCGCGCGGCTGGTGCCGCTGACGGACGGCGCGCCGTCGGGGCCCGCGGTGGTCGAGGGCGACGACGCCCGCCTGCGGCAGGTGATGGCGAACCTCGTCGGGAACGTGGCGCGGCACACCCCGCCCGGGACGCCCGCCGAGGTGGCGGTGGGCGTGGTGGACGGCACGGGCGTGGTCGAGGTCCGCGACCACGGCCCGGGCATCGACCCGCAGCACGCGGCGCGCGTGTTCGAGCGGTTCTACCGGGTCGACGCCTCGCGGGCGCGGGAGTCGGGCGGCACCGGGCTCGGCCTGGCGATCGTCGCCGCGATCGTCACCGCGCACCACGGCACGGTCTCGCTCGCCGAGACGCCCGGCGGCGGGACGACCGTGCGGGTTGCGCTACCGGTCGGGTCGACGTCCGTGTGATGGTTACCATGGGAGGCGTCCGAGTAAACCGTCGGTGAGGTTTGTCCCATGGGCGCATATGAAGCGCCACAGTGGTTGTTGCCATCGTTCGTCCGCAGCGTTCAGGGGGCCGGGGGTACGGCACAGCCGGAGGAGATCCGCAGCACCGGCGAGTCGCTGATCGAGCGATGGCGCGCGCCGGAGCGCCGGTTCCACAACGTGCGGCACCTCGTCGACGTGCTGGCCCGCGTCGACGAGCTGACCGAGGAGACGCACGACCCGAACGTCGTCCGGCTCGCCGCCTGGTACCACGGGGTGGTCTTCGACTCCGCACTGGCCGCGACCCTCGCCAACCGCGGCGGGGAGGACGAGACCGCGAGCGCGGACGTCGGGTTCGACGAGCTCGTCGCGCTGGGCGTCCCGGAGGGCAAGGCGCGGCGCGTCCACGACCTCGTCGTCCACCTCGCCCGGCACATGCCCGACCCGGCCGATCCCGACAGCGCCGTGCTGTGCGACGCCGACCTGGGGATGCTCGCCGTGGAGCCGCAGCGCTACAAGGCGTACCTCGAGGACCTGCGCCACGAGTACGCACACGTGACGCAGGCCGACTTCCTGCGCGCCCGCCAGCGCATCCTGCGCAAGCTCCTGGCGCGTCCCAGCCTGTTCGTCTCGCCGATGTCCGAGCGGTGGGAGGAGCCGGCCCGGCAGAACATCACCGCCGAGCTGGCCCGGGTCGAGAAGGAGCTGGCGAAGCTCCAGGCGTCGCCCGACGAGCCCGCGACGACGACCGGCGCCCAGCCGGCGACCGGCGGCACCGCCGGGCCTACGTCGCCCGGGCCCGACCCTCGCCCGGCCGAGCAGCAGCCGGTTCACCACCGCTGACGCGAGCCGCCCACAGGCCGTCGGCCCCGACCCGGCGTCCACCGAGTTCGCGCGTGCCGGCCGGCGGCTCCTCCCCGCGCCCTAGCGTCGCGGCGCCCACCGCCCCTCGCCGGCTCCCGCCGGCCCGGTGGGCGAGGGAGGCCCACCATGAGCCAGTACGAGGTCGACGTCGTCCGGCTGTCCACCACCGCCGTGGCGGTGCAGCAGCGCTCCGCCGCCATCCAGTCCGAGGTCGCGGCGATGCACCGCCAGCTCGCCGAGCTGCAGACGACGTGGCGCGGCTCGGCCGCCGCCGCGTTCGGCACGGTCGTCGCGGACTGGTCCGCCACGCAGGCGCGCGTCGAGCAGTCGCTGGGTCAGATCGCCGCCGCGATGCGGGTGGCGTCGCAGGCGTACGGCGAGGCGGAGCAGGCGGCGGCGCGGCTCTTCGCGCACTGACGTAGCGTGCGGGCATGGCCGTGCTGATCGACTCGCCGATGTGGCCCCGGCACGGCACGCTCTGGGCCCACCTCGTCAGCGACACGTCGTACGACGAGCTGCACGCCTTCGCGGCCCGCACCGGTGTCCCGGAGCGCGCCTTCGACCTGGACCACTACGACGTCCCGGTGGAGCGCCACGCGGAGCTCGTCGGGCTCGGGGCGCAGCCGGTGGACGGACGCGAGCTGGCGCGCCGGCTGCTCGCCTCCGGCCTGCGGGTGCGGGGGCGGGAGCGCGCGGGCTCGTCGGACTGACGGCACGTGGGCTCGTCGTCCCCGGACACCGGCGCACGGGCTCGTCGGGCAGGCGGCGCCGCAGACGACGGACGGGGCCGGCCACCCGAAGGTGACCGACCCCGTCTCGTCGCGTCAGGGATGGATCAGAAGTCCATCCCACCGCCCATGCCGCCGTCGCCGCCGCCCGGCATCGCGGGGGCCTTCTCCGGCTTGTCCGCGACGACCGCCTCGGTGGTGAGGAACAGGGCCGCGATCGACGCCGCGTTCTGCAGCGCGGAACGGGTGACCTTCACCGGGTCGGCGACGCCGGCCGCGAGCAGATCCTCGTAGACGTCGGTCGCCGCGTTGAGGCCCTGGCCGAAGGGCAGGTTGCGGACCTTCTCCGCCACGACGCCGCCCTCGTAGCCCGCGTTGACCGCGATCTGCTTGAGCGGGGCCTCGATCGCCAGCTTGACGATCTGCGCGCCGGTCGACTCGTCGCCGTTGAGCTCGAGCTTCTCGAACGCCGTCTTGCCGGCCTGGATCAGGGCGACGCCACCACCGGCGACGATGCCCTCCTCGACGGCCGCCTTCGCGTTGCGCACGGCGTCCTCGATGCGGTGCTTGCGCTCCTTGAGCTCCACCTCGGTGGCCGCGCCCGCCTTGATGACGGCGACGCCGCCCGCGAGCTTGGCGAGCCGCTCCTGGAGCTTCTCGCGGTCGTAGTCCGAGTCGGAGTTCTCGATCTCCTGGCGGATCTGCGTCACGCGGCCGGCGATCTGCGCCGCGTCGCCCGCGCCCTCGACGATCGTGGTCTCGTCCTTGGTGACGACGACCTTGCGCGCCTGGCCGAGCACCTCGAGGCCGACCG
>CAZBIO010000091.1:0-2963 GCA_964491965.1 uncultured Cellulomonas sp.
GGTCGAGATGCAGGACCGGGACGCCACCAAGTGCAACAACCCGACGTTCGTGCCCGGCGACCTCAGCAAGAACCATCTCGCCGAGATCGCCCAGATGCCGCCCGCATGCGACGCGCAGGGGCAGGGGCCGTGCCTCGGGGAGGGCGGGGGCGGCGGTGGGGGCAACGGCGGTGGTGGCGGCGACGGCGTGGGTGGGGACGGTGGCGGCGGCTCCAGCAACGGCGGCGGCGGTGGCGATGGCGGCGGCTCCGGCGGGACCGGCGGGACCGGAGGTGGCGGCTCCGGCGGCACCGGTGGTACCGACCCCGACATCACCGTCGGGGACGGCGGGGCGCCGGAGTACGACCCGGTCACGGGTGAACTGATCTCGGGCGGCGGCGGCGCGGGCGGCACCGGCTCGGACGGCGGTGGGTCCGACCTCGCGGTCGGCGCGGCGGTGACATCCCAGATCGATGCGCGCCCGGCAGGCAGCACGTGGCTCTTTGCCGCCCTGACCGTGGCGGAGGTCCTCGGGGTGATCCTGATCCCGGGCCTGCTCGCCCTGCGGATGCGGCGACGGGCCGGTGCGTCATGAGGGCGCTCCCACCGAGGGTGGTGCTGCGGCGCCGCCTCGCCTTGGCGGCCGCCCTCGTCGCGCTGGCGGCGCCCGCGCTCGCCGGGACGGCCGACGCCGCCGACGGGGCGCCGGCCTTCACACAGACCAAGACCCTCACGCGCGAGTTCCAGTCGCCCGACGGGACCCCGACCTCGGACAGCCGCACCGTGACGGTGAACGTCGACCGCACCGCCAACCTGCGCGGCCGCGAGGTGGTGCACGTCACGTGGAGCGGCGCGCGCCCGACCGGCGGCCGGACCCTGAGCCCGTACAGCCTGGAGGGCATCGTCCAGGAGTACCCCGTGGCGGTGCTCCAGTGCCGCGGCCGCGACGACGCGAGCCTTCCGGCCGACCAGCGGCTGAGCCCCGAGACCTGCTTCACGACGAGCTACACGACGCGCTACGGCACGGCGGCCCCGTCGAAGGCCGTCTGGATGCACGACAAGTTCGCCGACGCCTCCGACAAGGTGGACCAGAGCCAGCAGCCGGGCTGGCCGGCCGAGTGCACACCGCCCAACCCGTTCACGGCGCAGCACCTGCTGCCCTTCGTCGGCGCCAACGGCACCACGTACCTGGCGTGCTCGGACGCGACACAGTCGCCCGAGATGGCGATCGCCTCGGCCTTCCCGCCGAACGACCTGGCCGGGTTCACCAAGGCGGACGGCACGGGCGAGGTCGGCTTCGAGGTGCGCACCGAGGTGGAGAACCAGACCCTGGGCTGCTCGAACACCGTGCCGTGCGCGATCGTCGTCATCCCGATCATGGGCCTGAGCTGCGACGGCGCGGACGCGACCTGCAACGCGAGCGGCCAGTTCCCGCCAGGCTCGATGCAGGACACCACCACCTCGCCCGACATCGCGGTGACGGCGAAGTACTGGTGGTCGGCCTCCAACTGGAACAACCGGTTCGTGGTCCCCGTGACGTTCCAGCCGCCGCCCGACACGTGCGACGTGCTCGACACCCGCGCGCCGGTGGACCTGCTGGGCTCCCAGGTGCTGACGCAGGCGACGCTGCAGTGGGCGCCCGCCTTCTGCCTGCGCGCCGACCGGTTCAAGTTCCGGCACAGCGCGATGCCGGAAGGCACGGCGCTGCGCACACTGCTCGGCGGCGCGGGCGCGGGCGCCTTCGTCTCGAACGCCGGCGACGACCGGGGACAACCCCTCGGCTACGCGCCGGTCGCCGTGTCCGGGTGGGGGATCGGCTTCATCGCCGACAAGGTTGCCAACGAGGGCGAGGCCGCCGAGCTCAGGCTGACGCCCCGGTTGCTCGCCAAGCTCCTGACGAACTCCTACCCGGGAACGTCGTTCACCGCCGAGGCCGCGGCCGAGCGTCCCGACATCTCCGGCAACCCGTACTCCCTCAACGTCGACCCCGAGTTCGTCGCGCTCAACCCGGGACTGAGCGCGGACCGGCAGACGGTCTTCTCGACGCTGCTCTCGCTGTCGGTGCCGTCGGACGTCATCCACGACCTGACGGACTACATCACCACGGACCCCGAGGCCCGTGCGTTCCTCGACGGCCGGCCCGACCCGTGGGGAATGACCGTCAACCGCGAGTACCAGGGCATCGAGCTGCCCGTCGACATGTGGTCGCAGCTCGACCCATGGGTGCGACCCAGCGGACTGGCGTGCGACATCCAGAACGCGAGCGCGTGGTTCCTGCGCGTGGCCGCCCCGATCTCCGACCTCAACCAGATCGCCCAGGACGTCCTCGACGCCTGGCCGACGAGCACGGTGGCCTGGAGCGTGGATCCGAGCGGCCAGACGTGCAAGCTGGCGCGCGCAGCGCGCGAGGGCTTCGGCAGCCGCTTCATGCTCGGCGTGGTGACGTTGGCGGACGCCGACCGCTACGGGGTCCGGGTCGCGTCGCTACGCACGGCCGGCACCGGGACCGGTGCGACGTTCGTCGGGCCGACGGACGCGGCGCTCTCAGCCGCCGTCGGCACGGCGACCATCGCCGACCCCGGCGGCCCGGCCGCCATCACGGCCGAGGGGCTGGAGGCGCACCCCGACGCCTACCCGGGGACGATGGTGGTGCACCTCGCCGCGCAGCTGTCGGGGCTGAGCGAGGACACCGCGACGGACCTCGCCGACTTCGTCGACATCAGCACCACCGAGGGTCAGGTGCCGGGCACCGGCGTGGGCCAGCTCCCGGCGGGCTACCTCCCGATCACCGGCACCGGCCCGACGGCCCCGCTGCTGGAGGCCGCGCAACTGGTCTCCGAGTCGATCCGCGCCCAGGAGGGCAGGGTGCTGGTGCCCGGCCCCCACCCCCCCCCCCCCCCCCCCCCCCCCCCCCCACCCCCGGTGGCCCCCCCCCCCCGCCCCCCCCCCCCCCACGGGGGGCCCCGCGGGGGGGTTCCCCCCCG
>CAZBIO010000092.1:0-25186 GCA_964491965.1 uncultured Cellulomonas sp.
GCAGGGCACCTACCAGTCGGCCTCGATGGTGGTGTTCGAGGACGGCCTGGCGCGCAAGAGCGAGTACCGCCTGTTCACCGTGCGGGGCGAGGACGGGAACGGCGCCCGCGACGACACCGCCGCGATGCACGAGGTGCTCACCCGGCGGTTCCGGCGGTACCTCGCCGAGCGGACCGCCGCGCCGGGCCCAGAGCTGGGGGTGGGGGCGGGGGGGGGCGGGGGGGGCGTGGCGCTGCGGGCCGGCCCGATCGACGAGACGACGGGCAGGCCCGTGCGCTTCGCGTACCCGCCCAACCTCGTCGTGGTCGACGGCGGTCCGCCGCAGGTCGCGGCCGCGGCCGCCGCGATGGCGGAGCTGGGGATCGACGACGTCGCGCTGTGCGGGCTGGCGAAGCGGCTCGAGGAGGTGTGGCTCCCCGGCGAGGAGTACCCGGTGATCCTCCAGCGGTCGTCGGAGGGCCTGTACCTGCTGCAGCGGGTGCGCGACGAGGCCCACCGCTTCGCCATCACCGCGCACCGGAAGCGGCGCAGCAAGGGGATGACCGCGTCGGTGCTCGACGCGATCCCCGGCGTCGGCCCCGCGCGGCGGGCGGCGTTGCTGAGGCACTTCGGTTCGGTCAAGCGGCTCCGGGCGGCCAGCGTCGAGGAGATCGCCACCGTCCCGGGGATGGGCGAGCGCACGGCGGCGGCGGTCCTCGCCGCACTGGGCGGAGCGGCCACGACGCCCGACGAGCCCACGGGCGCCGCGCCGACGGGCGCCGGTGGGAACGACGAGCCCGCTGGCATCCTGGGCTCATGAGCACCCGCGAGGAGCCCTCGCCCATCACGGTGCCGGGCGGCATCCCGGCGATCGAGGCGCGCACGGCCGCGCCGCGGCTCGACCAGCCGCAGGTGATCGTCATCACCGGCATGTCCGGCGCAGGCCGGACGCGCGCGGCGGCGGTGCTCGAGGACCTCGACTGGTACGTCGTCGACAACCTGCCGGCGCAGATGCTCACCCACCTGGTCGGGATGCTGACGTCCGGCACGGCCGGCGGCCGCGCGCAGCGGCTCGGGGCGGTGATCGATGTGCGCGGCGGCGAGTTCTTCGGCCACCTGGACCAGGCGCTCGACGACGTCCGCGCGGCGGGCGTGGACCTGCGGGTCCTCTTCCTCGACGCGTCCGACGAGACGCTGGTGCGGCGCTTCGAGCAGGTGCGCCGCCCGCACCCGCTCCAGGGCGACGGCCGCGTGCTCGACGCGATCGCGCAGGAGCGGCAGCTCCTCGCCGGCGTGCGGGAGACCGCCGACGTGGTGCTCGACACCAGCGACCTGGCGCCGCAGGAGCTCGCGCGCGCCGTGCGGCGGCTGGCCCACGGGCCCGACGAGGACGCGATGCGCGTGTCCATCGTGTCGTTCGGCTTCAAGTACGGCGTGCCGGTCGACGCCGACCACGTGGTCGACGTCCGGTTCCTCGCCAACCCGTACTGGATCACCGAGCTGCGCCACCTCACCGGCCGCGACGCGGCGGTGCGGGACTACGTGCTGGGCCTGCCGGGCGCGGTGACCTTCGTCGAGCGCTACGTCGCGGCGCTGGAGCCGGTGATCGAGGGTTACCTCCACGAGGACAAGCACTACGTGACCATCGCGGTGGGCTGCACCGGCGGCAAGCACCGGTCGGTCGCGTTGGCCGACGCGATCGCCGCGCGCCTGCGCCAGGGCGGGCAGCGCGTCACCGTCACGGCCCGCGACCTGGGCAAGGAATGACCGCGGCACGCCGCGCGGTGCCGACGGGTCCGATCCCACGGGTGGCCGAGCGCGGCCCCGCGGTGGTCGCGCTGGGCGGCGGCCACGGCCTGGCCGCGAGCCTGTCGGCGCTGCGGCTGATGACGGACCGGATCACCGCCGTCGTCACCGTCGCGGACGACGGGGGCTCGTCGGGCCGCCTGCGCAGCGAACTCGGCGTGCTGCCCCCGGGGGACCTGCGGATGGCGCTGTCGGCGCTCTGCGACGACTCCGACTGGGGCCGGCTGTGGCGCGACGTCCTCCAGCACCGGTTCACGTCGGACGGGCCGCTCGACCAGCACGCGGTCGGCAACCTGCTGATCGTCGCGCTGTGGGAGCTGCTCGGGGACCCGGTGGCCGGGCTCGACTGGGTGGGGCGGCTGCTCGGCGCGCGCGGGCGGGTGCTGCCGATGGCGGCCGTGCCGCTGCGGATCGAGGCGGACGTCGTCGGGCAGGACGGCGGCACCCGCCTGGTGGACGGTCAGAGCCATGTCGCGGTGGCGCGCGGCCGGATCAAGCAGGTGCGCCTGGACCCGTCGTCACCGCCGGCGTGCCCCGAGGCGGTGGAGGCCGTCCGCGAGGCCGACGTCGTGGTGCTCGGCCCGGGCTCCTGGTACACGTCGGTGCTGCCGCACCTGCTGGTGCCGGAGCTCCACGCGGCGCTGGCCGCGACCCGGGCCCGCGTCATCGTCACGCTCAACCTGTCGCCGGAGCCGGTGGGGGAGACCGCCGACCTGCCGGTGACCGAGCACCTCGCGGTGCTGCGCGCGTACGCCCCGGACGTCCGGATCGACGCCGTCGTCGCCGACCCGCGGGCGGTCGACGACGTCGACGAGCTCGCGGCCCGGTGCGACGGCCTCGGCGCCCGCATGCTGGTGCGGCAGCTCGGCCGGGGGGACGGCACCGCGCGCCACGACCCGCTGCGCCTGGCCGCCGCGTATCGCGACGTCGTCGACGGGTTCTTCGGGGACGTGGACGGGGCCGTCGCGGGCGGGGCGCCGGCCGGCTGAAGGCGCAGGCGGAGCCGGGACCGCCGCGCGCCGGTGATGGCAGGATGGCCCCCATGGCTTTGACGGCACAGGTGAAGGACGAGCTCGCCCGGCTGAAGGTCGATCGGACGTCCTGCCGCAAGGCCGAGGTGTCGGCGACGCTGCGGTTCGCGGGTGGGCTGCACATCATCTCCGGCCGGATCGTCGTCGAGGCGGAGCTGGACACCGGCGTCGCCGCCCGCCGCCTGCGCCAGGCGATCTCCGAGGTGTACGGCCACGAGAGCGACGTGATCGTCGTGTCCGGCGGCGCGCTGCGGCGCGGCAGCCGTTACGTGGTGCGCGTGGTCAAGGACGGTGAGTCGCTGGCGCGGCAGACCGGCCTGCTCGACAACCGCGGCCGGCCGGTGCGCGGGCTGCCGCCGCAGGTGGTCTCGGCGGGCATCGGCGAGGCCGAGGCGGCGTGGCGCGGCGCGTTCCTGGCGCACGGCTCGCTGACCGAGCCGGGACGCTCGTCGGCCCTCGAGGTGACGTGCCCGGGACCCGAGGCGGCGCTGGCCCTCGTCGGCGCGGCCCGCCGGCTGGGGATCTCCGCCAAGGCGCGCGAGGTGCGCGGCATCGACCGCGTGGTGATCCGGGACGGGGACGCGATCAGCGCGATGCTCGCCCGGCTGGGCGCGCACGAGGCGATGCTCGTCTGGGAGGAGCGCCGGGTGCGCCGCGAGGTGCGCGGCACCGCCAACCGGCTGGCGAACTTCGACGACGCGAACCTGCGCCGGTCGGCGCGCGCCGCGGTGGCAGCCGGCGCCCGCGTCGAGCGCGCCTTCGAGATCCTCGGCGACGAGCTCCCGGACCACCTGCGCGAGGCGGGCGAGCTGCGGCTCGCGCACAAGCAGGCCTCGCTCGAGGAGCTCGGCAAGCTGGCCGATCCGCCACTGACGAAGGACGCGGTCGCCGGCCGCATCCGCCGCCTGCTGGCCACCGCCGACAAGCGCGCGTCCGACCTGGGGATTCCCGACACGGAGGCGTCGCTGTCGCCGGACATGCTCGACCTGTAACGGTCACCTGGGCGGACTTTCGTCGTACGGCCACGGCCAAACTCGGGGTATAGGGTCGTGTCACGCGATCGTCACAGGGGTGTCACGTGTTCGGCATGTTCTGCAGAACGGCCGGTCACGACCCGTGGGGCGGCGCGGCGCACATCGGCGTGCGACTGATCCCACCAACCGTTTGGAGTGTGCGCCGACCTGGATCGGCGCGTGCCGAGGAGGGCAAGTGACCATCAAGGTCGGAATCAACGGCTTCGGCCGGATCGGGCGTAACTTCTACCGGGCGATCATCGCGTCCGGTGCTGACATCGAGGTTGTCGGCGTCAACGACCTGACCGACAACAAGACCCTGGCCCACCTGCTCAAGTACGACACCGTGCTGGGCCGCTTCCCGCTGAGCGTGGACTACGACGACGAGAACATCATCGTCGACGGCAAGAAGATCCGGGCTCTCGCGGAGCGCGACCCCTCGGCCCTCCCGTGGGGCGAGCTGGGTGCGGACATCGTCATCGAGTCGACGGGCTTCTTCACCGACGCGAACAAGGCCAAGGCCCACATCGACGGCGGCGCGAAGAAGGTCATCATCTCCGCCCCGGCCAAGAACGAGGACGGCACGTTCGTCGTCGGCGTCAACCACGAGACGTACGACCCGGCGAACCACAACATCATCTCGAACGCGTCGTGCACCACGAACTGCCTCGCCCCGCTGGCGAAGGCGCTCAACGACTCGATCGGGATCGTCCGCGGCCTCATGACGACGATCCACGCGTACACGGGCGACCAGAACCTGCAGGACGGGCCGCACCGCGACCTGCGCCGTGCCCGCGCCGCCGCGCAGAACATCGTGCCGACGTCGACCGGCGCCGCCAAGGCGGTCGCCCTGGTGCTCCCCGAGCTCAAGGGCAAGCTCGACGGGTACGCGCTGCGCGTGCCGGTGATCACCGGCTCGGCGACGGACCTGACGTTCACCGCCCCGAAGGAGACCACCGTCGAGGAGGTCAACGCGGCGGTGAAGGCGGCCGCGGAGGGCCCGCTCAAGGGCATCCTCGAGTACGTGGACGACGACATCGTCTCGACCGACATCGTCTCCAACCCGCACCAGAGCCTCTTCGACTCGAAGCTGACCAAGGTGATCGGCGACCAGGTCAAGGTCGTCTCCTGGTACGACAACGAGTGGGGCTACTCCAACTCGCTCGTCGCGCTCACCGTGTTCGTGGGCGAGCGGCTCTGACCGCCGCCCGCTAGCCCCAGCGATGCGTCCGCGTGCGCCCCGGCCACCAGGCCCGGCGCACGCGGACGCTGCTGTGTCGACCCCCCATCCGAGGCAGGAGAGATGAAGACCATCGACGACCTGGGCGACCTGCGCGGCAAGCGCGTACTCGTCCGTTCCGACTTCAACGTGCCGCTCAAGGACGGCGTCATCACCGACGACGGCCGCATCCGGGCCGCGCTCCCGACGATCCAGGCGCTGCTGGCCAAGGGCGCGCGCGTCGTCGTGACGGCGCACCTCGGCCGCCCGGCCGGCGAGGGCTTCGAGGCGAAGTACTCGCTCGCCCCGGTCGCCACGCGGCTCGGCGAGCTGCTGGGCAAGCCGGTGGCGCTGGCCCACGACCTCGTCGGCGAGTCGGCGAAGCAGACCGTGGCCGCCCTGGGCGACGGGGAGATCGCGCTCCTGGAGAACGTCCGGTTCGACGCGCGCGAGACGAGCAAGGACGAGGCCGTCCGCGGGGCGCTGGCCGACGAGCTCGCCGCCCTCGCCGACGCCTACGTGTCCGACGGCTTCGGCGTGGTGCACCGCAAGCAGGCGTCGGTGTACGACGTCGCCCAGCGCCTGCCGCACGCGGTCGGCTCGCTGGTGCTCAAGGAGGTCGAGTCGCTGCGCAAGGCGACCGACAACCCCGACCGGCCGTACGTCGTGGTCCTCGGCGGCGCCAAGGTGTCCGACAAGCTCGGCGTCATCTCCAACCTGCTGACCAAGGCCGACCGGCTGGTGATCGGTGGCGGCATGGCGTTCACGTTCATCGCGGCCCAGGGCCACTCGGTCGGTACGAGCCTGCTCGAGGCGGACCAGCTGGAGACCGTCAAGGGCTACCTGGCCACGGCCGCCGAGAAGGGCGTGGAGATCGTCCTGCCGGTCGACGCCGTGGTGGCCCCGGCCTTCGCGGCCGACGCGCCGGCCACCGTGGTGCCGGTCGACGCGATCCCTGCCGACCAGATGGGCCTGGACATCGGCCCGCAGAGTGCCAAGCTCTTCGCCTCGAAGATCGCGGACGCCAAGACCGTGGTGTGGAACGGCCCCGCGGGCGTGTTCGAGTTCGAGGCGTTCTCGGCCGGCACCCGGGCGGTCGCCCAGGCGCTCGTCGACGCCGGCAAGGCCGGCGGCTTCTCGATCGTCGGCGGCGGTGACTCCGCGGCCGCGATCCGGATCCTCGGGTTCGACGAGGCCGCGTTCGGCCACATCTCGACCGGCGGCGGCGCCAGCCTCGAGTTCCTCGAGGGCAAGAGCCTCCCGGGCATCGCGGTGCTGGAGGCATGAGCGTGGCGAACCGCACCCCGCTGATGGCGGGCAACTGGAAGATGAACCTGGACCACCAGCAGGCGACGCACACCGTGCAGAAGCTCGCGTGGCTGCTCCAGGACGCCAAGCACGACTACGCGTCCGTCGAGGTGGCGGTGCTCCCGCCGTTCACCGACCTGCGTTCGGTGCAGGCCTTGGTCGACGCCGACAAGCTCGGCATCGTCTACGGCGCGCAGGACGTGTCGACGCACACGTCGGGCGCCTACACCGGCGAGGTATCGCCGCTGTTCCTGTCCAAGCTGGGCTGCACGTACGCCGTCGTCGGGCACTCCGAGCGGCGGCAGTACCACGGTGAGGACGACGCGCTGGTCAACGCCAAGGTGCGCAACGCCCTGGCGAACGGCCTGGCGCCGATCCTCTGCGTCGGCGAGGACCTGCAAACGCGGCGGGCGGGCGCCCACGTCGGCCACACGCTGTCCCAGCTCGACGGCGCCCTCGTCGACGTGCCGGCGGCCGACGTGGTGAAGGTCGTCGTGGCGTACGAGCCGGTCTGGGCGATCGGCACGGGCGAGACCGCGACGCCGGACGACGCGCAGGAGATGGCCACAGCGATCCGCGGCCGCCTCGTCGAGCTGTACGACGAGGCCACGGCGGCGCAGGTGCGCGTGCTCTACGGCGGGTCGGCCAAGTCGTCGAACATCGCCGCGATCATGGCCGGCGCGGACGTCGACGGCGCGCTCGTCGGCGGCGCGAGCCTCGACCCCGAGGAGTTCGCGAAGATGGTGCGCTTCAAGGAGCACGCCGTCGGCCTGTGAGAGATCGGTTCCCGGGCCGGGTGAGCAGACCCGGCCCGGGAACCTCCCCGGCGCGAAGTGTGTTCCGGCTGCTCGGAACGTCGCTTACGCTTGAACCCACGTCCGTACCGTCCAGACAGGAATGTCCGCCGCCGTGACCGCTCTCCGGATCGTCCTCCAGGTGCTGCTGGTGCTCGCCAGCCTCCTGCTCATCCCGCTCGTCCTGCTGCACAAGGGCAAGGGCGGTGGCCTCTCGGACATGTTCGGCGGCGGCATCACGTCGAACGTCGGCTCGTCGGGCGTGGCCGAGCGCAACCTCAACCGGATCACCGTGACGGTGGCCCTGGGCTGGGTGCTGGTGATCACCGGCATCGGCCTGATCGAGCGCGTGAGCTGAGGGTCTGATGGCGAGCGGAAGCGCAATCCGCGGGTCCCGCGTCGGCGCGGGCCCGATGGGTGAGGCGGAGCGGGGCGAGGTCGCGCCGCGGGTGTGGATCTCCTACTGGTGCGCGAACGGGCACGAGACGCGCCCCAGCTTCGCGGAGGAGGCCGTCGAGGAGGCTCCCGTCACGTGGGACTGCCCCCGGTGCGGCTTCCCGGCCGGCCAGGACAAGGAGAACCCGCCGGCGCCGTTCCGCAACGAGCCGTACAAGACGCACCTGGCGTACGTGAAGGAGCGGCGGTCCGACGAGGACGGCGCCGCGATCCTCGACGAGGCGCTCGCCGCGCTGCGGGCCCGCCGGGGCCGCTGAGCGCGGGCTCGCGCCGGGCGCCGCGTCAGGGGAGCACGGCGCCGGGCAGTGACGACGCCGCGGCGACGGCGAGGAGCCACAGCGTGCCCGTGCTGCCAACGGCGCCCGCGGCGGGTGTCTGCTCGACCGGGGCGCCGGCAACGGCCGCGGCGACGGCGTCGGCCTTGGGCTCGCCGGCGGCGACGAGCCACACCTCGCGCGCGGCGCGGATCGCCGGGAACGTCAGGGACACGCGGCCGGGCGGCGGCTTGGGGGAGTCGGCCTCGCCGACCACGGTGTCGGTGCTGGTCAGCGTCGCGTGTCCGGGGAACAGCGATGCGACGTGGCCGTCCGGGCCGACGCCCAGCAGCAGCACGTCGAACGCCGGCACCAGGGGGACGTCGATCCCCAGGGCCTCGTTGGGCGGCTCCGCGAAGCGGGCGAGCTCGTCGGCGTAGGCGGCGGCCGCCGCGCCTTCGTCGGGCACGGTGTCCGACGAGGGGACGGCGTGGACGTTCTCCGCGGGGAGGGGCAGGGAGTCGAGCAGCGCCTGCCGCGCCTGGATCTCGTTGCGGTCGGGGGAGCCGGCGGCGACGAAGCGCTCGTCTCCCCACCAGACGTGCACACCGGACCAGTCGACGGCGTCGCGCACCGGTGAGCCGGCCGCGGCGCGCAGCACGTCGATGCCGACGGTGCCCCCGGTCAGCACCACGTGCAGTGGGGAGCGCTGCGCCTGGAGGTCGACGAGCCGCACCAGCAGCCGCGCGGCGGTCACCTGCGCGAGCGTCGCGGCATCCGGATGGACGACGACTTCGGTGGTCATGAGTCGGCCCTCCCAGCGTCGGGGCTTCCGGCGTCAGGCCGGAACCTTGGCGAGGCCCTTCGTGAGGACCTCGCCGTAGATCTCGTCGGGGTCGAGGCGTCGCAGCTCCTCGACCAGGCACTCCTTGAGCTGGCGGATCGGCAGCGCGATGCGGTGCGGCGGCTGGCCGGGTTGGTGCAGCTCGGCGGTCTTGCCGTCGGGACGGTCGAGGACGATGTCGCCGCTGGCGCGGACCAGTCGGACGCTGGTGATCGCGGGTGCGCCGTCGATCCGCTCGATCTCGACCGGGCAGCGCAGCGCCCACGCGAGCCACGCCGCCATGAGGTCCATCGACGGGTGGGTCGCCTCGCCACTGACCACGGCCCGGTGCACCGGCTCGTAGGGCGGCTGGTCGAGCGTCGCGGCGATGAGCCCGCGCCAGAGCGTGGCGCGCGTCCACGCCAGGTCCGTGTCGCCGTCGGTGTACGTGCCGACGAGCTTGCGCAGCGTCGACTGCGGGTGGCTGCACTGCGTGGTGTCGGTGATGCGGCGGATGCCCATCCGCCCCACGGGGTCCTCGGCCGGGTTCTCCGGCACCTCGAAGGGCCACCACACGACGATCGGCGCGTCGGGCAGGAGGAGGGGGACGACGAGCGAGTCGAGGTGCTCGCGCAGCTCGCCGGACGGCCACAGCACGATCACCTCGCTGGCGCCGGCGTCGCCACCGAGGCGGATCTGCGCGGCCAGGTGGGCGTCGGTGCGCTCGTCGATGGTGGACAGCACGATGATCCGGCAGGGGTGCTCGCGGCTGGCGTCGTTGGCGGCGTCGATCGCCTCCTCCGGGTCGTGCGCGCCCGCGTCGATGACGAGCGTCAGCACGCGGCCGAGCGCGACGGCACCGCCCTCGTCGCGCTCGTCGACGAGGCGACGGTTGATGTCGCGGGTGGTGGTGTCCGGCAGGTCGATGATCACGGCTGCCTCCAGGCTCGCCCGTCACGGGCCATCATCGCGTCGGCCGACGCCGGTCCCCACGAGCCCGGCTCGTACGGCTCCGGCCTGCCCTTGGCCGCCCACGCCTCGATCACCGGGTCGAGGATCCGCCAGGACAGCTCGACCTCCTCGTGCCGCGGGAACAGCGGAGGGTCGCCCAGCAGGACGTCGAGGATGAGGCGCTCGTACGCCTCGGGCGACGTCTCGGTGAACGCGTGGCCGTAGCCGAAGTCCATCGTGACGTCCCGGACCTCCATCGCGGTGCCGGGCACCTTGGCGCCGAACCGCACGGTGACGCCCTCGTCGGGCTGTACGCGGATGACCAGCGCGTTCTTGCCCAGCTCCGACGTGTCGCTGGACTCGAACGGCAGGTGGGGCGCCTTCTTGAAGACGACGGCGATCTCCGTGACCCGCCGGCCGAGGCGCTTGCCCGTGCGCAGGTAGAACGGCACGCCGGCCCACCGCCGGGTGTCGATGTCCACGCGGATCGCCGCGAACGTCTCGGTGACCGAGTCGGGGTTGAAGCCCTCCTCCTGCAGGTACCCGACGACCTTCTCGCCGCCCTGCCAGCCGCCGGCGTACTGGCCCCGCGCCGTGTGCTTGGCCAGGTCGCGGGGGAGCCGCACGGCCGAGAGCACCTTGACCTTCTCCGCCTGGAGGGCCGAGGCCTCGAACGAGACCGGCTCTTCCATCGCGGTCAGGGCGAGGAGCTGCAGCAGGTGGTTCTGGATGACGTCGCGCGCGGCGCCGATGCCGTCGTAGTACCCCGCCCGCCCGGCGATGCCGATGTCCTCGGCCATCGTGATCTGCACGTGGTCGACGTAGTTGGCGTTCCAGATCGGCTCGAAGAGCTGGTTGGCGAACCGCAGCGCCAGGAGGTTCTGGACGGTCTCCTTGCCCAGGTAGTGGTCGATGCGGAACACGTCGTCGGGCCGGAACACCTGCGAGACGGTGTCGTTGAGCTCACGGGCGCTGGCCAGGTCGTGGCCGAACGGCTTCTCGATGACCACCCGCCGCCACGTGCCGTCCTTCGGCTGCGACAGTCCGGAGCGCGCCAGCTGCTGGCAGACGATCGGGAACGACGCGGGCGGCACCGACAGGTAGAACGCGTGGTTGCCGCCCGTGCCGCGGTTGACGTCGAGCTCCTCGACCGTGTCGCGGAGCCGGTCGAAGGCGCCTTGCTCGTCGAACGTCCCGGCGACGAAGCGGATGCCCTCCGACAGCTGGCGCCACGTCGCCTCGCGGAACGGCGTGCGGGCGTACTCCTTGACGGAGTCGTGGACGATCTGCGCGAAGTCCTGGGTCTCCCAGTCTCGCCGGGCGAAGCCGGTGAGCGCGAACCCGGGCGGGAGCAGGCCGCGGTTGGTCAGGTCGTAGACGGCGGGCATCAGCTTCTTGCGCGCCAGGTCTCCCGTGACACCGAAGATCACCAGGCCGCACGGTCCGGCAATCCGGCGCATGCGCCGGTCCCGAGGGTCGCGCAGCGGGTTGACGCCCGGGGCGACGCGGGCGGGACTCACCCGGCGGCCCCGGTGGTCTCGACGCTGCCGGCGGCCGCGTCGAGACCCGCCTGGACGGTGCCGAGCAGCTGCTCCCAGGAGGCGACGAACTTGTCGACGCCCTCGGTCTCGAGCTTGTCGGTCACCGCGTTCATGTCGATGCCGATCCGGTCGAGGCGGGCGAACACGTCGGCTGCCCCGTCCAGGGCGCCGGTGACGGCGTCGAGGCGGACCGTCCCGTGGTCGGCGACGGCCTCGAGCGTCGCGGCCGGCACCGTGTTGACGACACCCGGCGCGACGAGCTCGTCGACGTACAGCGTGTCCGGGTACGCCTTGTCCTTGACGCCGGTGGACGCCCACAGCGGCCGCTGCGGGTGCGCGCCGGCCTGGGCCAGGGTGGTCCACCGACCGTCCGCGACGACGTCGAGGTAGGCGCCGTACGCGAGCCGCGCGTTCGCGACGCCCGCCTTCCCGCGCAGCGCTGCCGCCTCGGCCGTGCCGACGGCGTCGAGGAGCGGGTCGACCGCCGTGTCGACGCGTGAGACGAAGAACGACGCCACGGAACCGATGGGGCCGAGGTCGAGGCCCGCGTCGTCGGCCTGCTCCAGGCCGGCGAGGAACGCGTCCATCACCGCGCGGTAGCGCTCGATCGCGAAGATCAGCGTCACGTTGACGCTGATGCCCTCGGCCAGCGCGGCCGTGATCGCGGGCAGCCCCTCGACCGTCGCCGGGATCTTGACGAACAGGTTCGGCCGCTCGATCTCGGACCACAGCGCGCGGGCCGCCTCCAGCGTCCCGGCGGTGTCGTGGGCGAGCCGCGGGTCCACCTCGATGGAGACGCGACCGTCGACGGTGTCGCTGGCCTCGTACCGGGGCCGCAGCACGTCGCACGCGTCGCGGACGTCGTCCGTGGTGATCCGCCACACGGCCTCGTCGGCCGCCGCGGCCTCCGCCGCCAGCTCGCGCAGCTGCTCGGCGTAGTCGTCGCCATGCGAGAGCGCGGCGGCGAAGATCGACGGGTTGCTAGTGACACCGACCACACCGCGCTCGGCGAGGCCGGCCAGGCCGCCGCTGCGGACGAGTCCGCGCGACAGGTCGTCGAGCCAGAGTGCGACGCCGGCGTCGGCGAGTCGGTGCAGGGGGGTGTCCTGCCTCGTCATGCACGTGCCCCTTTCGGTCCTAAGCGACGCCACCCTTCGCGGCGGCGAGCGACGCCTTGGCCGCCTGCGCGACCGCCTCGGCGGTGATCCCGTACTCGCGGTACAGCGTCTGGTAGTCGGCCGACGCCCCGAAGTGCTCGAGGGAGACCGCGCGGCCGGCGTCGCCGAGGTACTTGTGCCACGGCTGTGCGATGCCGGCCTCGACGCTCACGCGGGCCTTGACCGACGAGGGGAGCACGGACTCACGGTAGGCCTCGTCCTGCTCGTCGAACCACTCGAGGCTGGGGGCCGAGACGACGCGCGTGGGGATGCCCTCGGCCTCGAGCGCCGCGCGCGCCGCGACGGCGAGCTGGACCTCGGAGCCCGTGCCGACCAGCAGCACCTCCGGCGCCCCGTTCGAGGCGTCGAGCAGCGTGTACGCCCCGCGGGCCAGGCCGTCGGCGGGCGCGTAGCCCTCCTCGCCGCGCGGGAACGTCGGGACGTTCTGCCGCGTAAGGATCAGGCCGACAGGCCCGTCCCGGCGCTCGAGGATCGCCTTCCAGGCGGCCGCCGTCTCGTTGGCGTCCGCCGGCCGCACGATCGCGAGGCCCGGGATGGCGCGCAGGGCCGCGAGGTGCTCCACCGGCTGGTGCGTGGGGCCGTCCTCGCCGAGGCCGATCGAGTCGTGCGTCCACACGTAGATGGACGGCACGCCCATGAGGGCGGCGAGGCGCACCGAGCCGCGCATGTAGTCGGCGAACTGCAGGAACGTGCCGCCGTACGCGCGGGTGAGGCCGGACAGGACGATGCCGGAGACGATCGCGCCCATCCCGTGCTCGCGGATGCCGAAGTGCAGCGTGCGGCCGTACTCGTTGCCGGCGAACTCATGGCTGGAGCGGTGCGCGGGCAGGAACGAGGGCTCGCCCTTCATGGTCGTGTTGTTGGAGCCGGCAAGGTCGGCGCTGCCGCCCCACAGCTCGGGGAGCACCGGCGCCAGCGCGGACAGGACGTTCCCGGACGCGGCGCGCGTCGCGATGGACGTGCCGGCCGGGAAGGCGGGCAGGACGTCGGACCAGCCGTCGGGGAGGCGGTGCTCCGCCAGGCGGTCGTACAGGGCGGCGGCGTCGGGGTTGGCGGAGCGCCACGCGTCGTAGCGCGCCTGCCACTCGGAGCGGTCCTTCGCGGCCTTCGCCGCGAGACGGGCGCGCGTGTGCTCGATGACCGCCGGCTCCACGGCGAACGTCTGGTCCGGGTCGAACCCGAGGATCTCCTTGAGGCCGCGCACCGAGTCCGTCCCGAGCTTGTTGCCGTGCGCGGTGTGGGAGTTGGTGTGCCCGGGGGTGGGCCATCCGATGAGGGTGCGCAGCGCGATGAAGGACGGCTTGTCCGTCACGGCCTTCGCGGCGGCGATCGCCTCGGCGAGCGCGTCGACGTCCTCGCGGTAGTCGCCGCCGGCGGTCCAGTCGACCACCTGCGTGTGCCAGCCGTAGGCGGCGTAGCGGGCGACCGTGTCCTCGCCGAACGCGATCGACGTGTTGCCCTCGATCGAGATGCGGTTGTCGTCCCAGACGACGACGAGGTTGCCGAGCTCCTGCGTGCCGGCGATCGACGAGGCCTCGGCGGACACGCCCTCCTCGAGGTCGCCGTCCGAGACGATGACCACCACGTGGCGGTCGAACGGGCTGGTGCCCGCCGGGGCGTCCGGGTCGAGGAGCCCGCGCTCGCGCCGGGCGGCCATCGCCATGCCGACGGCGGAGGCGATGCCCTGGCCCAGGGGGCCGGTGGTGATCTCGACGCCCTTGGTGTGGCCGTACTCGGGGTGGCCCGGCGTCAGGGAGCCCCACGTGCGCAGCGCCTGGAGGTCCGACAGCTCGAGGCCGAAGCCGCCGAGGTAGAGCTGGATGTACTGGGTGAGGCTCGAGTGGCCCGCCGACAGGACGAACCGGTCACGGCCCACCCACGTGGGGTCCGCGGGGTCGTGGCGCAGCACGTCCTGGTAGAGGAGGTACGCCAGCGGGGCCAGGCTGATGGCGGTGCCGGGGTGGCCGTTGCCCACCTTCTCGACCGCGTCCGCCGCGAGCACCCGGACCGTGTCCACCGCCCGCAGGTCGAGATCGGTCCATCCGACGGTCGTCGCCAGGGGAGCCTTCGCGTTCACATTCGTTCCCTTCCGGGCCGCTGCCCGGGATGACGGACTTGGAAGTCCGACGCCCTTTCCCGGGCGCCGGCGGGGCCCCGGCACCGAGGCCGGAGAACGTGCACCGCGAGCCTATAACCGCGTCGCGACCGGTCGTCGGGCCGTCCGTCCGGTGGCCAGACGACCCCCCAACGCCCGGTCTGGGACCGAAGTCCCATGTAGCATGAGCCGAGCTAGCCACGACGACGAACGGACACTGGTGCGCCTGACGAGCCCGGCGGCTCCCGCCTCGGCCTCGACCGTGCCCCCGTCGGTGCCGTCGCTGGTCACGCCGGTGCGGCGCCCCTCCTGGCGGGCCACCGTCGGCGCCTACGTCGCCCTGACGAAGCCGCGCGTCATCGAGCTCCTCCTGGTCACCACCGTGCCGACGATGGTGCTCGCTGCGGGGGGCATCCCGGCGTGGCGGCTGGTCGTCGCCACACTCGTCGGCGGGGCCCTGGCCGCCGCGTCGGCGAACGTCCTCAACTGCTGGTTCGACCGCGACATCGACGCCGTGATGCACCGCACGCGGCGGCGGGCGACGGCGACCGGGCTGATCGGCCCCGGCGCGACCGTGGCGTTCGCGGCCGTCCTCGGCGTCGTCGCGCTGGTGCTGCTGTGGTTCGCGGTCAACCCGATCTCGGCGGTGTTCGCCGGCGGCGCGATCGCCATCTACGTCGTCGGCTACACGATGGTGCTCAAGCGCCGGACGTCGCAGAACATCGTCTGGGGCGGCGCGGCGGGCTGCATGCCGGTCCTGATCGGGTGGTCGGCCGTCACCGGCGGGATCTCGTGGTCGGCCCTGCTGCTGTTCGGGGTGGTGTTCTTCTGGACGCCGCCGCACTACTGGCCGCTGTCGATGAAGTTCCGCACGGACTACGCGGCGGCGGGCGTGCCGATGCTCCCGGTGGTGGCGCGCGACGCACAGGTGGCGGCGCAGATGGTCGGGTACGCCTTCGCGATGATCGCCTGCTCGCTGCTGCTGGTCCCCGTCGCCGGCATGACGTGGGTGTACGCGGCGGTCGCCGGGGCGCTCGGCGTGTGGTTCCTCGGCTCGTGCCTGTCCCTGCTGCGCCAGGCCCGGGACCCCGAGCACCACAAGGTGCGCGCCATGCGCGTGTTCCACCACTCGATCACGTACCTGACGCTGTTGTCCGTGGCGGTCGTCGTCGACGTGTTCCTCCCGCTGTAGCGTCCCGTCCATGCCGGACGGGCGCGCCCTCGACGAGGAGCTGGCGCGGGCCAGGGACGCCTACCTGGCCCACCTGACCGTGGAGCGCGGCCTGGCGGCGAACACGCTCGCCGCCTACCGGCGCGACCTGTCGCGCTACGTCGAGTTCCTCGCGTCCCGCGGCCTGACCGCGCCGGGGGACGTCACCGAGCGCGACGTCGAGGACTACGTGCTCGCGGTGCGCACCGGCGCGGACGGGGGCGCGCCGCTGTCGGCCTCGTCGGCCGCGCGGGGTGTCGCGGCGATCCGCGGGTGGCATCGCTTCCTGGTGCCGGAGGGCATCGCCGCGGCTGACCCCGCTCGGTCCGTACGCGCACCCGCCCTGCCACGCCGCCTGCCCAAGGCTCTGTCGGTCGACGACGTGGCGCGCCTGCTCGACGCCGGCGTGGTCGGGGACGGCCCGGTGCCGCTGCGCGACCGCGCGCTGCTCGAGCTGCTGTACTCCACGGGCGCCCGCATCTCCGAGGCGGTGGGGCTCGACGTCGACGACCTCGACCTCACGCCCGGGCACGCCGCGGTGCGGCTCCTCGGCAAGGGCGACAAGGAGCGCGTGGTGCCGGTCGGCTCGTTCGCGGCGACGGCCGTGGACGCCTACCTGGTCCGGGCGCGTTCCGCGCTGGCGGCGGGCGGCCGGGGCACCGCGGCGCTCTTCCTCAACACTCGCGGCGAGCGCATGACGCGGCAGACCGCCTGGGCCGTGCTGCGCACCGCCGCCGAGCGGGCGGGCCTCGCCACGGCGGCGCACGTGTCGCCCCACACGCTGCGGCACTCGTTCGCCACGCACCTGTTGCAGGGTGGGGCCGACGTCCGGGTGGTGCAGGAGCTGCTGGGCCACGCCTCGGTGACGACCACGCAGATCTACACGATGGTGACGCCGGACCTGCTCCGTGAGGTGTACGTCGCCAACCACCCGCGGGCGACGTGAGTCGCGTGGTTCGCGGCCCGTCGCCGAGGCGTCGCGAGGTCGCTCCGGTAGGTTGTCCCGCGTGGTGAGCGCGTGGTGAGCCAGACGACACAGCCCCGCCTCGACGTCGTCGGGCGGCCGATGCCGGACTTCCCGGTGCCGGCCGCGCTAGCCTCGCACGGGCCGGCGCGGGTGATCGCCCTCTGCAACCAGAAGGGCGGCGTCGGCAAGACGACGACGGCGATCAACCTGGCCGCGGCGCTGGCCGAGTACGGCCGCAAGGTGCTCGTCGTCGACTTCGACCCGCAGGGCGCGGCGTCCGTCGGCCTCGGCGTCTCGCCGCACGAGCTGGACCACACCGTCTACAACCTGCTGATGGACCGCAACCTCACGTACACCGACGTGCTGCGCGCCACCGCGACCCCCGGGCTCGACCTGCTGCCCGCGAACATCGACCTGTCGGCCGCGGAGGTCCAGCTGGTCAGCGAGGTGGCGCGGGAGTCCGCGCTGTCGCGCGCCTTGCGTCCCGCGCTCGACGAGTACGACGTGGTGGTCGTCGACTGCCAGCCGTCGCTCGGGCTGCTGACGGTCAACGCGCTGACCGCCGCGCACGGCGTGGTCATCCCGCTGGAGTGCGAGTTCTTCGCGCTGCGCGGCGTCGCCCTGCTCGTCGAGACCATCGAGAAGGTGCGCGACCGGCTCAACCCGCGGCTGCAGGTGGACGGCATCCTCGCGACGATGTACGACTCCCGCTCGCTGCACGCGCGCGTGGTGGTGGCGCGGGTCCACGAGGCGTTCGGCGACACGCTGTTCCAGACCGTGATCTCGCGGACCGTGAAGTTCCCGGACGCGACCGTCGCGGCCGAGCCGATCACCACCTACGCGCCGTCGCACGCCGGCGCCGAGTCCTACCGGCAGCTGGCCCGTGAGCTCGTCGCGCGTGGCGACGCCGCCTGAGCACGACGACGCCGCCCCGATCGGCAGCTCGGGGTTCGCGGTCCACCTCGACGTCTTCGACGGCCCGTTCGACCTGCTGCTGGGGCTGATCGCCAAGCACAAGCTCGACATCACCGAGGTCGCGCTCGCGCAGGTGACCGACGAGTTCATCGCCCACATCCGCGCCGCGGAGGGGGCGTGGGACCTGGGGCAGGCGTCGGAGTTCCTCGTCGTCGCCGCGACGCTGCTCGACCTCAAGGCCGCGCGCCTGCTGCCCGCGGGCGAGGTGGAGGACGACGAGGACCTCGAGCTGCTCGAGGCGCGCGACCTGCTGTTCGCGCGGCTGCTGCAGTACCGCGCGTACAAGCAGGTCGCCTCGGACTTCGGCTCCCGGCTGGCCGACGAGGGCCGGCGGCGGCCGCGCGCGGTGGCGCTGGAGCCGCACCTGGCGGCGCTGCTGCCGGAGCTGCTGTGGTCGCTCGGGCCCGACGAGCTCGCCGCCCTCGCCGCGCGAGCCTTGGCGCCCCGGCCCGTGCCCGTCGTGGACATCTCGCACCTGCACGCGCCGGCGGTGTCGGTGCGCGAGCAGGCCGCGGTGGTCGTCGAGCGGCTGCGGCGGCACGGTGCCATCGCGTTCCGCACCCTCGTGGGCGACGCCGGCTCGACGCTCGTCGTCGTCGCCCGGTTCCTCGCCCTGCTGGAGCTGTACCGCGAGGCGGCGGTGGCGTTCGAGCAGGTGGTGCCGCTCGGCGAGCTGACCGTGCGGTGGACCGGCGCCGACGACCACGTTCCGCGGGTCAGCGACTTCGATGAGCAGGCGTCCGACGAGCCGCCGGGCGAGCCCTCGTCGGGCTCTGGCTCGTCGGGCGCGGGCTCGTCGGACGAAGCCGTACCGGAAGAGGAGGAGGCGCCGTGACCGTGCCCGACGAGGAACCCAAGGCCGACGAGCTGGCGTTCGACGTCGAGGACCTGCCCGGCGGGGCGGCGGCGACGCTCGAGGCCGTGCTCATGGTGGCCGACGAGCCGATCCCGGCGGTCCGCCTCGCGGCGGTGCTCGCGCTGCCGACGGCGAGGGTCGAGGAGCTGCTGGCGCGGCTCGCGGCCGAGTACCGCGGCGAGGACGGCGCGCGGCCGCGCGGGTTCGACCTGCGGGAGGCGGGTGGCGGGTGGCGCATCTACTCGGCACCGGCGTACGCGGACGTCGTCGGGCGCTTCGTGCTCGACGGGCAGCAGGCGCGGCTGACGCAAGCCGCGCTGGAGGCGCTGGCGGTGATCGCCTACCGGCAGCCGGTGTCGCGCGGGCAGGTCTCGGCGGTCCGCGGCGTCAACGTCGACTCGGTGGTGCGCACGCTGACGGCGCGCGGGCTGGTCGCCGAGCTGGGCGTCGAGCCGACGAGCGGTGCGGTTCTCTACGGGACCACGGGATACTTCCTGGAGCGGATGGGACTGGCGAGCCTCGACGAGCTGCCCCCGCTGGCGCCCTACCTGCCGGAGATCGACGCGCTGGAGGGCGCCGAGACGACCGGAGGTCAGCAATGAGCGGATCCGCCGCGGGCGGACAGGGCAGGGGCCGGGCCAAGGCCAGGGACGTGCACGTCCCCGACGGCGTGCGGCTGCAGAAGGTGCTCGCGTCGGCCGGCGTCGCGTCGCGGCGCGCCAGCGAGGAGCTGATCCTCGCCGGGCGCGTCACGGTGGACGGCGTCGTGGTGCGCGAGCTCGGCGTGCGCGTCGACCCCGACAGGCAGGTGATCCACGTCGACGGCGACCGGGTGCAGACCAACCCGGACCTCGTCACGCTGGCCTTCCACAAGCCGGAGGGCGTGCTGTCGACCATGAGCGACCCCGAGGGCCGCGAGACGATCGCCGACTACGTGTCGGAGCGCCCGGAGCGGCTGTTCCACGTCGGCCGCCTCGACGTCGACAGCGAGGGCCTGCTGCTGCTGACCAACGACGGCGAGCTGGCCCAGCGGCTGACGCACCCGTCCTACGAGGTGCCGAAGACGTACCTCGTCGACGTCATCGGCCAGGTGCCGGCCAGGCTCGGCTCCCAGCTGCTCAAGGGCGTGGAGCTCGACGACGGGCTGGTGAAGGTCGACGGCTACCGCGTGGTGGACATGATCCCGGGTCAGTCGCTCGTCGAGGTCGTGCTGCACGACGGGCGCAACCGCGTGGTGCGCCGCCTGTTCGAGGAGGTCGGCTTCCCGGTGATCCGCCTGGTGCGAACCAAGGTGGGGCCCATCCGGCTCGGCGAGCTCAAGGCCGGCCGCACGCGCGTGCTGTCGCCGGCCGAGGTTGCCTCGCTCCAGCGGGCGGTGGGTTTGTGACCGTCGCGACGAAGGGGCCGGTGCGGGTGGTCGGGACGGGCCTGCTCGGCGCGTCCGTCGGGCTGGGCCTGCACCGGCACGGTGTCGAGGTGCAGCTGTCCGACCCGTCGCGTACCGCGCTGGCCCTGGCACGGGACGTCGGCGCGGGCGCGCCGGCGCGGCCCGGCGACCCCGAGCCTGCGCTCGTCGTCGTCGCCGCGCCGCCGGACGTGACAGCGGACGTGGTGCGCGCCGAGCTGGCCGCGCACCCGCTCGCCGTGGTGACGGACGTCGCCTCCGTCAAGGGCTACGTGCTCGACGAGCTCCGGGCGGCGGACGTCGACCTGACGCGGTACGTCGGCTCACATCCGATGGCTGGGCGCGAGCGGTCCGGCCCGTCGGCCGCGGTGCCCGACCTGTTCCTCGGCCGGCCGTGGGTGATCGCCGACTCGGGCTCGTCGTCCCCGGAGGCGCTGCTGGCGGTGCGCTCGCTGGCGGTCGACCTTGGCGCGGTGCCGGTGGCGATGGACGCGGCGCAGCACGATGCGGCCGTCGCGGCGGTGTCGCACGTGCCGCAGCTGGCCGCGTCGCTCGTCGCCGCCCGGCTGCGGGGGCTCGACGAGTCCGCGCTGGAGCTGGCGGGACAGGGGCTGCGCGACGTGACGCGGCTCGCCGCGAGCGACCCCGCGCTGTGGACCTCGATCCTCGCCGCGAACGCGCTGGCGGTGCGGTCCGTGCTGATCGACCTGCGGGCCGACCTGGATCGGGTGGTCGACGCGCTGACGAGCGCCGCGCTGGCGACCGGGCCTGAGGACGTCGCCCCAGGGTCGTTGGCGACGATCGCGGGCGCCATCGCGGCGGGCCGCGCCGGGCAGGCGCGCATCCCGGGCAAGCACGGCGGGGCGCACCGCGCGTACGCCGTGGTGACGGTGCTGGTGCCGGACTCGCCGGGCGAGCTGGCGCGGCTGCTGACGGACGTCGGCGCGGCGGGCGTCAACCTCGAGGACCTGCAGCTGGACCACGCGGCTGGCCGCCCCGTCGGCATGGCCGGCATCGCGGTGCTGCCGGACCGCGAGGAGCACCTGGTCGCCGCCCTGACGGAGCGCGGCTGGCGGCTGGTGCGGTGATGGCGCTCGTCGTCGCGATGGACGGGCCGTCCGGGTCCGGGAAGTCGTCCGTGGCGCGCGCGGTGGCGCGGCGCCTGAAGCTGGCCTACCTCGACACGGGCGCGATGTACCGTGCGGCGACGTGGTGGTGCCTGGGGGAGGGCGCGGACCTGTCCGACGAGGCTGCGGTGGCCGACCTGGTCCGCCGGATGCCGCTGGTGATGGGGCTGGACCCGGTGGCGCCGACGGTGCACGTCGGCGGCGTGGACGTCGCCCGGCCCATCCGGGAGACGTGGGTGTCCGAGCAGGTGTCGGCGCTGTCGACCAACCTCGCCGTGCGGGCCGAGCTGGTGGCCCGGCAGCGCGCGCTGGTCGAGGCGGAGCGGCGGGACGGGTTCTCGAGTGGCCGCGGCGTGGTGGCGGAGGGGCGCGACATCACCACGGTGGTGGCGCCCGACGCCGACGTCCGCGTGCTGCTGACCGCCAGTGCGGCGGCGCGGCTGGCGCGGCGCGCCCGCGAGGTGCACGGCGACGACTCCGCGGCCGCCGTCGCGGCGACGCGCGACCAGGTGCTCCGCCGCGACGCCCGGGACTCGACGGTGGTGGAGTTCCAGCAGCCCGCGGAGGGCGTGGACCTGGTGGACTCGTCGGACCTCGACCTGGCGCAGACGATCGACGCCGTGCTCGCGGTCGTCGAGCGCGTGACCGGGCGCCTGCCGTGACCGCCCAGCGCCCCTCGGGATGGGTGCCGTCTCCGGCCGGGCCGGCGTGGGCCCGGTGGGTGGGGCGGTTCCTCGGGCGGGTCGTCTGGGACACGCGCTCGGTCGGCGGTGCGCGGGTGCCGGCGTCGGGGCCGGTGGTGCTGGCGGCCAACCACGTGACGCTGATCGACGGGCCGCTGCTCATCGGGGTCGCGCCGCGGCCGCTGCACATCATCACCAAGCAGGAGCTGTTCCACGGGCCGGTGGGGCTGATCCTGACGTGGGCCGGGCAGATCCCGGTGGACCGCGCGAACGGGCGGGCCGCCCTGGCGAGCAGCCTCGGCGTGCTGCGCCGCGGTGGTGCCGTCGGGATCTTCCCCGAGGGCAACCGCGGACGCGGCGAGGTGTCCGAGGTGCGCGCGGGCGCGGCCTGGCTCGCGGTGCACGGGAACGCGCCGCTGGTGCCGGTGGCGATCCTGGGGACGCGGCGCACGGGGGAGTCGCTGGGGCACATCCCGGGGCTGCGGCGGGTGTTCCACATGGAGTTCGGCGAGGCTCTCCCGCCGGCGGCCGGGGGCTCGTCGCGCGAGCGGATCGCGACGACGAGCGCCGCACTGCGGGACGCGATGGCGGAGCTGGTGGAGCGCGCGCAGGCCCGTACCGGCATGACCCTCCCGGCCGACGACCCCTCGCAACCCCTCGCCTGACCCCCCTCGCCCCGCCCACCCACCCCGGTCCACCCGCGCCCCGCCCACCCGCGCCCGGCTCACCCACCCCGCGCCCACTCGCTGCCCCCGGCGCCGACCCGGCACCCCGCGGCGCACCGTCCGTGTCCAACCCCGCCACACGTGGTGCTGGAGTGACTGGAGTGACCGGTGTGACGTCATTTCAGTCCCATGCGCCCCATCGGCCACACGTGTGGCGGGGTAGGACGGCGGGGCGGTCGGTTGCGTCGGGGAGAATGGGGCGGTGAGTTCGCCTGAGGTTCCCGGTTTCGTCGCGCCCGACGAGCGGTTTGACGCGCCCGACGAAGGGATCGCGTCGCCAGACGAGAGCGGCGGTGCGCCCGACGGAGCAGGCGGCGTGGCCGACGAGCGGGGCGGCGTGGGGGATGAGGTGGGGGACGAGGCGCGGGAGAGGGCACTGCGCGCCGGACTCGCCGAGTACGAGCTCGACGAGGAGGACCTGCTCCTCCTCGACGGCGGCGAGGAGGCGGGTGAGGCCGGCGAGGGCGGCCGCGCGCTGCCCGTGCTGGCGGTGGTCGGCCGCCCGAACGTCGGCAAGTCGACGCTGGTCAACCGCATCATCGGCCGCCGCGAGGCGGTGGTCCTCGACACCCCCGGAGTGACGCGGGACCGCGTCCGCTACCCCGCCGAGTGGTCGGGCCGCGACTTCGTCGTCATCGACACCGGCGGCTGGGAGGTGGACGTCGCGGGGATCGAGGCGCGCGTCGCAGCGCAGGCCGAGGTGGCGATCGCGCAGGCGGACGCGGTCCTCTTCGTCGTCGACGCGACCGTGGGCGTCACCGACACCGACGAGCAGGTGGTGCGGTTGCTTCGTCGGGCGGGCAAGCCTGTGGTGCTCGCGGCGAACAAGGTGGACGGCCCCACGCAGGAGGCGGAGGCCGCGGCGCTGTGGTCGCTCGGGCTGGGCCAGCCGTACCCGATCTCGGCCCTGCACGGGCGCGGGACCGGTGACCTGCTCGACGCGGTGCTCGACGCGCTGCCGGAGGAGTCGGCGCACGGCGCGGCACTGCCGGAGGGGCCGCGGCGCGTGGCTCTCGTCGGGCGCCCCAACGTCGGCAAGTCGTCGCTGCTCAACCAGCTGGCGGGCGCCGAGCGCGTGGTGGTCGACGAGGTGGCCGGCACGACGCGTGACCCCGTCGACGAGCTCGTCGAGCTCAAGGGCACCCCGTATGTGTTCGTCGACACCGCCGGCATCCGCCGGCGGGTCCACCAGACCTCCGGCGCGGACTTCTACGCCTCGCTGCGCACCCAGGCGGCGATCGAGAAGGCCGAGGTCGCGGTGGTGCTCGTCGACGCCTCGGCGCCGCTGACGGAGCAGGACACCCGCGTGATCCAGCAGGTGGTGGACGCCGGCCGGGCGCTCGTCGTCGCCTACAACAAGTGGGACCTGATGGACGACGAGCGGCGCTACTACCTCCAGCGCGAGATCGAGCAGGACCTGGTGCAGGTCCAGTGGGCGCCCCGGGTGAACGTGTCCGCACGGACCGGCTGGCACGCCGACCGGCTGGTGCCGGCGCTGGAGACGGCGCTGACGTCGTGGGACACGCGGGTGCCGACCGGCCGGCTCAACGCGTTCCTCGGCGAGCTGGTCGCGGCTCACCCACACCCGCTGCGCAGCGGCAAGCAGCCCCGCATCCTGTTCGCCACGCAGGCGTCGACGCGCCCGCCGCGGTTCGTCGTCTTCGCCACCGGGTTCCTGGACCCGGGCTACCGGCGGTACATCGAGCGCCGCCTGCGAGAGACGTTCGGTTTCGAGGGGTCGCCCGTGGTGGTGTCGGTGCGCGTCCGGGAGAAGCGGAAGCGGTAGCCGTCACCCGGCGGCGATGGCACCGCGCAGCGCGTCGCGGTCCGTCAGCGAGCCGGGGTCGCGGTAGCGGGTGAGCAGCTCGCGGGCGGCGTCGGTGGAGTCCCAGACGTTCCACAGCAGCACGCCGACGAGAGCGTCCCCGTCGAGGTAGTAGACGACGCCGGTCTCGTCGGGCTCGGCCCAGTCCTCGACGATCTCCAGGCGGGCGTCCAGGCGGCCGACCGCCTCGTACCCCAGGTCGAAGATGTCCGAGTAGAAGAACGGCGTGTGCGTGTAGGGCTCGAGGGGTGCGCCGGTCACCGTAGCCGCCATGTTGCGCCCGGCGGCGCGGCCCGAGACGGTCGCCTGGTCGACGTGCTCCACGCGCCGCCGCCCGAGGATCGCGTCCGGGTAGCTGGCGACGTCGCCGGCGGCGAACACCGAGGGGTCGAGGGTGCGCAGGTGCCGGTCGACGACGATCCCGTTCTCGACGCGCAGCCCCGCCGCCTGCGCCAGCTCCGCATTCGGCTCGATGCCCAGGCCGAGCACCACGCCGTCGGCGCCGATCGACACCGGCACGTCCGCGATGTCCGCGTGCACGGTGACCGTGCCCACCGACGAGCGGTCGAGCCACCGGGCGCGGGAGGACGTGCGGACCGTGACGCCGTGCTCGTCGAACGCCCGGCGGATGCGCCCGGCGAGCCCGCGCGGGTACACGGCGGCGCCGACCTCGTCGTCGGGCGTCAGGAGCGTGACGCTGGTGCCGACCGTGGCCAGGCCCGCGGCGATCTCCGTGCCGATGAAGCCGCCGCCGACGACGACCACGTCGCGTCCCGCCAACGCGCGGGCGCGGTGGTAGTCGCCGATGGTCCGGTAGTAGACGACCTGTGGCGACGGGGCGAGGTTGAGCTCGCGCGGCCGCCCGCCGGTCGCGACGTGCAGCGCGCGGTAGCCGTAGACGTCGTCGTCCACCTCGACGGTGCGCCCGGCGCGGTTGATGCGGCTGACGCGGGCGTTGGTGTGCA
>CAZBIO010000093.1:0-3578 GCA_964491965.1 uncultured Cellulomonas sp.
CGTCGCCGTCGCCGCGTGCACCACCGGCTCCTCGCCGAGGAACGACCGCAGCCAGTGCACCGGGTAGCAGCCGAGGTCCATCAGCGCGCCGCCGCCCACCGCCGGGTCGTGGCGGTTGGAGGCCGGGTCGTACGGGATCGAGGCGTCGAACCACGCGTCGACGGACTGGATGTCCCCGAGGTCACCGGAGTCGCGCACCGCCAGCCAGTGGGCGGTGAGCGGGTGGTAGCGGTCGTGGAACGCCTCGATCAGCCGCCTGCCCGTGCGACGAGCCGCCGCCACCATGGTGGCCGCCTCCGCCGCGTTCATCGCCGACGGCTTCTCGCACAGGACGTGCTTGCCGGCCTCGAGCGCCGCGATGGTCCACGGCGCGTGCCCCGACGGCGGCAGCGCGTTGTAGACCACGTCGATCGAGTCGTCGGCGAGGAGCTCCTCGTACGAGCCGTACGCCACCGGGATGCCGTGGTCCGCCGCGTACGACGCCGCCGCCCCCGCGCGGCGGGACGCGACCGCCGCCACGACGAAGTCGTCGCGCCGCCGCACCGGCCGGATGACAGCCTGGGGCGCGATCCCTGCCGCGCCGAGAACACCGATCCGCAGAACCACTGCCGCTCCCTTAGAAGTCCCCGTCATGAAGCGTCAGAAGACGCTGTAGCCACCGTCGATCGTCAGCACCGAGCCCGTCATGAAGCTCGACGCGTCGCTCGCGAGGAACACGACGGCCCCCGCCAGCTCCTCCGGCTCGCCGGCGCGCTGCATCGGCGTGTCCTCGATCCAGTACCGGTGGAACCGGGGCTCGTGGATCGGGGACATGTCCGTGTGCATGTACCCGGGGGCCAGCGCGTTGACACGCACACCGTACGGCGCCCACTCGGCGGCCAGCGAACGTGTGAGGTGGTGCACGGCCGCCTTCGACGCGTTGTAGGCGGGCTGCCACTGCGGCCGGTTGACGATCCCCGCGGACATCGAGCCGATGTTCACCTGCACACCGCCGCCGCGCTCGATCATGTGCCGGCCGAACACCTGGCTCGCGATCCAGACGCCGGTCAGGTTGACGTTGACGACGGCGTCCCACTCCTCGTCGGGCACCTCGGCGGCGGGGCGGTGGAAGCAGATCCCGGCATTGTTGACGAGCACGTCGACGCGGCCGAACGCAGCGATCGACTCTGCGAGGATCCGCTCGACGTCGGCCCGCTTCGTCACGTCGCCGAGAGCGACGGCGACGCCGACGCCCAGGGCCGCGAGCTCCGTCTCGACCGCGGCGGCCGCCGCGGCGTCGCGCCCGTTGACGACGACGTTCGCACCGGCCTCCGCGAGCCCGCGGGCCATCGCCCGGCCGAGCCCTCGCGTGGATCCGGTGACCACGGCGGTCTTCCCGGCGAGGCTGAACGTGTCCAGGACGGTCATTGCTGCTCCGATTCAGTCGTTGACGTCATAGGGGCTCGCGCTGATGCGCGATCCCGTGTCCAACGCGGTGAGGTCGGCGAGGTCGGCCGCGGTGAGCGAGAGCCGGACGGCGCCGAAGTTCTCGACGATCCGCGTGGGCGTCACCGACTTGGGGATCGCCACGTTGCCGATCGCCAGGTGCCACGCCAGGACCACCTGGGCGGGCGTGGCCTCGTGCGCCTGCGCGATCCGCACCACGACCTCGTCGGACAGCAGGCCGGTCTTGGCCTGGCCGAGCGGGCCCCACGCCTCGGTGACCACGCCGAGCGCGGCGTCGGCGGCCCGCACCTCGACCTGCTGGAAGTACGGGTGGAGCTCCACCTGGTTGACCACGGGCGCCACCCCGGTCTCGTCGACCAGTCGGCGGAGGTGCTCCGGCTGGAAGTTGGAGACACCGATCGACCGGACGCGGCCCTCCGCCTGCAGCCGGACGAACGCCTTCCACGTCTCGACGTACAGGTCCCGGGCTGGCATCGGCCAGTGGATGAGGAACAGGTCGAGCACGTCGACGCCGAGCCTGGCCATGGACGCGTCGAACTCGCGCAATGCGCTGTCGTAGCCCTGGAAGTCGTTGCGCAGCTTCGTCGTGACGTACATCGGGGCGTCGAGGCGGGCCAATGCCCGGCCGACCGCCGCCTCGTTGTCGTATCCCTGCGCGGTGTCGACCATCCGGTAGCCGGCCTGCGCGGCGGCCGCGACGGCCGTCTCGACCTGCTCGTCGGACATCCTGAACACGCCGAGTCCCAGCTGCGGGATCGTCGTGCCGTCGGAGAGGGACAGATCCATGGCTCAGTCCTCCGTGAACGGATAGGCGACGTACGCGAGGCGCCGGCTGTCGGGCGCCCAGCTGCCGACGTTGATAGTCCCCTGGCCGCCGACCGGCACGTGGGCGAGGTCGCGCGTGGTGCCGTCGGCGTCGATGAGCCGGACGTAGACGTCCTTGTCGGCGGGGTGCCCCAGGGTGCCGGGCGGGAAGCTGATGTACGCGATGCGCGAGCCGTCCGGCGACAGGTGCGGGAACCAGTTGACCCGCTCGTCCGAGGTGAGCTGCTCGACGTCCGACCCGTCCGGGCGCATCCGGAACAGCTGCGCGTGGCCCGGCGTCGTCGAGCCCCGCTCGGAGTTGAAGTAGATCCACTGCCCGTCCGGGCTGTACTCCGAGCCGTCGTGGGGGAACGGGACGTCGGTGAGCTGGGTGTCCTCGCCGCCCGCGGACGGGATGGCGTAGACGTTCGTCGTCACCGAGCCGTCCTCCAGCACGGTCATCCCGATGTAGGCGAGCGTCGTCCCGTCCGGCGAGATGCCGTGCAGGAAGTAGAAGAACCGCGGGCCGCGGTCGTTGGAGACCCGGCGCGCCACCCCGGTGGCGAAGGGCACCTCGTACAGCTGCCCGTCGAAGGCCGAGACGAACACGCTCGACCCGTCCGGGTTGAGCACGTGGTCGTTGTTGATGCCCGGGACCTCGCCGAGCGGGATCTCGACCGGCTCGCCGCCGGTCGCCGGTACCCGGAACAGCTTCCCGTCGCCGTTGATCACCAGGTCCAGACCGTCCGGCGTCCAGTTCGGCGCCTCGAACAGCCAGGCGTCCGACGAGTAGACGAGGGTGCTCTCGCCCGTCACGACGTCGGCGACGTACAGCTCCGCGCGCTGGCCCGGGGCGAGGGTGCGCGCCTCCATCGTCAAGGCTCGCTTCTCCATCTGTCTCATCACTCCTGTGTCTAGTCCTGGTTGCTGAAGGCGGCGTCGAACGAGGCCGTGGGGAGGGGCCAGAGCTTGGAGCGCACGAACGAAACGGCCTCGGCGGCCCCGTGGAGCCGGTCCATGCCGGCGTCCTCCCACTCCACCGAGATCGGGCCGGCGTAGCCGATCGACTCCAGCGCCCGGAACGCGTCCTCCCAGGGCACGTCGCCGTGGCCGGTCGAGACGAAGTCCCAGCCGCGGCGCGGGTCACCCCACGGCAGGTGGGAGCCCAGCACGCCGGCCCGGCCGTTGCGCGGGCGGACGCGGGTGTCCTTGCAGTCGACGTGGTAGATCCGGTCGGCGAAGTCGACGATGAAGCCCACCGGGTCGATGTTCTGCCACATCATGTGGCTCGGGTCCCAGTTGATGCCGAAGGCCTCGCGGTGGTCCAC
>CAZBIO010000094.1:0-9087 GCA_964491965.1 uncultured Cellulomonas sp.
CGTTGACCCGCATCGCCAGGTCGAAGTCGCCCTCCGCCTGCGCGCTGACCACGGCCGCGAGGTGGAACACGCTGACGGGCTCCGCCCCGCCGAGCAGGGTCCCGACGAAGGCGGGGTCGGCGATGTCGCCGACGACGGCACGCACGCGCGGGTCGGCCAGCAGGGCGCCGTCCCGCGGCTCGGCCACGTCAGCGAGGGTCACCGACTCGACCTCGTCGGGCGGTCCCCCGGACGGCCCACCGGGCGCCGCCAGCTCGCCCCGCTCGAGGATCGCGGCCGCGAGCCGCCGCCCCAGGAACCCGGCCCCACCGGTGATGATGACGCGCACTCGTCCTCCCTGACGATCGTCCGGGACGACCCTACGCACCAGGTCCGACAGGCAGGGTCCGACGAGTCGCGGGCCTTGGGCCGGGACGACGAGCGAGGCCGCCGGGACGAGCGCGTCAGCTCGCGGGCGGCGGCTCCAGCGGCCACTCCGCGCGCCGGGGCCCGAAGGCGTCCACCACCGCGGCGATGTCGCGCGAGTCGTCGGCACCGGCGGCGGTCGCGTAGGCGTGCGCCAGCGCGTCGACCAGCTCGGTCGGCACGCCGGCGGTCTGCGCGTCCGCGGCGATGAGGCCGAGGTCCTTGCGCAGCCCCGCGATCTCGTGCTGCGGCTCGAAGTCGCCCGAGAGCATCGCGGCGCCCTTGACGTGCGCGTACGGGCTGTCCGGCGCGCCGCCGATCGCGTCGAGGAACAGCTGCGGGTCGAGGCCCCACGCGCGCGCCAGCTGCACCGACTGCGCCACACCCGCGGTCAGGGTGGCGAGCCAGGCGTTGCAGACGAGCTTGAGCCGCGAGGCGGGCCCGGGCTCGTCGGCCACCCACACCGTGCGGTCGCCGATCGCCGCGAGCACGGGTTCGACGAGCGGGCGCACCTCCGGCGGGCCGCCGGCGAGCACGACGAGCTTGCCGGCGAGCGCCACCTTGCGCGTGCCGAGCAGCGGGGCGTCGACGAAGACGACGCCGTGCTCGTCGGCCAGCGCGGCCAGGCGCACGGCACCCGTCGCGCCCACCGTCGACGACTGCACCCACACCGCGCCGCGCGCCATCTGCGGCAGCGCCACCGACATCACCTGCTCGTCCGCGTCGGCGTCGAACAGCGCGGTGATCACCACGTCCGCGTCGTGCGCCGCGCTCGCGGGGTCGTCGGCCACCTTGGCGCCGAGCGCGCCGAGCGGCTCGGCCTTCGAGCGGGTGCGGTTCCAGACGGGGGTGTCCAGGCCGGCGCGCAACAGGCTGACCGCCAGGCCGTACCCGATGGCGCCGATGCCGATCACGGTGACGCGGGGAGTCTCGTCCATGCCTCAGCATCGCGCCGATCGGGCCGTGGCGCGCGCCGACCGGGCGGCGGCTCAGCCCTTCGGCACCCAGTCGAACGTGTCCGGGTCCGGCCCGGTGCGCCGGTTCTTGTTGAGCGCGGCGAGCGCCGCCACGTCCTCGTCGGACAGCTCGAAGCCGAAGACGTCCAGGTTCTGCTCCTGGCGCTCGCGGTGGGACGACTTGGGGATCACCACCTCGCCGCGCTGCAGGTGCCAGCGGATCGCCGCCTGGGCGGGCGAGACCCCGTACCTGGCGGCGACGGCGGCGAGCACCGGGTCGCCGAGCACGGTGCCGCTGCCCAGCGGCGACCACGCCTCGGTGGCGATGCCGTGCTCCCGGTCGTAGGCGCGCAGCGGCTCCTGCGTCAGGTAGGGGTGCACCTCGACCTGGTTGACGGCGGGCACCACGTCCGACTCCGCGGCGAGCCGGTCGAGGTGGTGGGCCTGGAAGTTGGAGACGCCGATGGCGCGCGCCCGCCCGGACTCGTAGAACTCCTCCAGCGCGTGCCAGGTGTCGACGAAGTCGTCACGCTGCAGCGGCCAGTGGATGAGGAACAGGTCCACGTACTCCGACCGCAGGTGCTCGAGGGTCTGCTCGAACGCGGCGCGGGCCTTGACCCGCCCGTGGCGGTTGTTGTTGAGCTTGCTGGTGATGAACACCTCGTCGCGCGCCAGGCCGGAGACCGCGAGCGCCGCGCCCACGCCGGCCTCGTTGCCGTACATCTGCGCCGTGTCGATGTGCCGGTACCCGGCGGCGAGCCCGTCCTCGACGACGCGCTGCGTGACGTCCGGCGGCACCTGCCACACCCCCAGCCCGAGCTGCGGGATCTGGACGCCGTTGTTCAGCGTGACCTGAGTAATCGATGTCATGAGCCCCATTGTGAGCCGCCCCGGGCGGGAGAGCGCTATCCGCCGTTCGCGGGACGGCGCATCGGCACGATCCATGGCCCGTCGGCCGCCAGTGGGACGGGCGTGCGGATCGACCGGTAGCCGAAGCGCGTGTAGTAGTCGACGTTCACGGCGTTGGTCGTCTCGAGGTAGGACGGCTCGCCGCCCTCGTCGACCAGGGCGAGCGCCGCCTCGACGAGCGCCCGCCCCCGCCCCACGCGCTGCAGGTCCGGCCGCACCCCGACGGCCTCGACGTACCAGGAGTCCGCCGGCACCGCGGGCGCCGTCAGCCGGCCGAACCGGATCAGGCCGCCGCTGTGCTCGCGCGCGCGGGCCGCGATGCGCGCGATGCCCGGGGCGGCGGCCGCCCATCGCGGGAGGCTCATCGGGTACGCGCCGGGCGGGTAGACCGCCAGCGCCCCCGTCACCACGGGACCCAGCACGGTGACGAACGCGTGGCCGTGCGCCAGCACGTCCGACAGCGTCATCCGGTACAGCGCGGTCAGCTCGGCGACGCGGCGCCGCTCGTCGGGCATCAGGTAGCAGAATCCGGGGTCGTCCGCGATGGCGGTGGCCAGCACGCGGGCGGCCACCGGGACCTGCCGGCGGAGCAGCGGCACCACCAGGTCCGGGACCGTCATCGGGTGGCCGTAGGGTGTCGCCGCGCGCGCATGGCGCATCCTGACGTGCGCAGTTGTCCAACTTCAACCCCGACGAGCCCGCGCGGCCCACCGCCGGCGGGTGGCGCGCGACGGGGTACCGGTCGCCCGGAACACTCCTCGGCCCCCGGCCCCGGCCGCGCGATCGACGTGGCAGGCTCGACCGGGGCCACCCGGCCCGCGAGAGAGGGGGAACAGTGCGTACGACGAGCCCGCGGTGGGTGCGGCATGGGGCGATGGCGGCGGCGACGGTGGTGACGCTGGCCTGGCTCACGGCGTGCTCGGCCGACCCGCCGACCCCGGACGCCACGGCCGCCGCGCTGGGCGAGGCGCTGGGTTCGGGGGACTTCACTGCCGTGGCGCTGGCGGACGGCGCCCCCGCGGCGGCGGCCCTCGCCGAGACGCGCACCGCGGTGTTCGAGGGGCTGGGCGAGGTGCAGCCGCAGGTGTCGCTGAGCGGCGTCGTCGTCGACGAGAAGGACCCGACGAAGGCCACCGCCACCTACCACTGGTCGTGGGGGCTCGGCGCGACGTGGGAGTACGACGTGTCCGCCGAGCTCGACCGGGTGGACGGCGACGGCGGGCAGTCGTGGCGCGCCACGTGGCGGCCGTCGCTGCTGGCGCCGGACCTGGTGGACGGCGAGACGCTCCAGGCGGTCCGCACCTCCGCACAGCGCGGCACGATCCTGGCGGGCGACGGCTCGACGATCGTCGAGCCGCGGGCGGGGTGGCGGGTCGGCATCGACAACACCTTCGTCGGGCCGGAGGGGCAGGATGCCGCGGCCCGCGCGCTGGCGACCGCGCTCCAGATGGACCCCGAGGCCTACGCGCAGCGCGTGGCGGCCGCCGGCGACAAGGCCTTCGTCGAGGCGATCGTCGTACGGCAGGACGACGCCGCGTACGACGTCGCGGCGCTACGGGAGATCGAGGGCGTCAACGCGGTGGCCGACGAGCTGCCGCTCGCGCCGAACCGGCTCTTCGCCCGGCCGATCCTCGGGCAGGCCGGCCCGGCGACCGCCGAGATCATCGAGGCGTCCGGCGGGGCGATCGTCGCGGGCGACACCACCGGCCTGTCCGGCCTGCAGAAGCAGTACGACGAGCAGCTGCGCGGAACCCCGGGCCTGACGATCCAGGCGAGCAACGGTCCCGCGACGCGGGTGCTGTTCTCGGTGGACCCCACCGCGGGCACGCCGCTGGCGACCACGCTGGACACGCGGCTGCAGCAGGCGGCCGAGGATGTGCTGGCGCCCGTGCCCGGCGCCGCGGCGCTGGTGGCGATCCGCCCGTCGACCGGCGAGGTGCTCGCCGCGGCGAGCGGCCCGAACGGCGACGGCCTGTCCACGGCGACGGTGGGCCAGTACGCGCCAGGGTCCACGTTCAAGGTGGCCAGCGCGCTGGCCCTGCTGCGGTCCGGGCTCACCGCCGACTCGGTGGTGACGTGCCCGCCGTCGGTGACGGTCGACGGCCGGCAGTTCGACAACTTCCCCGGATACCCGGAGAACGCGCTCGGCGACGTGCCGCTGCGCACGGCGTTCGCCAACTCGTGCAACACGGCCTTCATCGGCCAGCGCGACGTCGCGCCACATGACGCGCTCGTCGCGGCCGCCGGCTCGCTGGGCCTCGCGCCCGATCCGGCGCTCGGCTTCCCGGCGTTCCTCGGCGAGGTGCCCGCGGACTCGGACGGCACCGACCACGCCGCGTCGATGATCGGCCAGGGCCGGGTCCTCGCGTCGCCGCTCGGCATGGCGACGGTCGCGGCCTCGGTGGCCGCGGGGCACACGGTGGTGCCGGTGCTGGTGCACCCGGCGGACGGGTCGGCGCCCCAGGCCTCGTCGGGCGCCCCGGAGCTGACGACCGCGGAGACGGACGCCCTGCGGAGCCTGATGCGATCGGTGGTGACGGACGGCGGGGCGACGTTCCTGCAGGACGTCCCCGCACCCGAGGTCGAGGCCAAGACCGGCACCGCCCAGTACCAGACCGATGCCGGCCTGGCGAACCACGCGTGGATGATCGCCATCCACGGCGACCTCGCCGTGTGCGTGTTCGTCGAGACCGGCGACTTCGGCTCGACGACCGCGGGCCCGCTGATGGAGCAGTACCTGCGCGCGGCGGGGTGAGGCGGCCGGGTGTTCGCGCAGGTCATGCGGCCAACGGGAATGACACTGGGCCATTCGGGTGATCCGCTGACATCACTGTATTTCGCGATCTCGCCGGAGAATAGGAATCGTGCTTCTGACCTGCGACGATGCAGAGGGTGGGTGAAATTGGCCGGTTGTCCGATATTGGTGTTCTGACTGGCTTCCCTGTGACTGAGTCATCGCGTACTGTCTCTCGCGTCAGCGAAACGGCAAACCCGCCGCAAGGCGGGGACGCAAAGCCACGGGGCCCCGCGGGGTCAGCCGGGCTGCCGAACAGACAGGACGGGCACATGGACCAGATCGGGTCGGCCGCCGAGCCCTTCAGTACACCCACACCGCGCGTCTTCTCCTCCGCACGCCTCGCAGCCTGGGCCGACATCGCCGCCCGGCTGGGCGCCGTCAGTGTGATCCCGACGCAGGAGACCGCGGCCGCCTGACCGACTACAGCTCGCCCACCCGCTGGAGATAGCGCATCGACATCCAGCCGAGCGGGATCCGCAGCCAGTAGGTCAGGACGCGGAACAGCACCGCCACCGAGAACGCCACACCGGGGTTGACCCCCGCGACCGTGCCGAGGCCGGTCGCCAGCGCCGCCTCGATCGTCCCGGCCCCGCCGGGAGTCGGGACCAGCGCACCGAGAGTCGAGCCGGCCAGGTAGACGAGCGCCACCTGGACCAGGCTGACGTGCTGGCCGAAGGCCGCCAGCGACGCGTCGAACGCGAGGACGAACCCGAGGGTCGTCGCCACGCAGCCCGCCAGTCCGAGCAGCAGCCGTCCCGGCTGCCCGACGACCTCGATGAGCCGCGGCCACGTCTGCCGCAGCATCGGCATCACCTTCCGCCCAGCCCACCCGCGCACCTGCGGCACCAGGAGGGTGGCGGCGATGAGCGCGACGACGATCCCGATCACCGCCAGCACGGACGGCGACAACGGGATGGGCGACTGCTGCTGCGTCCCGGACACCAGCGTCAGCACCACGAGCAGCACCACGGTGACCGCGAGCTGTGCCACCTGGATCAGGGCCACCGTCGCGGTGGCCAGCGACGCCGAGACGCCCCGCTTGGTCAGCGTGCGCAGGTTGAGCGCGGCCGGCCCGATGCCCGCCGGCGCGGCGAGCGTGATGAACGCGGCGGCCGTCTGGACCAGCGTGACGCGCCAGAACCCCACGCGCGCAGGCGAGAACGCGACCAGCGTGACGGCGGCGCCGAGCAGCGAGCCCAGCCCCAGCGCGAACGCCAGCACGGAGAACCGCCAGTCGCTGGTGCGCAGGGCGTCGACGATCTGGTGGACGTTGATCGTCGTCAGGATGACGAACGCGGCGATGACCGTGATGAGGATCGTCAGGACGGTCCGGGCGCCGAACCGCACCAGCCGCTGCGGCTCGACGTCCGCCTCCGGCAGCCGCGCGACGATCTGCGTGCGCAGCTCGGCGAGCACCTGCTTGCGGCCGGCCATCGCCTCGCGCGTCGCGCGCGGCAGCGTGATCGTCTGGAGCATCGGGCCGATCGCCGCGACGTCGTCGGCCGCGAGCGCGTGGGAGACGGAGCGGACCGCCCGTGCCGCGCCGACGCGCAGCGCGAGCACCGCCAGCATCTGCGTGATGTCGATGCGCCGCGCGAGCTCGGAGGAGGCGACGTCGCCGGAGTCCCACGCGGTGAGCCACACGCGCGGCCGTGGCCCCTCCGGGCCGACGAGCACCGTGTCGGCGGTGATCGCGCGGTGGGCGATGCCGGCGCGGTGCGCGGCCTGCAGCTGCTCCCACACCTCGGCGAGCAGCTCGTCGGACAGCGCGGCGTCCGGGACCGAGCCCAGCGGCACGGCACCGGTCGGGTGTTCCTGGAGCAGCATCATCGAGTCGGCGTTCTCGCTGATCCGCAGCAGCCGCGGCGTGTGCACGCCGGCCGTGCTCGCGGCGTAGGCGAGCAGGGCGGCGCGCTCCGACGCCTGCCGCAGCGACACCACCGAGCGGCCCTCGATGCCGCGCAGCCGCAGTGACCGCCACGCGCGGGCGATGACGCCGATCACCGGGCGGTCGCCGTCGAGCACGCGCAGGTCGAGCTCCTCGCCGTAGGCGGTGAGCACCTGGTACACCCGGGCGCCCGACGAGCGGACCAGCGCCGCGGTCGCCTCGTCGGCCTCGGGGAGGTTGTGCTCGCGGTGCAGCTGCTCGGCCGCGGTGCGCGTGTCGGCGTCGGGGACGCGGACGATCGACAGCGGCGTGAAGCCGGCGCGGCGCACGCCGGCGACCAGCGCCGCGCCGTACGCCCGCTCGGGTGCCACGCCCGCGAGGTACCGCACGCCGAGCCCGGCGATCCGCCCGAGCAGCAGCGCGAGAGCCAGGCCCGGCAGCGACACCTGCCCGGTGATGAGCGTCACGCCGATCGCCACCCACAGCGCGTTCCACGACCAGCGCACCGCCCTGCGGTGGGAGCGCGGCCCGGCGAGGGTCAGCAGCGCGGCGAGCATCGCCACGTAGCCGGGGAGCGTCAGCACCTCGCCGCCGTCCTGGCGCACGGACATGGTCTGCAGCAGGCCCTCGGTGGCGAAGGTCGTCAGCGCCCAGTGGACGAAGGTGGTCAGCGCGAGCCCGGCGGCGCCGGCCGCCGTGGTCTCGAGCAGCAGCCGGCCCTGGCGGCGGGTGGCGAGGTCGACGAGCACGACGAGGGGCACCAGCACCGTGACGAGCGCGATGAGCGCGTTGACCGGGACGAAGAGGATGCGGCGCAGCAGATCGGCGAAGCCCTGCACGTCCTCCGCGATGCCACCCGTGGTGTTGTGCGCGTATCCGGCCAGGACCAGGACGAGCACCGCGCCGAGGGTCGCGAGCACCAGGCCCAGCAGGTCGGACTGGTGGTGGATGCGCGCGGCAGGGATGTCGACGACGACCACGTGCGCACGGTCGTCCGTCCGCTCGGTCGCCGCCCCCTCCCGCGCCGTGCTCACGTCCGAGCCTTCCCTCCGTCGTCCTCCCGCCGGGCGCCGCTGCGCGCGGCACCCGCCGCCCGCTGCCCTTGTGATGCTGCCTCGCCGGTCACGGCCCGCCGCTCACCGGCTCGCCGCTCACCGGGGCGAGTCTACGAAGCGTCGCCCCTCGCGGAGCCGAACTGGGAGCCGAACCGGGCGTCAGGACAGACCGAGAGCAGAGCGCCATTCCATGGGGACCAGGGCATATCCGACGAAGGCGACAACGTCCATCAGCGTGTGCGCGACGACGAGCGGCATCACGCGCCGGGTGCGGCGGTAGTACTCGGCGAACACGACGCCCATGACGACGTTGCCGAGGAACGGTCCCCAGCCCTGGTAGAGGTGGTACGAGCCCCGCAGCAGCGCGCTGGCGACGACGATCGCCGGACCCCGCCACCGCAGGTCGCGCAGGCGCTCCGAGAGGTAGCCGACGGCGATGACCTCCTCGAGCAGCGCGTTCTGCAGCGCCGCGAGGATCAGGACCGGCACCGTCCACCAGTAGGCGTCCAGGCCGCTGGCCTGCACCCGCACGGTGATGCCGAGCGCCCGGCCCACGGCGTAGAACAGCAGGCCGGGCACGCCGATCGCCGCGGCCAGCGCGACGCCCCCTCCCAGGTCCCTCCATGGGCGGGACAGCTCCAGGCCGATGCGGCGCATCGCCGACCGCCCCGGCCCCGACAGCAGGTACAACGCCAGCGCCACGGGCACCAGGGCGAAGGCGATCGACCGCATCTGGTACGTCAGGTCGAGCCACGGGCGCGCCGAGACGCTGGGGTTGAGCGTCGTCGTCTGGCTGGCCAGCGGCGGGCCGGCCGTCAGGCGGTCGACGATCTTGATGACCGCGTACACGGCCGAGTTCAGCAGCGACAGGCCGAGGACGATCCACACCTCGGCGGTGAGGCGCCGGGGTGACGGCAGCGCGGGCGAGACCGCCGCGGCCGCGGCGGCAAGGGAGCTGCCCGTCGCGCCGGCCGGCGCCTCGCTCGTCGGGCCGGGTGCTGCCTCGCTCGTCGGGCCGGGTGCTGCCCCGCTCGTCGCGCCGGGTGCTGCCCCGCTCGTCGCGCCGGGTGCCGCCTC
>CAZBIO010000095.1:0-7866 GCA_964491965.1 uncultured Cellulomonas sp.
CCCGGCGACACCGTCGACGTGCACGCCACCACCCTCGACTGAAGGACCAGCAGTGGACACGTTCACCCACCTCGACGACGCCGGCCACGCGCGGATGGTCGACGTCACCGCGAAGGAGCCCACCGTGCGCTCCGCCATGGCGAGCGGCGTGGTGCACTGCTCGCCCACGGTCGTCGCGGCGCTGCGGGACGGCACCGTCCCCAAGGGCGACGCCCTCGCCGTCGCCCGCATCGCGGGCATCGCCGGGGCGAAGCGGTGCCCCGAGCTGCTGCCGCTGGCGCACGTCATCGCCGTGCACGGCGTCACCGTCGACCTGGCGGTGACCGACGACGGGGTGCGCATCACGGCCACGGTCCGGGCGGCGGACCGCACCGGCGTGGAGATGGAGGCGCTGACGGCCGTCTCGGTCGCGGCCCTCGCGCTGATCGACATGGTCAAGGCGATCGACCGCACGGTCTGGATCGGGTCCGTGGCGCTGGAGGAGAAGACCGGCGGGCGGTCCGGGCACTGGCGGCGCGACGAGGCCCCGCGATGACGGATCGAGACGCGATCGAGGCCGTGGTCCTGACCGGCGGGCTGGCCCAGCGGCTCCAGGGCGCCGTCAAGGGCGAGATCGACGTCGGCTGCGGGCCGATCCTCACCGGCGAGCTCGACGCCGTGCGGCGCGCGGGCATCCGCCGTGCGATCGTCGTCGGGCCCGGACCCCTACGCGCCCCGAGCGGGCTCGAGATCGCCGTCACCCGGGAGGACCCGCCGTTCGGCGGGCCGACCGCCGCCCTGGCGGCCGCGCTGCCGCTCGCCCGCGCGCCGTGGCTCCTGCTGCTGGCGTGCGACCTGCCCGGGTCGGCGACGCTCGTGTCGCTGCTCACCGAGGCGTGGGACGAGCTGACCGCCGCACCGTCGCCCGCGGGCGAGGGCGCGATCGTCGTCGACCGCACCGGCAGGCCCCAGTGGCTCGCCGGGGTCTACGCCCGTGGCGCCGTGCAGCGCGAGCTCGACCGCGCGTCCGACGAGGCTGAGCCCCCGCCCTGCGGCGCGCGGCGGGACGCGTCCGTCGGGCGCGTCCTCGGGGGCCTCGACCTGCTGCACATCGCGGACCGCGACGACGCCTCGCGCGACGTCGAAACGCCCGACGACCTCGCCTGGTGGCTCGCCGCCACCGGCGGGGCATCCCATCCAGGAGGAGACAGATGAACGTCATCGACGAGAACACGCCGGCCGGCGGTGGCCACGGGCCGGCGCCGTCGCTCGACGCGTGGGTCGCCGAGCTGCGGCGGCTGCTCGACATCGACGACGAGGTCGACGTCGCCACGGTGCTCGACGTCGCGCGCGACGTGGCGCACGGCATCGCCCGGCCCGCCGCGCCGCTGACGGCGTTCGTGCTGGGGCTCGCGGTGGGCCGGCACACGCCCCCCGACGCCCCGGCGGGTCCGGCGCTCGCCCGGCTGGCCCCCGTCGTCCAGGAGCGGGCGCTGCGCGGGTCCGGGCCGGTGCCGGCATGACCGTCGTCGGGGCGCCGACCGTCACGGTGCGCCTGTTCGCCGCCATCGCCGAGGCCGTCGGGCGCGACCGGCTGACCGTCCCGGCGGCGACCATCGGCGACGTCGTCGACGCGCTCGTCGCGGCCGGTGGGCCGGACACGCCGCGCGTCGTCGAGCGGTGCTCCGTGCTGGTCGGCGGCCGGCGGGCGGGCTCGCTCGACGAGGCCGTTCCGGCCGGTGCCGTCGTCGACGTCCTGCCGCCGTTCGCGGGCGGGTAGCCAGCGCGTCGGCACGCGGGCGGGCAGCCGGAGCGTCCGGCACCGCGGCCGGGTGGGCGATCGCTCAGCCGCCGATCGCGTTCATCCCGCGGGCCGGCTGCAGGAATCCGGGGTCGTTGATGCCGTGCCCCGGCAGCTTGCCGGCGACGCACGCGCGCAGCACCCGGTCGATCGCCGCGCCGGCGTCGCCCGCCGCGCCGACGTCTCCACCCGCGCCGGTGTCCCCACCCGCCCCGCGCAGCACCGACGCCAGGTCGAACTCGTCCCGGGCGAACAGGCAGCTGCGCAGCTGGCCGTCGGCGGTGAGCCGCAGCCGGTCGCACCCGCCGCAGAACGGCGCGGTCACTGCGGCGATCACGCCAACGGTCGCCGGGCCGCCGTCCAGGAGGAACCGCTCGGCGGGCGCGTGACCACGGCCCGGCAGCGGCGTCAGCGACCAGCGCGTGGCGAGCGCGTCGAGGATCTCCTCGCGCGTGACCATCCGCGTGCGGTCCCAGGTGTGGCCGGCGTCCAGCGGCATCTGCTCGATGAACCGCATCTGCGCGCCGTGGGCGGACGCGAACTCCACCAGGTCCACCAGCTCGTCGTCGTTCACCCCGCGCATCGCGACGGCGTTGAGCTTGAGCGGGCGCAGCGTCGATCGCGCCGCGGCCTCGATCCCCCGCAGCACGTCGTCGAGCCGGTCGCGGCGGGTCAGGGCCGCGAAGCGCTGCGGACGCAGCGTGTCGAGGCTGACGTTCACGCGGCCGAGGCCCGCGGCGACGAGGTCGTCGAGCAGGGCGTCCAGCCGGATGCCGTTGGTGGTCATCGCGACCTCGACCGGCTCGCCCGCCGGGCCTCGCAGCCGGGCCAGCCGCCGCACCACGTCGACGACGTCGCCGCGCACCAGCGGCTCGCCGCCCGTCAGCCGGAAGGTCGTCATGCCCGCGGCCGCGCACACCGTGGCCACCTGCTCGATCTCCTCGGCGGTGAGGATGCTCGCGGTCGGCAGCCAGGTCACGCCCTGCGCGGGCATGCAGTAGGTGCACCGCAGCGAGCACCGGTCGGTCAGGGAGACGCGCAGGTCGGTGTGGACCCGGCCGAACCGGTCGACGAGCGGACCGGCGGCCGGGGCGTCGGCGGCCCCCGCGTCCCGCGGCCGGGCCCACGCCAGCGTCGTCATCTCAGACCCCGATCCACCGCGCGGCGCCGTCCGCCTCGACCTGGCGCTTCCACACCGGGAGCTCCGCCTTAACCTGTTCGACGAGTCCGCGCGAGACGACGTACGCGGCTGCGCGGTGCGGCGTCGCCACGCACGCGAGCAACGCGATCTCGCCGACGCCGAGCGTCCCGACCCGGTGGCTCACCGCCACCCGGGCCCCGGCCGCCTCCGCGCGGTCAGCGATCTCTTCGAGCACGCGCTCGGCGTCCGGGTGGGCCGAGTACTCGACGGCGGTCACCGCGCCCGCGGCGTCCGGGTCGTGGTCGCGCACCCGCCCGACGAAGGTCACGACGGCTCCGCAGGCGGGGTCGTCCACCGCCGCGAGATGCTCCGCGAGGTCGAGCGGCGCCTCGCCCACGCGCGCCAGGCGCGCCATCAGTGGTCACCGCCGCGCAGCTGGTCGACGACGTGCGGCACCAGCGGCAGCACGACGTCGAGCGACTGCCTCACCGCCGCCGGGGAGCCCGGGAGGTTGACGACGAGCGTCCGTCCGGCGACCCCGGCCAGCCCGCGGGACAGGACCGCCGTCGGCGCCGCCTCGCGGCCATGAGCCCGGACGGCCTCGGCGATGCCGGGCAGCTCGCGGTCGAGCACCTCGCGGGTCGCCTCCGGCGTGCGGTCGCGCGGCCCGACGCCGGTCCCGCCGAGCGTGAGGACGACGTCCGCGCCGTCCGCCACCGCGCGCCGCAGGGCCTCGCCCACCGACGGCACGCCGTCGGGAACGACGCCCGACGCCTGCACGACGCGCCCGGCCGCGCGGAGCGCCTCGCACGCGGCGGGCCCGGACGCGTCCTCGCGCTCGCCGGCGGCGCACCGGTCGGAGACGGTGACGACGACGACGCGGGGACGGATCGTCACGTGACCGGGCCTGGCCCCAAATATAACGGAGAATGGTAGGTTTAAAGCGTGAGTCCAGGGGAGACACCCGACGTCCACGCCGCCCTGGCGTCGCCGGTGCGGCAGCGGGTGCTGGACGTGCTGCGCGACGAGGCCGACGCGCCGACGGCGCAGCAGCTCGCCGCCAGCCTCGGGCTGCACGTCACCACCGTGCGGTTCCACCTCGAGCAGCTCGAGCAGGCGGGCCTGGTCGCCCGCGAGATCCGCCACGCCAACCGCCGCGGGCGGCCCGGCGTGCACTACCGCGCGCTGGAGATCGACGTCGCCCAGGCGCAGGAGCAGATGATCGGCGCGCTGGCGGACGTCGTCGAGCCCGGCGCCGGGACGCGGGCCTCGGTCGCCGCCGGGAGGCGCTGGGCCGATCAGCTCGCCGCGCCGTCGCAGGGCCCGCGAGAGACGATTACGGACGTGTTCACTCGCCTGGGCTTCGACCCCGAGCCGGCCGGCGACACCGTCCGGCTCCGCTCGTGCCCCTTCCGCGAGGCCGCCCGGCGGCACCCCGAGGTCGTCTGCCAGGTCCACCTCGGGCTCGCCCAGGGTCTCGCGGCCCGCGCGCCCGGCGGCGACGGCGTGCGCGTCGGCCTGCTCCCCTTCGTGGAGCCCAGTCTCTGCCTCATCACGCTCACCCCCGCACAGGACACCGTTGTCGCCTGATCCCGAAGCCGCCACCGGCTGCACCTGGGACCCGCGTTCCGACGAGGTGCTCGACGACCAGATCGCCGCGTACGACGAGATGCGATCCCGCTGCCCGGTGGCCCACAGCGACTACCTCGGCTGGTCGCTGTTCCGCCACGCCGACGTGCTGCGCGCCGTCGCCGACCACGAGACGTTCTCCAGCGCCGTCTCCACCCACGTCGCCGTGCCGAACGGCATGGACCCGCCCGAGCACACCGTGTACCGCGCCATCGTCGACCGCTACTTCACCCCGGAGCTCGCGGCGCGGTTCGAGCCGCTGTGCCGGCGGATCGCCGACGCGCTCGTCGGGCCGCTGCTGTTCCAGGGGCGCATCGACGTCGTCGCCGACCTCGCGGAGCCGTACGCCTCCGGCGTGCAGTCCGCCTACCTCGGCTGGCCCGAGCGCCTACGGAAGCCCCTGAGCGAGTGGAACCTCGCCAACCGCCACGCCACGCTCGCCCGGGACCGCGCCGCCCTGGACGCCCTCGCCGAGCAGTTCGACGACCACATCACCGGCCTGCTCGACGAGCGGCGCGCCCTCGGCGCGGCTGCGCCCGACGACCTGACGACGCTGCTGCTCACCGAGACCGTCGATGGCCGGCCCCTCACCGACGCCGAGCTGGTGTCGATGCTGCGCAACTGGACCGTCGGCGAGCTCGGGACCATCGTCGCCGCCGTCGGGATCGTCGTCCACTACCTGGCCGAGCGCCCGGACGTCCAGACGACGCTGCGGCGCTACCCCGAGCTCGTCGGCGAGGCGGTCGACGAGATCCTGCGGATCCACCCGCCGCTCATCGCCAACCGACGCGTGGTCGCCCGGCCGACGACCGTCGCGGGCGTCCCGCTCGAGCCCGGCGAGCCCGTCACCCTCCTCTGGGCCTCCGCCAACCGCGACGAGCGGGTGTTCGGCGACCCGGACACCTTCGAGCTCGGCCGCCCCCCGCACGACAACCTGCTGTACGGCGCGGGCGTCCACGCCTGCCCCGGAGCCCCGCTGGCACGCGTGGAGCTGCGCGTCCTCACGCAGACGCTGCTCGCGGCTACCACGCAGATCGCCTCCGACCCGGACGCGACACCGGTGCGGGCCGCGTACCCGGCCGGCGGCTTCGCCGCACTGACGGCGCGGCTGCGGTAGCCGGACGGCGCGGCCGGTCGGCGGGTCGCGCGGTCGGTCGGCGGGTCGCGCGCGGTCGGCGGGCCCACTCGATTAGTCGGAGTAGCATCCTCTTTATCCCGGCGGCCGCACGAGGCGCCCGTCCGGCCTGCGGCCGCGGACCGACCCGGCGCATGTGACACGAGGAGCACCCGTGAGCGAGCCCATCGAGATCCTCAGCACCGCGCCGGCGCCCGCCGAGGCCGGCGGCTGCGGCGGCACCTGCGCCTGCGGCGGCCACGACGAGGACGTCCCGGTGCTCGACGTGCGCACCATCCCCCACGCGATCCGCCACGCCACGGTGCTCGGCGCCTTTGACGCCATCGCCCCCGGCGACGCCATGATCATCGTCGCGCCGCACAAGCCGCTCCCGCTGCTGGCCCAGCTCGCCGACCGCGCGCCGCTCGACGTCGAGTTCCTCGTCGAGGGCCCCGAGGAGTGGCAGGTGCTCCTCACCCGCCGCGCCGCCGCGACGGCCTGAGGCTCCCAGCGCGCGGCGGCCGCGCCGCGAGCACATGATCGGAGCCCATGGCGACGCTCGGACCGGGAGGCGACTGGTGAACGACACGCAGCTGAGGCTCAAGCGGGTCTACGAGCCCGCCGAGCCCGCCGACGGCTACCGCATCCTCGTCGACCGCCTCTGGCCGCGGGGCGTCACCCGCGAGCGCGCGGCGATCGACCGCTGGCTCAAGGACGCCGCGCCCAGCCCGGACCTGCGGACGGCGTGGCACCACGACCCCGCGCACTTCGACGAGTTCGCCGACCGCTACCGCTCCGAGCTCGACACCTCCCCCGCGCTCGACGAGATCGCCGGGATCCTCCGCGACCACCCGGTCGTCACGCTCGTCTACGCGGCGCGCGACCCCGTGGTCAACCACGCGCAGGTGCTGCGCGCCTACCTGGAGAAGGCCCTCCCCGCCCGTGGCGGGGGTTCATGACACGCGGGCGACTGGAGGCGCTGCTCGGCATCGAGGACCCGATCGTCCTCGGCCCGTTCGGCGGGCTGTCCTCGGTCGAGCTGACCGCCGCGGTCAGCGAGCGCGGCGGGCTGGGCTCCTACCCAACCGCGCGGTCACGACGATCGAGGCCGGGGGCGTCATCGCGCCGTTCCCGGCCCAGAACTGGCTCACCGGCCGGTTCCGCGCCGAGGCCGCGCGCCGCGACGAGGGCGAGCTGCTGTCGCTGTGGGCCGGGCAGGCGGCGCCCCTGGCGCGCCTCGCCGACGCCGGCGAGGTCTACGCCGAGCTCGCCGCGGGGCTGGGACGCCGGCCCTAGCGATAGAAGACGCGTTCGACCACCTGCCGCGCCCGCCGCGCGGTCCGCAGGTAGCGCTCCTCCAGCTCGCCCGACGAGCCCGCCGGGTACCCCATCACGCGCGCGACGCCCGCCAGCGCGGAGCGGTCGTGCGGCAGCACGTCGGCGTGCGGAACGTCGGCGCGGCCGGTCCACAGCACGTTGGCGTCCCGGATCCGGGAGGCCAGCTCCCACGCCTCGGCCAGCACCGCGGCGTCGTCGGCCGTGATCAGTTCCGCGTCGGTCGCCGCGGCGAGCGCCCCCAGCGTCGAAGTGGTGCGCAACCCCGGCACGGCGCCCGCGTGCTGGAGCTGGAGCAGCTGGGCGGTCCACTCCACGTCGGAGATGCCCCCGCGCCCCAGCTTGAGGTGACGCGTCGGGTCGACACCGCGCGGCAGGCGCTCGGCCTCGACGCGGGCCTTGATGCGCCGCACCTCGCGCGCCGCGGACGCGTCCAGCCCCCCGGCCGGGTAGCGCAGCGGGTCGACGAGCGCGACGAACCGCCGCCCCAGCTCGTCGTCGCCCGCGACGGGGCGGGCGCGCAGGAGCGCCTGGAGCTCCCAGACCTCCGTCCACCGGCCGTAGTACTGGGCGTAGGAGTCGAACGAGCGGACCAGCGGGCCGTTGCGCCCCTCCGGGCGCAGGTCGGCGTCGACGGCGAGCGGCGGCTCGGGGCCGACGTCGCCGAGCAGCGAGCGCAGCCGGGTCGCGGCGGCGAGCGCGACGTCGTGCGCCAGGCCCGGGTCGACGCCCGGCGCGGGGTCGTAGACGAAGAGCACGTCCGCGTCCGACGAATAGCCCACCTCGCCGCCACCCAGCCGGCCCATCGCGACGACGAGCAGCCGCGCGGGGTCGTCGGCCAGAGCGCGCTCGCGGCGCACCTGCCAC
>CAZBIO010000096.1:0-16581 GCA_964491965.1 uncultured Cellulomonas sp.
CTGGTCGTTGCCGCGCGGCCCGAGCCGCCGTTCGCCACACGGCCCGAGCCGCCATCGGCGCCAGCCGCCGCCCGGCCCGACCCCCTGTGGGCGGGCCCGCCGCGCCGGGGACTCGCGCTGCTGGCCGGCGCGATCCTGGCCTCCTGGGCCGGTGACGTGCTGCTCGGCGTCTCGTTCGTCGTCGGGCTCGCCGCCTTCGCCGTCGCGCACTTCGCCTACCTGGCGACGTTTCTCGGTCCGGCGCGTACGCGGCGGCCGTCGCGGTGGGCGGCGGCGGGCTACCTCGTGTGGGTCGCCGTGCTCCTGCCGGTGCTGTGGCCCGACCTCGGGAGCCTGGCGGTCGTCGTGGCCCTGTACGCCGTGGTGCTCGCCGCGACCGCGTCGGCCTCGACCGGCGTCAACGCGGTCACGGCATGGGGTGGCCTGCTGTTCCTCGCGTCGGACTCGCTGCTGGCGTTCCGGATCTTCCGGCCCGGCTTCGGCGACCTGTTCCCCGACCCCTGGCAGGACCTGACGATCATGGCGCTGTACTGCGCCGGTCAGGGCCTCATGGCGTTCGGGGTGCTGCGCCGCCTGCGGCTCGGCGCCACCGATCGCGACCGCGCACTCGTCGGGCCGTAGCGCCGCCCGTCAGGCCGCGCCGCTCCAGCGCCGACGTCGCCAGCAGGTCCTTGTGGAGCTCGTCGGGCGAGGTCATGCCGGGCTTGGAACGTCGCCAGCGGGTTCTCGCGGAGCTCGTCGGGCAACGCCGTGCCGGGCCGGAACGTCGCCGGCAGGTCCTCGTGGACCTCGTCGGGCAAGGTCACGCCCCACTGGGGTTCATCGCGGCGAGCTGGATGAGGTTGCCGCAGGTGTCGTCGAGCACGGCGATGGTCACCGGGCCCGCCTCCATCGGGGGCTGCGTGAATCGCACCCCGAGCCCGACGAGCCGTTCGTACTCGGCGTTGACATCGTCGACCCCGAACTGCGTGACGGGGATGCCGTCCGCGACGAGCGCTGCCTTGAAGACACGCGCCGCGGGGTGGTCGTCGGGCTCCAGAACGAGCTGCGTGCCCTCCGGCGCGGCGGGCGATACGACGGTGAGCCACCGGTGGCCGGAGTCGCCGATCGGCACGTCCACGCCGGGCGCGAAGCCGAGCACGCGCGTGTAGAAGTCGTAGGCCTTGTCCTGGTCGTCGACCAGGACGGACATCGTGGTGATGCGGATCATGTCGTCTCCTCGGGGTCGTCGTGGTGCTCGTCGTGCTCGTGGTGCTCGTGGTTCTCGTGGTTCTCGTCGTGCTCTCCGTGCTCGACGGGCGGGATGGGCCAGCGCTCCGTGACGGCGCGCAGCGGGCGGGTGTCGAGGTGGTGGAACGTGTAGCGGCCCTGGCGGCGGCGTTCGACGAGCCCCGCGGCCTCGAGGACGTCGAGGTGCTGCGAGACCGCCTGGCGCGACGAGCCCAGGCCGTGCTTCATCGCCAGGCGCGCGCACAGCTCGTAGAGCGTCTGGCCGTCGCGTTCGACGAGCTCGTCGAGGATCAGCCGGCGCGTGGGGTCGGCGATCGCCCGGTAGATGTCGTCGGACACGCGTCCCTTCATAGGCAAGCGGATGCTTGCATGTCAAGGGATGCCGGCTGACCGACGTTGAGCGGCCGGCTGCTGGCGGCCGCTCTCGGGACGCTGGTGGACTGGCGGCCGCAATCGGGGCCGCCTGCGAGATGAGCACTTTCAAGCGAGATCGGCACTAGCGAGTGCTCACCTCGCTTGGAAGTGCACATGTCGCGGGCCGGTGGCGGACGTCGCGGGCCGGTGGCGTGGCGAGTGGGACGTTCACACGTCGCCGCCCGGTGGCGGGACGGGTGGGCGGATCGGCGACGGCGGGCGTGTCAGTGGTGAATCGGAGCGTGTCGGTGGGGCGCTGGAGACTGGCGGAGTCGCGGTCGCCCGACCGCACCCGCGCTCGGAGGTGACATCGATGACGAGGTTCGTGCTGGATGCGCCCGCTGTGCTCCACCTTGTCGAGACCGGGGCGCGAGTGGCGCCCGGTCACGAGCTGCTGGCGCCGACGCTGGTCCGTTCGCAGACGCTGTCGCTGCTCCACGAGTCGGTGCACGCGGGTGCGCTCGCGCCCGACGAGGGTCGCGCGCGGCTCGCGCGAGTGGGCGGTTTGAAGATCCGGCTGCTCGGCGACGCGGTCCTGCGCCGCACCGCCTGGCGCTACGCCGACGAGCTCGGATCGGCGTCGACGTACGGCGCCGAGTACCTCGCGCTGACGCGGCTCCAGGGAGACGCGCTCGTCGCGCTCGATCCGGAACTCGCGGCCGCGGCCGCGGGGCACGTCCCGACGGCGTCGTTCGAAGCGCTGCTCACGCCATGAGGACGCGCCCCGGATCGTCGAGCACCAGGCTTGCGCCGACGACGCCCGCTCAGGCTGCGAGGACGGGCCCCGGATCGTCGGGTGCCGCAATCGTGAGCACCAGGCTTGCGCCGACGACGCCCGCTCAGGCTGCGAGGACGGGCCCCGGATCGGCGCTCCCCGGATCGTCCGGCGCCGCACCCGCGTCGGCGGAGCTCGCCCGCGGCGTGAGTAGGCGCTCCGGGTCGTCCAGGGCCGGACTCCCGCCGGCGACGCCCGCTCAGGCCGTGAGCGAGCGTTCCAGATCGTCGAGCGCCGGGACCTGGCCGGCGACGAGTTTCACGCGGGCGGTCGGCAGGTCGAACCACGCCGCGCGGTCCACCTCCGGGAAGGACTGGCGCCGCCCGGATCGAGGCGGCCACTCGATCTCGAAGGTGTTGCTGCGGATCTCGTCCACCGGGAGGTCAGCCTCGACCGTATAGAGCACGACGAGCTTGCCGCTGCCGTACCGATACTCGCCGAGCCGGCGGTACTCCCCCGGCGGTGCGGCGATCCCGAGCTCCTCGGCGAACTCGCGGCGGGCGGCCGACAGCCCGTCCTCGCCCTCCTCGAGCAGCCCCTTGGGGAACGACCACGCGCGCTCGTCCTTGCGCGCCCAGAAGGGGCCGCCCATGTGACCGCACAGCACCTCGATGCGAGCGGCACCCCTAGGCCCGTCGGATGCCGCGTCGCGGGCCGGCGACCCGGAGACGACGAACGGCCCGGTGTCGTCGGGGTGCGCGCCGCGGGGCGGCGCGGCCGCGCTCGGCATCCCGCCGGCAGGCGGCGCGGGCTCGTCGGGCACGCGACGGCGGACAACGACCAAGCCGGCGCTGACCTCGGGCACCTAGGCCACCGCCCGGGCCCAGGTGGCGCCGTCGGGCAGGAAGCCGACGCGCGCCAGGTAGTCCTCCTGCCCGGGGCGGGCGGCGGTGACGAGGCGGCGGAAGCCGTGCTCGGCGAACACGCCGCTGTGGCGGTAGACGAACTCGCCCGGAGTGAAGTCGCGGAAGCGCGGCGTCACCCAGTCGAGCTCGACGTGGCCGACACCGTCGCCGACGTCCGACACCAGCACCACCCCCACCGTCTCGTCGCCGCGCGCGACGAGGAATGCCAGTCTGCCGTCGGCGTCCGCAGCGGGGGCTGGCGTGCGGAATTGCGCGATGTCCGTCGCGTGCACCGCCAGGATGTGGCGCAGGTAGGCGTCGTCGGGCGCCACCTCGACCACCTGGTACACGGCCTCGTCGTGGCGTTCACGCAGCAAGCGCCACAGCCAGTAGACGTCGATCAGGGCGATGGCCAGGTTCATCGCGGCGAACGGCCAGATGGCGAACACGGCGTTGTAGACCGTCGCGATGACGGCGCCCGCCAGGTTGATCCAGCGGAACCGCAGCACGCGCGCCTGCGTCAGCGACAGCACGACGAGCAGCGACCCGGCCCAGCCGATGACCTCCCACCACACCATGGGATCGCACGCTAGGCCCTCGCGGCCCGCGGCCGCTCGCCCGCGCGCCTTCGTCGCCCCCGCCCGGCTGCCGCGTGCCGTCCTTCCCCGCGTGGGCTGCCGCGTGCCGTCCCCGCGTGCCACCTGTTGCTCGCTGGCGCTCCACCCTCGCGCCTCTTTCGAGATGTGCACGTCCAAGCGGATTGAGCACTTGCTAGTGCGCATCTCGCGTGGAAGTGCTCACCTCGTCGGCGGCGGGCCTGTGAGCGCCGCGCCGACCACAGCCCATCCCGGCGTCCGCAGGATCACATGTTCGCCTGGAGGAGGCGCGACGAGCAGCTGCATCTGGGGACGGTGCGGCGTGCCCACTCGCCCCGGCTCGCCCGCTCCCGCACCTGTCATCGCCCTCCCGACACTCACCCTCGCGCGCGACCACCTTCCGCAAGATGTTGCGGCGCGCGTGCGCCGCGGCGCGCTCCGTCGGGTCAGCAGGGGTGCGTACGTTGCGCCGCGAGTGGCCGACGATGCTCGACGAGCGGACCTGGCCCACATCACGGCCGTGCACCTCCGACTCCGCGCGCCCCATGTCTTCAGCCACGCGTCGGCGGCGCTGCTCTGGGGACTGCCACTTTGGAGGGCCCCCAACGTCGTGCATGTGTACCAAGCCACCTGTCCGGGGTCGGGAAGGGACCGCGGTATCCAACGGCATCTCGGCGTTCTCGCCCCGTCCGATGTCACCGATGTCGCTGGCCTACCCGTGACCTCGCTCGCGAGGACCGCACTTGACTGCGCGCGCACGATGTCGCCCCTTGCCGCGCTCGTCGTCGCGGACGCCGCGTTGCGGGCGGGAGCGTCGGCCGACGAGCTGGACCGACTGACCGCGAACGCGCGCGCTGGCCGAGGCGTGGCGCGCGCTCGATCCGTCCTCTCGCTTGCTGATGCCGGTGCCGAGTCGCCCCAGGAGTCGGCGCTGCGGTTCGTCATGCTGCGCGCCGGACTGCCGCAGCCTCAGACGCAGGTGGCGGTCGATAGCCATCTCGGGACGTTCTGGGCTGACCTCGGTTGGCCGGAGTTCCACGTCCTCGTCGAGTACGACGGTCGGCCGAAGTACACGGATCCCGAGGCGCTCGTCCGTGAGAAGCGGCGGCACGATGCGCTGGTCGAGGCGGGCTGGCGGGTGCTGCGGGTCACGCGCGAGGACTTGCGAACGCCCGACCTGCTCGTCCGGCGACTGCTTCGCCTGCTGCCGGAGGACGTGACGCTGACGCGCCGCCCCCAACTGGCGTGGCGCTGACTGGCTGCCGGGGAGGTCCCGGCGAGACGAGCACTTTCGCGCCAGACGAGCAGTTGCAGGTGCTCATCTGGCTTGGAAGTGCACATCTCGCGTGGGGCCGCAGGGCGGGCCGCGGAGTGGAGCCGGCGGGGAAGCGGAGGGCTGACGGCGGGGGAGCGGATGGCCGACGGCGGGGGACGGTGGCGCGGGGCGGGAGAATGGGCCACGTGAGCACCGTCGTCGCCATCAACCTGTCGGGATCGCTCGTCGGCGGGGGGTGGGGCAGGGCGCAGCGCGTCGCGGTCGCGACGGTCGACACCGGTGAGTTGACCGGCTGGGCCGAGCACGACGTCCGCTGGGACCTTGCGCACGACGAAGGCACCGAGGGCTCGCACCACGCGCGGATCGTGCGCTTCCTCCGCGAGAACGGGGTCGAGGTCGTGGTGACCGGGCACATGGGGCCGCCGATGGCACGCATGCTCGGGACCATGGGGATCAGGGCCGTCGTCGACGCGGCGGGTGACGCGCGGGCCGCGGCGGTCGCCGCGGCCGAGGCGACCGCGCGCTGAGACAGCAGCGCCGGCAAGGGGCGAGACCATCCCCCGGCTCGCGACGCAACAGCGCCGGCACCGGCCACCCGTGACCTCGTGGCCGCGCGAGATGGGCACTTCCTCGCGAGATGAGCAGTTGCTGGTGCTCATCTCGCTTCAAAGTGCACATCTCGCGGGTAGAGGCGGGGTGGGCGACCGCAGCGCGCGACGGCGGGTGCGCATTCGGTGGCGGATATGGGTCGGCGCCGGGGATCCGGAGATCCACCGGCGCCGAGCCGTCGAACTACGAGGCTCCAGCCGTGAGAAGGAGCCCTGGGCTCCAGCCGTGAGGAGGAACTCTGAGGCTCCAGCCGCAGGGACGGCTCCAGCCGCGAGGCGGAGCTTCGAGCCTCCAACCACGGGGAGGGCCCCAGTCGGGAGGAGGAACCTCGCCGGGAGGGCTACAGCCCGTGGCGCTGGCGCGCCTCGGCCTCCTGGGCCTTGAACAGTCCGAAGCGCGGCAGGAACTTGTCCCAGTCGATCGTGTGCGAGTCGATCTCCGGGCCGTCGATGCACGCGTGCTTGCGGACCAGCTTGTCCTCGATCACCACGGGCACCATGCACGCGCCGCACATGCCGGTCGCGTCGACCATGATCGAGTTGAGCGAGGCGACCGTCGGCACGCCGTACGGCTTGGTCAGGTCGGACACCGCCCGCATCATCATCGGCGGGCCGATGGTGATCACCTCGGCGATGTCGCGGCCGGCCTTCAGCATCTCCTCGAGCGGGCCGGTGACGAACCCGTGGTACCCGTAGGAGCCGTCGTTCGTCGCGTACACCACCTCGAGCAGGTCCCCGAACTCCGCCTGCAGCGCGGCCACGCGCTCGCCCTCCGCGGTCCAGAACATCAGGTCCTGGGTCCGGAACCCGGCGATGAGCGTGACGTGGTTCCCCAACCGCAGGTGCTCGCGCATGATCGGGTGCACCGGCGGCAGGCCGAGGCCTCCGGCGGTGAACACCACGGTGCGCTCGCGGCCGTAGTGGTGCAGGTCCGACGGACGGCCCAGCGGGCCGGCGATGCCGGCGAGCACGTCGCCCGGCTTCATCGCGTTGATCTCGATCGAGCTGACGCCCATCGCCTGCACGACGAGGCAGATGGTGCCCGCCTCGGCGTCCCAGTCCGCCAGCGTCAGCGGGATCAGCTCGCCGCCCTTGCGCGGGAACACCCGGACGAACTGCCCGGCCCGCGCCGACTTCGCGATGACCGGCGCCCGGACGATCAGTTCCTCGATGCCCGGCGACAGGTTGCGCTTCGCGAGGATGACCGTGTCGGAGGCCGCCATGTCGGTGTACCGCCGGGCGCCCTTGACCATCCGCTTGACGTCGTCGCTCGCCACGTCGACGTCGCCGAGGATCTCGCGCGCCGCGCTCTGGCCGTCGCCCGCCGCGTTGATCGCCGTGGAGCCACCGCGCGTCGCGTCACCGCCGGAGTAGACGCCCTCGAGGGTGGTCTGCTGCGACCCCGCCTGCGCCAGGTTGAGCGTGCCCCACTTGGACACCTCGATCCGCGGCTCCGAGTCCTTGATGATCGGGTTCGACGAGTTGCCGAGCGCCATGATCACCAGGTCGGCCTCGACCTGCTCGCTCGTGCCGGTGGCCACGGGGCGCCGCCGGCCGGACGCGTCCGGCTCGCCGAGCTCCATGACGTCGATCGTCGCCGCCTTGACGAACCCGGTGTTGCCGTCGCCGAGGAACTCCGACGGCGACCGCAGCGGCATGAGCGCGATGCCCTCCTCGAGGGCGTGCTCCAGCTCCTCGACACGGGCCGGCATCTCCGCGCGCGTCCGGCGGTAGACGATCGTCACGTTGCCGCCGAGCCGCTTCGACGTGCGCGCCGCGTCCATCGCGGTGTTGCCGCCGCCGATGACCAGGACGTTCTTGCCGGCCACGTACGGCAGCGGCGTCTCCTGGTCCTCGTGGTTCGCGTGCATGAGGTTGACGCGCGTGAGGAACTCGTTCGCCGACATGACGTTGAGCAGGTGCTCGCCCGGCACGTTCATGAACATCGGGAGGCCCGCGCCGGTGCCGACGAAGATCTTCCAGAACCCCGCGTCACGCAGGTCTTGCAGCGACGCCGTCTTGCCGACGACGAAGTTGGTGACGAACCGCCCGCCGAGCAGGCGGATCTTGCGCACCACGTCGTCGATCAACTCGTTGGGCAGGCGGAACTCGGGGATGCCGTAGCGCAGCACGCCGCCGAGCTCGTGGAACGCCTCGAACACCGTGACCGGGAAGCCCTCGGCCGCGAGCAGGTAGGCGTTGATCAGGCCGGACGGCCCGGAGCCGACGATCGCCACCGGCGGCTTCGCCGCCGCCACCCACGGGTCGGGCACGCCGGCGAACCGGATCGCCGCCCCGTCGGGGTTGACCATCTTGTCGCGCTCGGGCAGGAACCACTCGAGCTGGCCGATCGACATCGACGTCTTGTGCAGGCAGGCCGCCTGGCACTGCAGCTCCTGCGGGCACACGCGGCCGGTGACGTCCGGCAGCGGGTTGCACGACTCGAGCAGCCGGAGCGCCTCCTCGAACCGCCCGGTGCCGATGAGCTCCATCATCTGCGGGATGTGGATCTTCACCGGGCAGCCGAACTTCGGCGGCTTGTGGGCGTCGATGAACACGCCGAGCTCGCAGGGCGCGTCAGCGCACTGCTTGTCGCGGATCGCCTCGAGCCAGATCAGCAGGTCGACGTCCCGCCGCGTGAACCCGAGGTCCATGTAGCCGAGGAAGCCCTTGTTGACCAGCCCGAAGTCCTGGGCCCGGTCCTCCGGCTCCCGGACGTACGGCGGGATGGTGCTGCCGGCCGGCCAGTCGTTCGACAGCCCCTTGAACATCGGATAGCGGTCGGACAGGTGCGCGTCGATCGCGCGGATGAACGCCCGCTTCTTGCCGAGCGGCAGGTCCCAGATGAACCGCATGAGCACGGTCGACACGTCGTCGTCCCGCAGCAGCATGTCCCACAGGCGCACGACGAAGTCGCGCGACAGCTCGGGCTGCCGGAACTCCCACGCGACGGCCTGCATGCCGTCCGCGATGAACAGGTCGCGGAACGAGCGCGGGTCGGCGACGAGGCGCCGCTCGAGCAGGTCGAGCTGGTGCCGGAAGGTGGAGACGCCCTGCGTCGCCTCGAGCGACGCGACCTCGTCCTGCGTCGCGTCGAGCGCCGAACGCGCCCCCACCCAGCGCAGGACGTCGTCCTGGCCGGTGGGTCGGATCGGGGTGGAGGTGCTCACTTGATGATCTCCGCGTCGCAGGTGGACTTGACCCGGGCGATCCGCTTGGCGACGTCCGGCGTGACCTCGAACCCGTCGAGCGCGCCGTCCTTCATCCGCCCGACGGTCTTCGCCTGGCCGTCGACGACGATCGTCGCCTTCTCGAACAGCTGCGGGAGCTCCTGGTAGCAGGTGCCGCAGTCGTTGCACTTGGACTCGTCGGCCGGGTCGAGCCAGATCGGCTTGTCGAGCGTCGCCGTCGCCGCCGGGGCCGCCGCAGCAGCCGCGGCGGGTGCCGCCCCCCCGCCGCCCCCGAAGGAGAACGCCGGCAGGCTCGTCGGCGCGCCCGACGAGGACGCGAGCTCGGCCATCGCCGCGGCGATCTCGTCGAGCGAGGCCTCGCGGGCGTCAGACGCCGCCTGGTACCGCGCGGTCAGCTCGGCGAGCTCCGCCTTGTGGGCGCTCGTCAGCTGGTTCGTGGTGAACCCGGCGAGGTACTGCAGCGTCTGCCAGTGGTGCTTGCGGTCCTCGACGAGCGTGACGATCGCCGCGCCGACGCCCACCTTGATCAGGTGCTTGTCGTCGTCGGTCGCGTACACGAACGGCCGCTTGCCCACGCGCTCCTCGTCGGACAGCTCGATGAACTCGTGGATCGGCACCGCGTTCTCGTCGGACGCCAGCTTCTTGAACTGCTTGGCGAACCGGACCTCGCCGAGCGCGAACTCGGCCGGCGTCAGCGGCGTCTGCATCAGCTGGAGGTTCCCGGACTCGTCGACGTACTCGACGGTCGAGGTGGTCCACAGCTTGTCGAGGTCCGGGTTGCCGTCGAGGTCGAACCGCTCGGGGAGGGTGCCGCCCTTGCGCGGGTCGTGGACGAACAGCGGGCTGACGCGGCTCTCGACGGCCAGGCGCGAACGCCGGTTGGACATCTCCTCCGGGAACCCGTTCTCGGTGCCGCACGGCGCGTAGATCTCCATGACGGCCGCGCCCTCGGCGTAGTCGAGCATGCTCATCACCGCGCCGAGGAAGTGCCCGTGGAGCGCCGTCGCCGTGGTGGCGGCGAAGACGTTCGGGTGGAACGAGGCGATGATGCCGAGCTCCTTGCGGGACTCGCGCTTGCCGGCGTGCGCCTTGCCGAAGCGGGCGAGGTCGGCGTCCTGGCCGGTGAGGCTGGCCGTGGACGCCTGGCCGCCGGTGTTGGAGTAGCCGCCGGTGTCGAGGACGAGCGCCTTGATCGGGGTGCCGCCGGCGAGCATGCGGGACATCGCGCCGAAGCCGATGTCGTACGCCGCGCCGTCGCCGCTGACCGTCATGACGTTCGGCAGCAGCGCCAGCTCGTCGCGCGTGAACTCGTGCCAGGTCAGGGTCGCGAGCGCCTTCTCGTGCGCCGCCGCGTCGTACGCGTCGGCCAGCTCGAGCGTCGCGGCGCGCATCGCCTTGACCTCCGGCAGCACCTGCGAGGCGAGGCCCTCGTAGATGCCGACGGCCAGCGGCTGGGCGTCCTGGAACAGGCTGTTGACCCACGGGTCGAGGTACGGCTGGAACGGCATCGTCGACGCGTAGACCGAGGAGCAGCCCGTCGAGTTGGCGATGACGGTCGACGAGGGGCCGGAACCGGTGGGGCCGCCCTCGTAGAGGTACAGCGCCTTGTCCAGCTCGACCACCAGCTGGCCCAGGTGCTTGCGGCGGTCAGGGTCGGAGACCGTGGACAGCTTCGCGGTCAGCTGCTCGATCGTCTGCTCGAGGGTCGCGACGTGCGCGCGCTTGCGCTCGTCGCCCAGCGCCTTGGACAGCGCGGTGAACAGGTGGATCGCGGTGACCTCGCCGCAGCCGCGGCAGGCGCCGTGACCGCCGACCATCGCGTAGTAGTACGTGTGGTCGAGGAGCACCCGCTTGGCGTCGCCGTCCGGGGTGGTCGCCTCGGCGACGAACCGCTTGGGCGTGTTGGGCAGGCCCGACATCCGCTCGAAGCGCTGCTCGAGCATCTCCAGGAGGTCGCCGTCCTGCTCGGCCGCCGTCAGGGCGTGCGGGCCGCAGACGTCGACGCACTGGAGGCAACCGGTGCACTTCCACGGGTCGACCACGGCGGAGAACAGGGCGCCGGTGCCCGGCGTCTCCTTCTCCATCGAGTCGAAGAACGGCCGCGTGCGCGCCACCGGGAAGGCGGCGAGCTCGGCGACGACCTTCTCGGCGTACCGGGCGAACGCCCGCTCACCGGAGTCGGGGACCGACGAGGCCGCGACCTCGGCGAGCGCGACGGCGTCGCCGTCCGCGCGGAAGCCCTGGCGGATCCGCTCGGCCCACGAGTACGCGCCCAGCCGGAGCGCCTCGCGCTGCGCCTGTGGGGCGTCGACCTTGTCGATCGCCGCGAGCAGCAGGTCGTGGATCTCGTGGAGCGTGTTGGGGATCGCCGCGTCGGGACACGCCAGCGCGCACTCGAGGCAGCCGGTGCAGACGGACGGGTCGAACACCGGCACGTTGCGCCGGAACACGCCCTTGTCCTTGCTCAGGCCGGTGCCGATCGGCATGAACAGGCCGGCGCCGGGCAGCACCGGCGACTCGCCGATGGTGCCCTCGCGGAACGGCCGGGCGGCCAGGTCCTCGTAGTACGCCGGGTCGAACAGGCCCGTGGCCCGGCCGGCGGAGGCCGTCGGGCACATCGACGCGGAGAGCGCGACCGAGCGGGCGCGCACGGCGGCCGGCTCGGCGTCCACCGCGACGAACTCGTCGGCCGTGTAGTCCACCGGGACGGCGGCCGCCACGGCGTCCTTGATCACGGCCATGTTGGATTCGACGATCGCGCCGCCCTTGCGGCCGAACTTCTTGGTGATCTCGTGCCGCACCTTGTCGAGGATCGCGTCGAGCGGGGCACCCGCGGCGATCCGGTCGACGCAGCCGACGACCGCGCCGATGAACGCGATGCCCATCATGCGGGTCTCGAGCTGCGGCGTCGGCGCGTGCTTCTTGGCGACCGTGAAGGCGTCGAGGACGAAGAACCGGAGGTTCTTCTCGCGGATCGCCTTGCGGGCGTGCGTCGGCAGCGAGCGCCACACGTCGATCGGCGCCAGGTCGGACTGGAGCACGAACGTGCCGCCGGCCACCAGGCCCTTGAGCGGGTTGGTGTGGACGAACACCTTGTGGTCCGGCGAGACGACGACCTCGACGTCCTCGAGCTCGGCATTCGTCAGCAGCACGGGCTCGGGCGACAGGGTGATGTAGTAGTTCGTCGCGGCACCCGACTTCTCGGAGCCGTACTTCGGCGCCGACTTCGAGTACATGCCGAGGACGCCCGCGAGGATGTCGGTCAGCAGCTTGCCGGTGGCGATGGTGCCGTAGCCACCCACCGAGTGGAACCGGATCCGGAGCGCATCCGCGGGGAGCACCTGCGGGTTCGGCTCGGTCTCCAGGGCCATGAGCTCGGTCTCGGGATAGGCCGCGCGCAGCTTGTCCTGGATGGCCGCGAGCGCGGGCGTCGGGGTGTCGGTGAAGAACTGCGAGCCGAGGTAGACCAGCGGCGCGCCCGTGCTCGACACCATGTTCTTGAACGCGGCGACGAGGTGGCGCGGCTGCACGTCGTGCCCGCCGAGGCCGAAGATCGCGGTGGTCAGGCGCGGGCTCGTCGTGATCCCCGGGATGCCCGGGTAGTCGGTGACGCCGGAGCCGTTGGCGCGGGCGCGGAACAGCGCCTGCGTCACCAGGCGCGTCAGCGCGGTGTCGTCGGACCGCTCGAGGACGGTGACCGCCTTGGCGTTCTTCAGCGCGGCGACCAGCTCGGCCTCGGGGAACGGCTGGAGCTGCTTGACGGAGACGACGCCCACCTTGAGGCCCTGCGCGCGCAGGTACGGCACCACGGCGCGCACGTCGTCGGTGATCGAGCCGAGGCCGACCATGACGTAGTCGGCGTCCTCGCAGTCGTACGCCATCACGGGCGCGTAGTGCCGACCGGTCAGCTCGCCGTACTCGTCCATCGCCTGGCGCACCAGGCCGGGGACCGCGGAGACGAAGTGCGTGCGGTGGTCCACCGCGCCGGCCTGGAAGTCGGGCTGGTTCTGCACCGGGCCGGTGAGGCCGGGGTTGTGCGGGTCGACGAGCGCCGGCACCAGCTGGCGGGTGCCCTTGGCCCAGGCGTTCACCCAGGCGCGACGCCACTGCGCCCGCAGGTCCTCGGGCACCCAGGCGGTGGTGGTGGCGACCAGCTGGCCCGCGTCGTCGGCCTCGACGGCGTCGGCCTTCGCCTCGAGCAGCGCGCGCAGCGCGGTGAGGTCGTCGGGCACGAAGTCCGCGGCGTGCCGGTCGAGGTACTGGCCGAGTTGCCACACGCGGCCCTTCGAGCCGAAGAGCAGCTCCTGGGCGACGGTGGGCGACGGGATCCGGCCGGCGGGGTCGCCCAGGTACTCCTTGAGCAGCTCCGGCTCGGGGAGCGCCACCTCGCTCATCACGTGGCTGGTGGCGAACCCGTCGAACGCGTTGGCGACGGGGACCAGCGACAGCGACGACGCCCGGTACGAGATCGCCGCGAGGTCCGCCGCCTCCTGCGGGTTGGAGCCGAAGAGGATGGTGTAGCCGGCCGGCAGCAGCGCGTAGACGTCGTCGTGCCCGGCCATGACGTTGAGCGAGTGCTTGCTGACCACGCGGGCGGCGACCTGGAGGACGAAGCCGCCGATCTTCTTGCCGACCGTCACGTAGTGCGACTCGATCGCGTAGAGGATGCCCTGGCTCGACGAGGCGTTGGAGATGAAGTTGCCGCCGGTCAGCGCGGCGCCGAGCGCGCCGGACTGCGCCGAGTGCTCGCCCTCCGTCTCGACGAAGAAGGGGTGCTTGCCCCAGACGTTGAGCTGGCCCTCCGCGCGTGCCGCCTCGAACGTCTCCGAGACCTCCGTCGAGGGGGTGATGGGGTACCCGATCACGCCGCCGCACACGTGCTTCATCACGTGCGCGACGGCCCCGTTGCCGTTGATGACGTCGGGGAGGCCGGGGAACCTGGGCTGGGAAGCTGTCACTGTGCGCGTCCGGGGGCGAGGAGGGTCGGGCGCACGACGACTGCTCCGAGACCGGCACCGACCGGTGGGGGCGGCGCCCGTGTCTCCCCCGCCGAGCTGACGTCGACGGTCGAGGGGCCTCATTGCAGTCCTCACGAGCCCACTGGGGACATCGCCAGCGTAGGTTCGCGTCAGGGGACGACCTGGGACTGATGTCCCTCGTCATCCCCTGAAAGGACGCAGGTCATCCGATGACCAGGAGCGCCAGCAGGGTCAGGTTGAGCCCGACGATCAGCCCGACGACTCCCCACAGCAGGGCGTGCTGCGCGCGGCCGGTGCGGCGGTCGCCCATCACGGACTCGTCGTGCGAGAGCCGGACCAGCGGCACCAGGGCGAACGGGATGCCGAAGCTCAGCACCACCTGGCTGATGACCAGGGTCCACGTGGGGTCGGCCCCGAGCCACAGCAGCACCACCGCCGGGACCAGCGTCACCGCGCGGCGCGCGACGAGCGGGACCGACCGGTGGAGCAGGTCGCCCATCACCACCGCGCCGGCGTAGGCGCCGACGGACGTGGACGCCAGGCCGGACGCGAGCAGGCCGATGGCGAACGCGATGCCGATGCCCGCGCCGAGCCCGGCGGCGATGGCCGCGTGCGCGCCCTCGATGGTGTCGGTTCCGGGGGTTCCGGCCAGCCCCGCGGCGGCGAGCAGCAGCAGGCCGACGTTGACGGCGCCGGCGACGGCCAGGGCGCTGCCGACGTCCCAGCGGGTGGCGCGCAGCAGCCGGTCGCGGTCCGGGCCGGGTGCCGCGTGGCCGTGCCGGTCGCGCGCGAGGGCGGAGTGCACGTAGATCGCGTGCGGCATCACCGTCGCGCCGAGCATGCTGGCGGCGAGGAGCACGGAGTCGCTGGTCTGGAACCGGGGAACCAGGCCGCCCAGCACCCCGCCCGGGTCCGGCCGCCGCAGGACGAGCCCGACGAGGAAGCCGACGACGATCACCGCGAGCAGGCCGATGACGACGACCTCGAACGTGCGCTGCCCACGCCGGTTCTGCGTGGCGAGCAGGGCGAGCGAGACGGCGCCGACGACGAGGCCGCCGACCGGCAGCGGCAGGCCGAACAGCAGGTGGAGCGCGATCGCGCCGCCGACCACCTCCGCCAGGTCGGTGGACGCGGCGACCAGCTCGGCCTGCGCCCAGTAGGCCAGGCGCCACCGGCGGCCCAGCCGCTCGCCGACGAGCGCGGGCAGGCTGCGGCCGGTGACGAGCCCGAGCGCCGCCGACCGGTACTGGATGAGCACCGCCATCGCGCTCGCCGCGACGAGCACCCACAGCAGCAGGTAGCCGTAGCGGGCGCCCGCGGTCAGGTTGGCCGCGACGTTCCCGGGGTCGACGTAGGCGATCGCCGCGACGAACGCGGGGCCGAGCAGCGAGAGGCCGACGCGCGCCCGGGTGCGGCGCCGCTCCGTCGCAGCCCGCACCGGCTGGGTGGTCGCGGTCACTAGACCTCCAAAGTTCGGGTCTCCGAACTTGAGGGTAGTCCCACTCCGGCGAAATGCGGGTGACAGCCGCGCGTGGCGCTGGCGACAGTGGAGACATGAAGCCCTGGACCGTCACCGACGTCCCCGTGGAGCGCGACGCGCTCGCCGGCGTCGTCGCCGTGCGCACCGCCTGCGCCGTCGAGACGTTCGGCAACGACGACATGGCCGACCCCGTCGAGGTCGAGGTCGCGCGCGACCACCGCTACACGCGGTACGAGTACCTCGCCGTCGTCGAGGGCGACCGGACCGTCGGTGCGGCGTTCCTCGACTACCCGCTGCGGGACAACACCTCGATGGCGTGGCTGGCGATCCGGGTGCTGCCCGACGAGCGGTGCCGCGGGATCGGTTCCGCGCTGTACGACGCGGCGATGGAGCGGGTGCGCTCGTCGGGCCGGACGCTCGTCATGAGCTCGACCGACCAGGGCACGGAGCCTCCCGCCGGGCCCGGGACCCTCGCCCCGACCACCGGCTCGGGACGTGTGGCGGCGGGCGACGCCGGGGTCCGGTTCGCACGGGCGCGCGGCTGGGCGCTCGAGCAGGTCAACCGCCGGTCCGAGCTGACGCTGCCCGTCGGGGGCCTCGACGCGTTCCACGACGAGGCCGCGGCTGCCGCCGGCCCGGACTACCGGCTGACCGCCTGGGAGACCGACACCCCCGACGAGTGGCTTGACGAGTACGCCTACGTGCTGTCACGCATGAGCACCGACGCCCCCAAGGGTGGCCTCGAACTCGAGGCCGAGGCGTGGGACGGCGCCCGCGTGCGCGCCCTGGAGAAGGAGGTGCGCACCGGCGGCTACCGGATGCTCGTGGTCGCGGCCGAGCACGCGCCGACCCGGACCCTCGCGGCGTTCACCAACTTCTGGGTGCCGCCGCACACCGACGAGTTCGTGCACCAGGGCGACACGCTCGTCGTGCCCTCGCACCGCGGGCGGCGGCTGGGGATGCTCGTCAAGGCGGCCAACCTGCGGCGACTCGCGCGCGAGCTGCCGGCCGTGCGGCGCGTCGGCACGTGGAACGCCGAGGAGAACCGCTGGATGCTCGCGATCAACGTGGCGCTCGGCTTCCGCCCGGCGGGCGGCTCCGGCGAGTGGCAGCTCCGCCTCGCCTGACCTCTCTGAGGTCAGGAGCGGCGGGCGCCGACCGGGACGCGCCACCACGACGACCAGCGG
>CAZBIO010000097.1:0-13161 GCA_964491965.1 uncultured Cellulomonas sp.
CCTCGTCGTCTCGCTCGCCAAGCGGTACACCGGCCGCGGCATGCTCTTCCTCGACCTGATCCAGGAAGGCAACCTCGGCCTGATCCGCGCGGTGGAGAAGTTCGACTACACCAAGGGCTACAAGTTCTCGACGTACGCCACCTGGTGGATCCGGCAGGCGATCACCCGCGCCATGGCCGACCAGGCGCGCACCATCCGCATCCCGGTGCACATGGTCGAGGTGATCAACAAGCTGGCGCGGGTGCAGCGGCAGATGCTCCAGGACCTGGGCCGCGAGCCCACCCCGGAGGAGCTGGCCAAGGAGCTGGACATGACTCCCGAGAAGGTGGTCGAGGTCCAGAAGTACGGCCGCGAGCCCATCTCGCTGCACACCCCGCTCGGTGAGGACGGCGACAGCGAGTTCGGCGACCTCATCGAGGACTCCGAGGCCGTGGTCCCGGCGGACGCCGTGAGCTTCACCCTGCTGCAGGAGCAGCTGCACCAGGTGCTGGACACGCTGTCGGAGCGCGAGGCCGGCGTGGTCTCGATGCGGTTCGGCCTCACCGACGGCCAGCCGAAGACGCTCGACGAGATCGGCAAGGTCTACGGGGTCACGCGCGAGCGGATCCGGCAGATCGAGTCCAAGACGATGTCGAAGCTGCGCCACCCGTCGCGCTCGCAGGTGCTGCGGGACTACCTGGACTGAGACCTCTCGTACCGCAGGACGTCGCCGGGCTGGCAGCCCAGCACCTCGCACAGCGCTGACAGCGTGGAGAACCGGATCGCGCGGGCGCGGCCGTTCTTGAGGATGGAGAGGTTGGCCAGCGTCAGGCCGACGCGGTCGGCGAGCTCGGTGAGCGTCATCCCGCGCTCGGTGAGCAGCTGGTCGAGGGCGACCACCACGTGGTGCTCGTCGGTCGGCGGCACCTAGATCACCTCGTCCAGCTCCTCGCGGATCGCCTGGCCGCGGCGGACCACTTCGGCGAGGGCCAGCGCGCACACCCCGGCGATCAGCCAGTCGAACGTCAGCGTCGGGGCGAAGTCGATCTCCCCGGTGACGCTGCCGGCGAGGCGGGAGGTCGCGAGGCCGGTGAGCAGCTGAGTCGCGGGCCCGCCGACGATCGCGACGATCCCGACGGCGCGCAGCGTGCCGACGACGCGCGGGCTGAAGGCCTCACCCCGGCGCGCGATCAGCACCAGCCACAGCACGAGCGCGAGGACGGTCAGGCCGGTGAGCGCGGTGGGCAGCGCCGCCAGGGCCGACCATGCGGACTGGGCGGTGGTCGGCTCGGCGACGGTGACCCCGACGAGGCCGTCGGGGTCGATCGCGGCGCCGGCGACGAGGTCGCCGCCGGTCCCGGAGAGGCCGGCCACGGCGCCGGCAGGGATCTCGAACGACAACGGTGAGCGCGTGAACGTGCCGACGACCATGGCGACGACCGCCGCGACGACGGCGACGAGCATGGCGCCGAGGACGACCGCGGCACCGGTGAGCCAGCCACGGCCCGGTGGGGTGCTCATGTGAGTCTCCTTATCGAGAGTCGATATCTCGATTATCGATAAGGACTGACGGCTGTCAAGGGGCTGTGGGCGGCTCGCCGAGCCCGTACGGCGGGGGCTGTGGAGGGCCGGCGGGGCCCGTCCGGCGAGGACGCCAGACTGCGGCCCCGTGCCCCTGGCCTGGGGCGTCATCCCACGTGGAGGTGCACGGTGCCCCGTCGCACGGGCCGCTCGGTCTCGTTCGGGCTCGTCAGTGTCCTCGTCGCCGGGGCGGTGGCCGCCGGGGTAGTCGCGGAGAACCAGAGCGCCGCCGCCGTCAGCGGCGGCATCCTCCAGCCGGGCTTCGGCGTCTCGGGCGTCACGGCATACGGCGAGGTGTGGCTCGGCGCGATGCAGGCGCCACGGGGCTACGGCGACGACGTCGTCTTCTGCGTCAAGGCCGGCGGCGACTCGCCGGCGGGCGTCGCGGCGATCGGCGAGGACCAGATCACGGATCCCCAGCTCGCCGACGCCATGGCGCGGCACCGCTGGGAGGGCGATCCCGTGACGCGCGCGGCGCTGGCCTACCTCGCGCACGTGCGGTGGGAGGAGGGCTCGAACGGCGTCAGCGCGAGCGCCCGCGTCGCCGCGTTCGCGGCGCACACCCGGCGGGACGTCGTCGCGCGGGCCGACGCGCTGCTCGCGGAGTCCGCGGCGACCGCCGGGCCGTATGCCCCCGCGGCGCCGCAGCCCGCCGGGGCGGGGACACGGACGGGCAACGTCCACGGGATCGGCGTGCGGAACGGGTCGGGGGGTTGGGTGCCGGGGCTCGGCTTCACGGCCACCATCGCGGGGCCTGCCGTGTTCGACTCCAGCGGCAGCGCGAAGCTCGACGGCTCCACCGGCACGGGGCCGCTGACGGTCGGCTGGACGGCGACCGGCACCGGCGCGGTGACGGTCACGATCACCTACCGCGACATCCCCCGGGTGACGCTGACGCGCGTGCGCGGCTCCGGGAACGTCCAGACCGTCGTCACGTACGGGCACCGCGACCTCGCCGTCGACGCGAGCGTCGTCGCCCCGCCCCCGGTGACCTTCCAGGTCGTCGGCCGGTTCCAGCCGGTCGCCACGACCGCGGTCCGCTCTCGCGTCGTCGCCGTGGGCGATGCGCTCGTCGACACCGTCACCGTCGGGGCCGCGGCGGGCGACTCGTGGCTGACGGTGCAGGGCCGTCCGGTGCCCGTGACGTTCGCCGGCACCGCGTACTCGACGGGGCTTCAGCCCGCCCGCGTGGCGCCCACCGCGCCTGCCGACGCGACGGTCGTCGGCACGGCGTCCCTGACGGTGACCGGTCCCGGCACCTACACGGCGTCGGTCCCGGGCGTCGGCACGGGGCAGTTCGTGACCTGGGTGTGGCGCATGGTCGTCGCCGACCAGCCGGAGCCGTGGCGGCCGTACCTGCGCGGCAACTGGCAGGACTCCTTCGGCCGGCCCGCGGAGACGGCATCCGTGCGCCACCGCGCGTCAGTGGCATCGCAGGTCGTCGTGCGCGCCGACGAGGACGGTCGGGCCGCGGGCCTGGCCGACGACGTCACCGTGACCGGCTTCCCCGTCGATCACCCGGAGTTCGCGGGCGGTGCGGGCTTCACGGCGGACCGCCCGACGATCGTCCAGTCCCTCTGGTACTTCCCCGAGGGAGTGGCGGTGACCGACGCGAACCGGGACCGGGCGACGCTGCTGGGACAGGTGGAGCTCACCGCCACGAACGGGACCCGGACCGCCGTCGGGGACGGCGCGTTCGCGCTGCCGCGCACGGCGACGGGCGCGGGGCTGGCGGGCACGTACGTCTTCACGCACGCGTTCGCCGGCGACGACCGCGTCGAGCCGTTCGAGACGTCCGTGACGGTCGCGAGCGAGCAGTTCGTCCTCGAGCCACGGCCATTGGCGGTGGCGACCACCGCCGTCGCCGACCGCGCGCCGGTCATCGGGGACCAGGTGGTGGCCCACGACGTCGCGACGGTCACCGGTGACATCCCGGTGGGCGCGACCATCGCGTTCGAGCTGTACGAGTGGGCGGCGGGTGGCACGCCGCTGTGCTCGGAGCCGGTGTGGACGTCTCCCGAGCTGACGCTGACGGCCGAGGGCGAGATCGCCTCGCCGCCCGGCGACGTCGCCGCGCTGGCCGGTGACCTGGGGTTCGTCGCCGTGGTCCGTGACGCGGGCGGTGAGGCGCTGTCCCGCGGCGAGTGCGGCGAGCAGGGCGAGACGCTCCCGTCCGGGACGTACGAGGTCGCGACGGCCGCGGCAGCCGACCGCGCCGTGGTGCTCGGCGACGCCGTCGCCGCCGGCGACACCGCGGAGGCGACGGGGACGATCCCGACGGCCGCGACGCTGACCTTCGAGCTCTACACCTGGCCGGCGGGCGAGGAGCCGGTGTGCGAGGAGCCCATCTGGCGGTCGGAGCCCGTCGTGTTCGCCGCGGGCACGACGACCTCGCCGCGGGTCCCGGTCGATCGGGTGCTCGGCGACCTGGGCTTCGTCGCGGTGGTGCACGGCACGGACGGACGCGAGCTGTCCCGCGGAGCGTGCGGCGACACGGCCGAGACGCTCGTCGCCGGCACCTACGAAGTGACGACGACGGCCGGGACCGATCGCCCCGCCGTGTTCGGCGACGCCGTCATGGTGCACGACGTCGCGCGGGCCGTGGGGACGATCCCCACCGACGCGACCCTGACCTTCGAGCTCTACACCTGGCCCGTGGGGGAGGAGCCGGTGTGCGAGGAGGCGCTGTGGCGGTCCGACCCGGTGGCGTTCGCCGGCGGGACGACGAGATCGCCGGACGTCTCGGTCGACCCGGTGACGGGTGACCTGGGATTCGTCGAGGTGGTCCACGGAGTGGACGGCCGCGAGCTGTCCCGCGGGGCGTGCGGGGCGCCGGGCGAGACCGTCGGCGCCGACGTCCTGACCGTCACGACGACCGCGCGGTCGACCGGCCGCCTCGTCCTCGGTTCCGCGGCCGAGGTGTGGGACGAGGCCGTCGTCCACGGAACCGCGGCGCCCGGGACCACCGTGACGGTCGAGCTGTACACGTGGACCGGTGAGCCGCGGTGCGTGGCTCCGCTGTGGACGTCGGAGCCGGTCACACTCGACGGGCGGGGCGAGAACTCGTCGGCCCGCACCGCGGTGCCGGAGGTCACCGGCTCGCTCGGGTTCGTCGCGGTGGCACGCGGCGCGGACGGGCGTGTGCTGTCCCGCGGAGCGTGCGGCGAGGAGACCGAGACCCTGACCGCGGCACCCCGCGCGCTCGCGCTGACGGGATCGGGGACGTGGCCGCTGGTGGCGGTCGCGGGAGGCGTGCTGGCACTCGGCGCCGCGGCGGTCACGGCGGCGAGGCGGCGCGGCGAGGCCCGCTGACGCTCACCTCTTTGGGTGAGTTCGCGCAGGTCGGTCGAAGAGCACGCCGGGGGCGGTCGATGCTGACGCAATGGATCGCGCGCCGGTGCCGACCGAGGTTCTCGATGCACTGCCGGACGGCGTCTACGTGGTCGATCGCGACCGGACGATGACGTACTGGAACACCGCGGCGGAGGCGATCAGCGGCTACACCGACGCCGAGGTCGTCGGGCACTGGTGCGGGGGCAACCTCCTCAGTCACGTCGACGAGGACGGCCGGTCCATGTGCGGCAACCGGTGCCCGCTGCGCGGGACGCTCGACGACGGCCTGGTGCGCGAGACCCGCGCCCTGCTCCACCACCGCGACGGCCACCTGGTGCCGGTCGAGGTCCGGTCCGCGCCGCTGCGGGACGAGACGGGCGCGATCGTGGCCGCGGTCGAGGTGTTCCGCGACGACACGGCCCGCGCGGTGGAGCGCGAGCGGGTGCGCGGGCTGGAGGTGGCGGCGAGCACCGACCCGCTGACGGGCATCGGCAACCGCCGCGCGCTCGAGGCCCACCTGTCCGACCGGCTCGCCGCCCTGCGGCGCCGGGGAGTGCCGCTCGGCGTGCTCATGCTCGACCTCGACTGCCTGAAGACGCTCAACGACGCCCACGGCCACGCCGCCGGGGACCAGGCGCTGCGGGTCGTCGCCCAGACGGTGCTCCACTGCCTGCCCCGACGCGGCAGGGTGTTCCGTTACGGCGGGGACGAGTTCACCGTCCTCGTCGCGATCGACGATCTCGCGGCGCTCTCGGCGCGACTGTGCGCCTACGTCGAGGAGTCCCGCGTCCCGTTCGCCGACGAGATGCTGCACGTCACGGTCTCCGTCGGCGGCACGATGGCCGGTCCCGACGAGGACGCCACGGACGTGCTGCTGCGCGCGGACCGGCTGCTGTACGAGGCCAAGCGGTCGGGCGGCAACCGGGGCGTGACCGACGCGGCGCGGGAGCACTCCGAGGGGGACATCGGCCGGTAGTCGAGGCCCGGCGAGGTGGCTCTGGCGGCTGCGGCTCGCGTCATGACTCGTGTTATCAACTTGTGACGATCACGCCACACGTGTGGGAGTTGACGCGAACTCTGTGCTCTTCTAGTGTCAGGTCTCACAAACAGTGACACGGTGACTAACACCAGTTCCGATAACTCTCGGGGCAGTGCCGCGGCCGACGAAGGCTGTGGCAGATGGTGTGTCGCTGCGAATCTGCAGCACAGAGGCGTGTCGCATGCAGTTTGGGCAGGGTGCCGTCCGGCAGTAGACCGGGTTAGACCGGTGTGATCAAGGGAGCGTCGAAGGCGATGCGTGCTGTTATCTTCGAAGACAAGGGTGCATTGGCGCTGGTCGAGCGTCCCGAGCCGACGGTCGGACCCAAGGATGTGCTCATCGCCCCGGCAGCCGTGGGCATGTGCGGCACCGACATCCACGTCTACGACGGCGAGTTCGAAGGCACGGTCTACCCCCTGGTCCCCGGCCACGAGGCGACCGGCACGGTGGTGCGGGTCGGTGCGCAGGTGACCTCCGTGGCGCCCGGCGACCACGTCGCCGTGAACCCGAGCACCACCTGCGGCGAGTGCGAGTTCTGCCTCAACGGCAAGACGAACCTCTGCCGCGCGTGGAACGGCCTCGGCGTGGTGGCGTCCGACGGCGCCTGCCAGGAGCTGTTCGTCGCCCCGCTGGCCAACGTCTACAAGCTGCGGCCGGAGACGGACCTCTACCAGGCGGCGCTGATCGAGCCGCTCGCGTGCGCGATCCGCGGCTACGACCTGCTGCCCCGCAAGATGGGCGAGCACTACCTCGTCTACGGGTCGGGCACGATGGGCCTGATCATGGCGCAGCTCGCGCCGCGGGCGGGCGCGGCGAGCGTGACCGTCGTCGACATCAACGCCGCTCGGCTCGAGACGGCCCGTGAGCTGGGCATCGAGCACGTGTTCCAGAGCGCCGACGAGGCGGACCGCGACAAGTGGGACGTCGTGATCGACTGCACGGGCAACATCCGCGCCATCGAGGACGGCCTGCCGCGCGTCAAGGCCGGCGGGACGTTCCAGAACTTCGGCGTGGCGCCGGCGGAGGCGTCGGCCGACTACTCGCCCTTCCGCGTGTACCGCGACGAGATCACCATCACCGGCACCATGGCGGTCCTCAACTCGTACGGCCGCGCCGTGGAGATGTTCGAGGCGGGTGCGATCAACCCCGGCCCGATGATCTCCCACTCCTTCACGCTGGACGACTACGCGCAGGCGCTCGAGATGTTCCGCAACGGGACGGGGCGCAAGCTCCAGATCCGGCCGAACGACACCGAGTCCCGCGTCTTCCACGGCTGAGTCCGAGATCCACGGGAGAAGAGCGAACGATGCCGAAGCGACGCGGCTCGGGCCGCCGGCGCCTCAAGGGCCTGTTCACGGCAGTCGCCGTGGTGGTCCTGGCGGGGCTGATGGTTCTGAACACGAAGTTCCTGTCGACCGACGAGTCGGTCGCAGTGGTGGGCGAGAAGTTCAGCGCCGAGCAGTACGCGAACGAGAACTACGAGTCCGTCATCGTCCCGGCGGTCCTCGAGAAGGCGGTGCCGGCAACGGACCTCCTCGCCGAGATGCAGGCCGACATCGACAAGGCCGGTGAGGCCCACGGCGGCCGGGACGGCGTCCAGTCGGCGTGGTCGTTCCCGGTCTCGTTCTCCGGTGTGGCCGGCGAGGTCAACACGATCAACGGCCAGCTCCCGGTGACGATCGACGGGATCCCCGACTCGATCACGGTGCTGGTCCAGACCGGCCCGCCGGTGATCGGTCCCGCCCTGCGGAACGTCACCGGTCAGATCACCTTCGGCATGTTCACCAACCAGACGGAGTTCCAGTCCGTCGCCGTGCAGCTCAACGCCAAGGTCCGCGAGAACGTGCTGGCCGGTGTCGACGCCACCACGCTCAAGGGCAAGACGATCGACGTCGTTGGCGTCTTCGCGAGCGACCAGTGGAACACGCAGTGGCTCGTGACGCCCGTGAAGCTCGAGACGGTGGGCTGATGAGCGCGCCAGCCGTCGTCGTCGACTCCGACGTCATCCTGCGGGCGCGGGGGATCGCGAAGCACTACGGGGGAGTCAAGGCGCTGAAGGGCGTCGACTTCGACGTCCGTCGCGGCAAGGTGACGACGCTCTTCGGCGAGAACGGCGCCGGCAAGTCGACGCTGATGAAGATCATCTCCGGCGTCGAGAAGCCGACGAGCGGCACGCTCGAGCTCCAGGGGCGGGAGGTCTCGTTCGACTCCACGCAGGAGGCCCTCGAGGCCGGCATCGCGATCATCCACCAGGAGCTGAACCTGGCGCCGAACCTCTCGGTGCGCGACAACATCTTCCTGGGACGCGAGCTGCGCACCAAGGCCGGCGGGATCGACTACGCCGCCGAGTCGGACATGGTGCGCACCCTCATGGCGCGCCTCGAGGAGAACATCGCCCCGAGCACGCTGGTGTCGGAGCTGCGGCTCGGCCAGCAGCAGATCGTCGAGATCGCCGGGGCGCTGCTGTCCGACGCACGGATCCTCATCATGGACGAGCCGACGTCGGCGCTCTCCGCGCCCGAGGTCGAGGTCCTGTTCCGGGTCATCGACGAGCTGACGTCCAACGACGTCGCGATCGTCTACATCTCCCACCACCTCGAAGAGGCGCTCCACGTCACCGACCACGCGGTCGTGTTCCGCGACGGCGAGATGGTCGCGCAGGCGCCGGTCGAGGAGATCGACCTGCCCTGGGTGGTCCAGATGATGGTCGGCCACACCCTCGGCGCGTCACTCGCCGCCGAGCGGCCCGACGAGTTCGGCGACGTGCTGCTGTCGATCCGCGACCTCGTGGTGCCCGACCCGACGACCTCGGGGCGCAACGTCGTCGACGGCGTCAGCATCGACGTTCACGCCGGCGAGCTCGTCTGCATCTACGGCCTCATGGGGGCCGGGCGCACGGAGCTGATGGAGGCGGTCGCCGGCCGGATGCCGATCTCGTCGGGGGAGGTGTGGCTGGAGGGGGAGAACCTCGCCGGCACGTCGATCCAGGAGCGCATCGGCCGGGGCCTGTGCCTCGTCCCGGAGGATCGTCAGCGCGACGGGCTGGTGCAGCTGCTCTCGATCAGCCGGAACATGGTGCTCGCCTCCATCAGGGCCTTCACGCGGCGCGGCTTCCTGCACTTCGCGACGGAGAAGTCCCGCGTCGACAAGAGCGCGCTGGACACGCGGATCAAGATGGGCTCCCCGTCGGACCTCATCGGCTCGCTGTCCGGCGGGAACCAGCAGAAGGTCGTCATCTCGAAGGCCCTGCTCACCGAGCCTCGGGTGATGGTGCTCGACGAGCCCACACGGGGCATCGACGTCGGGGCGAAGGGCGAGATCTTCGAGCTGCTCGCCGCGCAGGCGCGGCGCGGCCTGGGCGTCCTCTTCGTCACGAGCGAGATCGGCGAGGCGCTGTCCTCGTCGCACCGAATCGTGGTCATGGCGCGCGGCCGGATCGTGCGCGAGTTCGACACGCGGACCGCAACCCGTGTCGAGGTGATGGCGGCCTCCGGCGAGAACACCGCCGTGGTCAGTGAGCTGGAAGAGGACGGAGAGACCCTGTGATGGCACACGGGCCGGAGATCACATCGACCGAAGCGAAGACGGCGCGGCGTCGCATCGACATCGCCGGACTGATGATCGAGGGGCGCGCACTCGTCGCGCTCGTCGTGATCATCGTCCTCTTCGCGCTGCTGTCCCCGACGTACCTGAGCGCGGACAACATCATCGTGATGACCAGGCACGTCGCCGTGAACGCGATCATCGCGCTCGGCATGCTCCTGGTCATCCTCACGGGCGGCATCGACCTGTCGGTCGGCTCGATCGTCGGCCTCTCCGGCGTGACCGCCGGCGCCCTGCTCCAGGGATGGAACCTCTCGCTGGTCGACGTCGTCGTCTACCCGAAGGTCTGGGTCGTCATCGTCATCTCGCTCGCGATCGGCACGCTCGTCGGGCTGATCAACGGGGTGCTCGTCACACGATTCAAAGTGGCGCCCTTCGTGGCGACCCTCGGGATGATGTACGTCGCGCGTGGCTCGGCGATGCTCATCGCGGACGGCAAGACCTTCCCGCGGCTCCAGGGTTCGCTCGAGCTCGGCAACACCGGGTTCTCCCGGGTGGGCCTGGGACGCATCCTCGGCGTGCCGATGGGCGTCTGGATCATGGTGGTCGTCGCGGTGCTCGCGTTCCTGCTGCTCTCGCGCACCCCGTTCGGCCGGTGGGTCTACGCCGTCGGCGGGAACGCACGGGCCGCGGAGCTGTCGGGCGTCCCGGTGCCCAGGGTCCAGCGCTGGGTGTACATCCTCTCGGGCTTCACCGCGTCGATCGTCGGCCTGGTCATCGCCTCCGAGCTCACCGCGGCGACACCGCAGACCGGTGAGAGCTACGAGCTCAACGCGATCGCGGCGGTCGTCATCGGCGGCGCGGCGCTGTCCGGTGGCCGCGGCACCGTGCGAGGCACCCTCATCGGCGCCTTCGTCATCGGCTTCCTCTCCGACGGCCTGGTCAGTGTCGGCGTCTCGACCTTCTGGCAGATGGTCATCAAGGGCCTCGTCATCATCTCCGCCGTCGCGCTCGACCAGTTCCAGCAGGGCATGAAGCGCCCCGCGCAAGCGCCGACGACGAAGCCCAAGCAGAAGGACCCCGGAGGCGGCGCCGCCGTTCCCGGCGCCAGCACGCCGGTCACAAGCGGCTTGCCTGGCTGACAGCACCATCCACCACGAGAAGGGAGAAGGACATGCGACGCAAGCTCATGGCTTGCATCGTTGCGGGCTCGATGGCGATGTTCCTGGCCGCGTGCTCCTCGGATGCCCCGGGCGGGTCGACGACGACCGAGCCCGAAGCGACGTCGGCAGAGCCGACCGAGACCGAGTCGGCCGAGGAGGAGGCACCGCCGGCGGACGCCGAGGGCGGGTACGTGCCGATCATCACCACGGTCCTCGCGAACCCGTACTGGGACGCGGAGGCCGACACGGCGAAGCAGGAGCTCGAGGCCCTCGGCTACACGACCTCGGTTGACGCCCACAACAACGACCCCCAGCGGCAGGCCGAGCTGATCGACAACGCGATCTCCAAGAACGCGGTCGCGATCGTGCTCGACCCGGCCGGCGCCGACGAGTCGATCGGCGTCGTCCAGAAGGCGACCGACGCTGGCATCCCGGTGTTCCTCATCAACGCCGAGATCAACCAGGAAGGCATCGCCAAGTCGCAGATCGTCGCGAACAACGCTCAGGGCGCCGAGCTCGGCGCGCAGTACTTCGTCGAGCAGATGGGCGGCAAGGGCAAGTTCGTCGAGCTCTTCGGCAACCCGACCGACAACAACGCACCGGTTCGCTCCAACGCGTACCACGAGGTCGTGGCGCAGTACCCGGAGATGGAGCTGCTCCAGACCGAGACGGCGAACTGGAACCGTGACGAGGGCTTCCAGAAGATGGAAGTGCTCCTCCAGGCGCACCCCGACCTGAAGGGCGTGCTGTCCGGAAACGACGAGATGGCGCTCGGCGCGATCGCTGCGATCGAGGCGGCCGGCAAGGTTCCGGGCAAGGACATCCTGGTCATGGGCTTCGACGGTTCGCCGGACGCGGTCGACGCGATCGAGTCGGGCAAGTTGCTCGGCACCGTGCTCCAGCCGATCGTTGCCGAGACGCGTGAGCTCGCCAAGCAGCTCGACAACTACCTGAAGACCGGGGAGACCGGTTCCGAGACGGAGAAGCAGGCGATGGACTGCCAGCTGATCTCGCCGGAGAACATCGGGAGCTACACGCTCTTCTCCCTCGACTGAGTTCGTCCCCCTGGGATCCCGCCCGCCACGCTCTCGTGTGCGGCGGGCGGGATCCCGCCCCCCCCGCATCCACGTCACCCGCGGAAGACCAATCGCAATGACCTACCTCGTCAACGACCCGACAGCCTTCGCCGACGAACTCATCGAGGGCTTCGTCGCCGCGTACCCCGACCGCGTCGCCGCCGTGCCAGGCGGTGTCGTGAGGGCCACCGCCGTACCCACCGGGCAGGTGGCACTCGTCATCGGGGGCGGCAGCGGCCACTACCCGGCCTTCGCCGGCCTGGTCGGTCCCGGCCTGGCGCACGGCGCGGCGATGGGCAACGTCTTCGCCTCCCCGTCGGCGCAGCAGGTGTACTCGGTGGCCAAGGCCGCGAGCGCGGGTGGGGGGGTCCTCCTCAGCTACGGCAACTACGCCGGGGACGTGCTGAACTTCGACCTCGCCCAGGACCGCCTGCGGGCCGAGGGCATCGCGTGCCGCACGGTCACCGTGACCGACGACATCACCAGCGCACCGGTCGCCGAGGCGGCCAAGCGGCGCGGTATCGCCGGTGACCTGTGCGTCTTCAAGGCCGCCGCGTGGGCGATCGAGCAGGGCCGCTCGCTCGACGAGGTGTGGGCGTTCGCGGACCACGCGAACCGCCGGACGCGCTCGTTCGGCGTGGCGTTCTCCGGCTGCACGCTGCCCGGTGCGAGCGAGCCGCTCTTCACCGTGCCCGCGGGTCGCATGGGCGTCGGGATGGGCATCCACGGCGAGCCGGGGCTGCGCGAGGCCGACATGGGCACCGCGGACGAGATCGCGGCCATGCTCGTCGAGGGCCTGCTCGCGGAGGTCCCGCCCGACGTGTCGAGCGTCGCCGGCGCGCGGGTCGCCGTCATGACCAACGGGCTCGGGTCCGTCAAGTACGAGGAGCTCTTCGTCCTCCACCGGGCGGTCGACCGGCTCCTGAAGGAGGCCGGCCTCGTCGTCGTCCAGCCGGACGTCGGCGAGATGTGCACCAGCTTCGAGATGGCCGGGGTCTCGCTGACCCTGTTCTGGCTCGACGACGAGCTGGAGCGGGCATGGCTCGCCCCGGCGGATGCCCCGGCCTACCGCAAGGGTGCGGTGGCGCCGCAGAAGCATCGCGACGCCACGGCGATCGCCGCGGCGGTCGCGGACGTCGTCGCCCCCGCGAGCGAGGAGTCGCGTGCCGACGCGCGCACCGTCCTGGCGGCCCTCGAGGCGGCCGGTGCGGCGATCGACGCCGCGGTCGACGACCTCGGCAGGCTCGACGCCATCGCCGGCGACGGGGACCACGGGATCGGCATGCAGCGCGGCGCGACCGCCGCCGTCCACGCCGCGCGCGAGGCCGTGTCGGCCGGTGCCGGCGCGGGCGGCGTGCTGACGCGGGCCGGCGACGCCTGGTCGGACCGCGCGGGCGGGACGTCGGGCGCGCTGTGGGGGCTGATCCTCCGCAGCGTCGGCACCGCC
>CAZBIO010000098.1:0-7374 GCA_964491965.1 uncultured Cellulomonas sp.
GCCCCGGGTGTGCGCGGGTCGCCGAGGCCTTGCCGGGGGTGGCACGTACGGTTGTTCGTATGACACCCCTCCTTCCGCACCCGGGCCGGCCGCCGCCGACCGCCGCGGGGATGCGCCTGCCCGACTACCGGGAAGACATGCCGTCGCGGGACCTCGTCTCGCTCGCCGCGCTGCTCGACGACGTCGATGTGGCCGACGCCTCGAGCATGGAACTCCTGGCCCGCGCGGTCGGCTGGGAACGCGTGATCTCGATGGCGCAGGCGCGCCAGGCCGAGGTGGTGGGCGAGCTGGTCGCCCGGCGCGAGGTGGGGCCGGCGCGGGTGGTCGACGAGCTGCAGGCGGCGTTGTCGTGCACGGCGTACCAGGCCCAGCAGATGGTGGTCCGCGCCCAAGGCTTGACGGAGCACCCGGCGCTGGGCGACGCGCTCGCCACCGGGGAGATCGACCTTCGCCGGGCCGAGGCGGTGCTGCACGCCCTACCGGTCCACGGGGATCCCCGCCGCTGGGACGGAGTGGTCGCGGCCGTGTTGACCGACGCGCCGTTGTGGTCGGCACCGGCGGTGCGCCGCCAGACCGAGCGGATCGTCCTGGCGGCCGAGCCGGCCGAGGCGCAGGCCCGGTGCGAGCGTGCGCGGCGCGAGCGGTGCGTGGAGCTGCACCCCGACGTTGCGGGGATGGCGTGGCTGTCGGCATACCTGCCCGCCCCGCAGGCGGTCGCCGCGTTCACCGTGGTCGACGCCCTCGCCGGCACGTCCCGCCTGGCCGACGACGAGCGGACGGTCGACCAGCGTCGCGCCGACGCGTTCGGCGACATCTTCACGGCCATCGCCGCCACCGGGACCCTGCCCGACGGCACGAGCCTGCCGGCCAAGCACGGGCGCCGCGCGCAGATCCAGGTCACGGTCGCCGCCACAACCCTGCTCGGCCTGGACGACCTACCGGGCGAGCTCGCCGGCTACGGACCCATCACCGCCGACACCGCACGCCGCATCGCCCAAGACGGCACCTGGCGCCGCCTGCTGACCGACCCCGCCACCGGCACACTCGTCGAGCGCGGGTCGCGGACGTACCGACCCGGCGTCGACCTGACCGCGGCGGTCATCGCGCGCGACGTGACGTGCACCTACCCCGGCTGCGGCCAGCCCGCCTGGCGGTGTGAGCTCGACCACCGCGAACCGTTCGACCCGAACCGACCCGCGGAGGCGCAGACCACCGGGGAGAACCTCGACCCACGCTGCAAGCACCACCACGACCTGAAGACCAACGGCGGCTGGACGGTGCGACGCAACCCAGCCACGGGCGCCAGCGAGTGGACCGACCCGCTCGGCATCACCTTCACCAGGCTCGCCGTGCCCATCGCGATCACCGCGACCGCCCTGCGGTGCATCCAACGACCACCCGGCGACGGTGACCCACCCGGGGCGGACCCCCCGCACGGGTATCCCGACGAGCCGCCCTTCTAGCACCCAGCCGCGCTGACACCCAGCCGCGCGACCGCGGGTGCACGCATACGCCTAGCGCTTGAACGCACCCATCGCCGAAACGCCCGTTTCCCGTTGACCCCGGACGCCGCGGGCGGGCAGCCTCGGCGCATGACGATCGACGACGCCACCCTGTGGCCGCTTCTCGGCCTGCGCGTCGCCGGTGTCGGCCTCGAGTTGCGCTGGCCGCACGACGAGCTGCTCCTCGAACTCGCACGGCTCGCCACCCTCGGCGTGCACGACGAGGGTTTCATGCCGTTCCACACGCCCTGGACCCGGGGCACGCCGGTGGACGTGGGCCGCAAGACGCTCCAGTACCACTGGGGTCAGCGCTCGAAGCTCTCCGCTGAGGACTGGTCCCTCCCGCTCGTCGTGCTGCGCGAGGGTCACGTGCTGGGAACCCAGGAGGCGATGGCCAAGCAGTACCCGGTGACGCGCACGGCGGAGACGGGATCGTGGCTGGGCCGGGAGTTCCACGGCCAGGGCGTCGGCACCACGATGCGGCTGCTGATCCTCCACCTGCTGTTCGAGGGCCTCGGCGCGCAGACTGCCACCACGGCGGCCTTCGTCGGAAACGAACCCTCGATCAGGGTGACGCGCAAGCTCGGCTACCGGGAGAACGGGACCGCCGTCCACGCCTCCGAGGGCACGCGGGTGACCGAGCTTCGCTTCCAGCTGACGCGCACCGACTGGGAGGCGCGGCCGGAGTGGATGCGGCCGGAGGTATCGCTCGAGGGCGTCGAGGCGGTGCGCGAGCAGCTCGGCATCGTGTGACGGACGGCCCAACGCCCGAAACAGGGCCAGCGGTACGGTTCGCCCCATGCAGCTGGCCGATCTCCAGGCACGGGTCCGCATCGCGCTGACCAACACGATCGTCAACGAGTGGACCCTCTTCACCCCCTCGAGCGGCTCGTCGACGGCCTCGGAACGGACCATCGCGTTCCACCTCGGCTGGAACCTGCGCCCCCTCGTCGAGGATGCGTGGGACATCGACGCGGAGTACGACCGCTCGGGCATGGTGCTGGAGAGCTCGGTGCGGATCGAGGACGACGGCGACGGCCGCCGCATCCCGGACCTGATCGTCCATCGACGCGGGCGTCTCGGCCCGGAGGAGAACCTGCTGATCCTCGAGCTGACCGCGGACCGCGAGACGCGCGGCACCTCCGCCGGGGACTTCACGCGCGCGCAGCACATCCAGCGCCGGTTCGGCTACCGGTACGCGGTGCTCGTCGACCTGCACCTGACGTTCGACCACGACGCACCCCAGCTCTGGCCCACGTGGCACTGGGCGACGCTCGACGGTGGTCCCGCCACGATCGAGCCCGAGGACGTGTACCTGCCCGAGGTGTTCGCCGAGATGTCGGCACGGGCGATCCAGGCGGTGCGCTCCGCGCGCTGACGCCGGCTCAGCCGATCACCTGCATCGGCACGGCCAGAAGCGCCAGGACGACGATCGCCAGCACGGCCGCCGAGAGCCCCGCGACCACCCCACCCACCAGCTCGCGCTGCGTCGCGCAGCATGCCGCCGCGAAGCCGAGGGCGGCGGGGAGCGCGACGACGAACACCGCGGCCCCGACGATGAGCAGCGGCACCACCCACACCGGAGCCGGGCGGCCCGCGGTCACCTCGGCGACGCGCACGCTGGCACCGAAGGCCACGAGCGCGAGACCCGCGTACGTCGCGACGGTGGCCGCCAGCGCCGCCTGTCCCGGGTGCGCCTCCGCCCAGCTGTACGAACCGGCAGGCCGGTCCCAGGCGTCGGAGGACACGACGAATACGTTCGCGGTGTCACAACCTCGCGACCAGGGCCCGAAGGCCCGCCCGACGAGATGACGGAGCCCACAGACGTGCGAGATGACGGAGCCCACAGACGACGGAGGGCCCGGTGCGGCGCGCCGGGCCCTCCGCATATGTGGGACGGGTGGACTACTCCTTCGTCGGCCCGCCCTCTGCCCCCGACTCGCCCTCAGCCCCCGCTCCAAGAGCTGAGCCAAGATCGGTCGGCGCCCCCTCGACCGGTGCCCCCTCGACCGGCGCGGCCCCGGCCGGCGCGCCCCGTCGCCGGCGACGGGTGACCAGGAAGACCGCCACGACGGCACCCACCACCACGACGGCGCCGACGATCCCGAGGATCAGGCCGAGCGGCAGCGGCGACGACGCGCTCGCCTTCGCCCGCGCCTCGAGCGGATTCGGCTGGCCCGGCTGCGCCTCCCATGTGACGGTGTTGCCGTCGACCGTGCCGTTGGAGGAGACGACCTCACCGGGGAACGTGAAGGCGACGGTGATCTCGAAGGAGTCGAGGATGCCCTCCATGCCCGGCAGGCCCTCGAGGTCCTCCGAGCCCATGTCACTCATGTCCAGGTTCCCGTCGACGACGAACTCGTCGCCCTCCCGCGTGATCGACAGGTCCTGGTCGCTGAACTCGGACAGCGGCGTGTCCGCGAACGTGTACTTCTTGCCGGTGAAGCCGTCCTGCGCGTAGTCCTCGCTGGTAACACCCTCGTCGCCCTCGAACCCGCTCTCCTCCCACAGGCCGTCGGCCTCGTCGCCCGCCAGCTCCAGGACCGAGTCGGCCAGCGCGAGGATCACCGTCCCGTTGACGGTGTCGTCCTCGGTGACCGTCGCGTCCACCTGCATGCGCATGCAGCCGGCCAGCGCGAGTGCCGCGACAGCGACAGCGGCGGAGAGGATCACGGGGCGCCGGAGCCGGCGCCATTCGTATGACATGTCGAGCACGCACCCTTCGTCGTTCGTCAGGTGGGTGACGCGCCGCACCACGGGACCGCGCCACCTCGGAAGCGGCAGCGCCTCCCGACGTGCACACGAGCGCAGGTGGGAGATGGTGCCTGGCGCCCACCGTAGGGGTACGCGGGCGGGCCAGGGTCCGAACCGAGGGTGCATTCCGTCGCAGGTCGGATGATGTTTCTGGGGTGGAGCCAAGGGGACTCGAACCCCTAACCCCCTGCTTGCAAAGCAGGTGCGCTACCACTTGCGCCATGGCCCCGGGCGCCTCCCGACCGCGAGAGCCGGGGACGGGGGGAGGTCAGTCCAGTGTGTCGGTCACCTCGGCCCACAGGTCCCGCTCGTCGCGGTCCTGGAGGTACTTGGTGTAGACGACGTAGGCGGCCGCGGCGAGCGCGGCCAGCACCAGCAACTTCTTCACGAGACGACCTCCTCGCTGGGCAGTGGGCCTAACAGGACTTGAACCTGTGACCTCTTCCTTATCAGGGAAGCGCTCTAACCGTCTGAGCTATAGGCCCGGGTGCGTGCGAACGCCGGACGAGACTACAGCAGGCCGTGCGGACGCCCCAAACCGCTACTCGTCGGTCATCGTCACGTGCACGCCGCCCACCAGCGCGGCCACCACGTTGTAGAGGAAGGCCCCGATCGTCGCCAGCGCGGTGAGCAGGAACACGTCGAGCACCGCGACCAACGTGGACACGGAGAGCACCTTGTCGTACCGCACGTACGACAGCACGTCGATCGGGCTCTCGGTCCCGACGATCTGTTGGACCAGGTCGTTGATCGAGGTGAAGACGTGCAGCTCGTTGAGCGTCAGCCACAGCACGGAGACGGCGACGACCAGCATGATCCCCGCGGCGAACGCCAGCAGGAACGCCAGCTTCATCACGGACCACGGGTCGACGCGGGAGATCGCCAGGCGCACGCGGCGGGGACCACCGCTCACCGTGGGGACGCGCCCGCTCGTCGTCCGGACCGCGGGACCCGCGCCGGCGATGCCCGCGGGCGCCGTGTTGGGACGCGGCGGCGCGGTCGGCGCTTCGGGGTTAGCGGTCATCGGGTCATCCTTCGGCCGGGGACGTGTCAACGAAGCGTACGCGGCGGAAAGCGTGGTCCCGGTGACATCCGCGGCCTTGCGCAGCCAGACGCCGGTGCGGTCCACCGCGACGGCCAGTGGCGAGGGACCTTCGGGTTCCTCGTCGTCGGGCGGCCCCACCGGCCGAGTCGACGACGACGCCGACCGCGGAGACTCCGGTGCCGGCCGCGACGACGACGCCCGCGGCGGCTCCACCGTCGGGAACGGCGGGCGCACGGGCGCCGCGGCGGCACGCGAAACGGGTACGCGCGGTGCCGACGCCTCGTCGTGCTCGTGCTGCTGGCCGTTCGACCCGTCCGCTCCGCGACCACGGACGGTGGTCACCGTCCGGGTTCCCGCCCCGGAGGTCGGCCGCTGGCGCGGGGGGATCGAAGGCGGGATCGAGGGCGGTGGCACGTCCGTCATGCGTCCTCCGCAGGAGTCGGTTCGCCAGATTCCTCACCCACGGTACCTGCATCGGCTGCGCCGTCGTCACCCAAGTGCCGTTCGCCGTTGCGCGCGACGGCGATGATCCGGTCCCCGGCGTCGGGCTTCGCAAAGATGACGCCCTGCGTGGTCCGGCCCGTGGCGTGCACCTCCGCCGTCGCGGAGCGCACCACCTTGCCGCGCTCCATGATGACGAGCACCTCGTCGTCCTCGTCGGTCACCAGGGCGCCGACCAGGTCGCCGTTCTGCTCCGGCAGGTTGGCCACCTTGATGCCCAGGCCGCCGCGGCCCTGCTGCCGGTAGTTCTCCACGGTCAGCGCGGTCCGCTTGGCGATGCCGCCCTCGGTGACGGTGAAGAGGAAGGCCTCCTGCCGCACCACATCCATCGCCAGCAGCTCGTCGTCCCCGCGGAAGTCCATGCCCTTGACGCCGCTCGTCGCGCGGCCCATCGGGCGCAACGCCTCGTCGGACGCGGTGAACCGGATCGACTGGCCGTGGCGGGACACGAGGATGAGGTCCTGGTCGGGGTCGACGAGCCGCGCGGACACCACCTCGTCGGGCCGGCCCTCCTCGTCCTCGCGCAGGTTCACCGCGATGACGCCGCCGGAGCGGTTGGAGTCGTACTCGGCCAGGCGGGTCTTCTTCACCAGGCCGCGCTTGGTGGCGAGCACCAGGTACTGGGCCTGCTCGTAGTCGCGGATGTCGAGCACCTGCGCGATCCGCTCGTCGGGCTGGAAGGCCAGGAGGTTGGCGACGTGCTGTCCCTTGGCGTCGCGGCCTCCCTCGGGCAGCTCGTACGCCTTGGCCCGGTAGACGCGTCCCAGGTTGGTGAAGAACAGCAGCCAGTGGTGCGTGGTCGTGACGAAGAAGTGGTCGACGATGTCGTCCTCGCGCAGCTGCGCGCCCCGCACGCCCTTCCCGCCGCGGCGCTGCGCGCGGTAGTTGTCGCTGCGCGTGCGCTTGGCGTAGCCGCCGCGGGTGATGGTGACCACCATCTCCTCCTCGGCGATGAGGTCCTCGTCGGTCACCTCGCCGTCGAAGGGGAGGATGCGCGTGCGGCGCTCGTCGCCGTGGCGCGCGACGATCTCCGCCAGCTCGGTCGAGACGATCTCCCGCTGCCGCTCGGGGGACGCGAGGATCGCCTGGTACTCGGCGATCTTCGCCTCGAGCTCCGCGTAGCGGTCGAGGATCTGCTGGCGCTCGAGGGCGGCGAGCTGCCGCAGCTGCATCCGCAGGATCGCGTTGGCCTGCTCCTCGTCGATCGAGAGCAGCCCCATGAGGCCCTCGCGCGCGGCGTCGGCGCTGGCCGACGAGCGGATCAGTGCGATGACCGCGTCGAGCTGGTCGAGCGCGGCGAGGTAGGCGCGGTAGATGTGGATCTGGCGCTCGGCCTCGAGCAGCCGATGCCGGGTCCGCCGCTGGATGACCTCCATCTGGTGCGTGACCCAGTGGCGGACGAACCCGTCGAGCGGCAGCGTGCGCGGCACACCGTCGACCAGAGCGAGCATGTTGGCGCCGAAGGTGTCCTGCAGCTGCGTGTGCTTGTAGAGGTTGTTGAGCACCACCTTGGCGACGGCGTCCCGCTTGAGGACGATCACCAGGCGCTGGCCGGTGCGGCCGGACGTCTCG
>CAZBIO010000099.1:0-2537 GCA_964491965.1 uncultured Cellulomonas sp.
GCGGCGGCGACCTCCGCCGACGGCCGGAGTCCCGGTGCATCTGCTGCGGCGCCTGTCAGCGGTCCCGTGGCCGGCACGCCGAGCGATGGCCGGGCGCCGGCCGGGCCGGTCGCGACGCCCGCCGGCAACCGGTCCTCGTTCCCGCGAGCCGCGTCCGCAGTGCCGCCGGTCGCGGCGGGTCCGGCGTCACCGATGCCGCCGGCTCCCGGCGCCATCTCGTCGTCCGCGCCCACCGTCGGTGCCGGCTCGGCACCGACCGCGTCCGTGCCGATCGTCCGGGTCCCGGGCGGGTCCTCGGCGGTGCGGCCTGCTGCTGCTGCGGGCGCCCAGACGTCGTCGCCCGCGGTGTCGTGGCCGTCCGCCGCGGCCCTGGCGGCGACCGCCACCCCGTCGCTCCCGAACGTGGCGTCGGCTGCCGCACCGTCGACCGCCCAGCCGTCGTCGTCGCCGGCTACGGCCGCGCCGGCAGCATCGGTCGCATCGTCGCCCGCGCCCGTGGCCTCGTCGGGCGCCCCGCTGTCCTCGTCGGGCGCGGTGGAAGCCGACCACGCGGCGGCCAGCTGGTTCCCCACGGGCGCGACGCCGACCTCCGGCTCGGCGGTGCAGGCCGGGCCGCACTCACCATTCCCCGCCACGGGTGCCACCACGGTGGTCGACGGCGCCGCGGAGAATGACGATGAGGACGAGCGCCCGGTGCGCCGGCGCCACCCGTACACCTGGCTGCACCTCATCGTGCTGGCGCTCGTCGCCTTCGTGCTGGGCTTCCTCGTCGTCGCCCTGTGGAACCAGGGCCGCCAGAACGGCGCGGACGGAACGGCCGCCGCGTCGCTCGTCGTGGTGGCCCCGCCGGGCTCGTCGTACGCCGCCTGAACCTGAACCCCGAACCGAGGAGCCGAGTGCCCGCGACCGAACGCGCCGTCGAGCTGGCGATCGCCGCCGCCCGAGCCGCCAGCGACCGCAAGGCCCAGGAGATCATCGCCCTCGACGTCAGCTCGCAGCTGGTGCTCACCGACGTGTTCGTCATCGCGTCCGGCACCAACGAGCGGCAGGTCGGCGCGATCGTCGACGCCGTCGAGGAGTCGCTGTTCACGCTGGGCGCCAAGCCGATCCGCCGCGAGGGCAAGACGCAGGGTCGCTGGGTGCTCATCGACTTCGGCGAGGTCGTGGTGCACGTGCAGCACGCCGAGGACCGCGTCTACTACGCCCTCGAGCGACTGTGGAAGGACTGCCCGGTGATCGAGCTGCCGCCGGACGCGCGCGGCGAGGTGGAGCGGTGACCGTCGGGCGACTGCTGCTGTGGCGGCACGGGCGCACCGCCGCGAACGCCGGAGCCCGGCTGCAGGGCCAGATCGACATCCCGCTGGACGACGTGGGGCGCTGGCAGGCCCGCACGGCCACCGCCGCCCTGCTGGCGCGCTACGAGCCAACGCTCATCGTCTCGTCGGACCTGACCCGCGCCCGCGCCACCGCCGAGCACCTCGCCCGCGTGACCGACCTGCCGGTGGCCGTCGACCCACGGCTGCGCGAGCGCGGGTTCGGCGAGTGGGAGGGCATGACCGGCGAGGAGATCGAAGCCCGCTGGCCGGGCGCGTTCGAGGCGTGGCGGCTCGGGGGGGACCCCTCCGGGGTGGGCGCCGAGACGCGGGCCGAGGTCGCTGCACGGCTGGCCGTCGCGGTCACCGAGCGGGCCGCGGCCTGCGGGTCCGACGAGACGCTCGTCGTCGTGTCGCACGGTGCCGCGATCGCGCTGGCCATCGGCGCACTGCTGGGCCAGCCGCCGTCGTGGCGCGGCGTCGTCGGGCTGCACAACGCCCACTGGGCCGAGCTGGTGCCGGCCCACGGCGGCGCCGCCCCGGACTGGCGCCTGATCGGCCTCAACCTCGGGCCGACGGACGCCTCGCGGGACTGGAACGCGGGGCCGGACGTCGCGGCCGAGGAGGACGACGAGACGCGGGACCCGGATTAGCAGTCCGGCCCTGTTCTCGCCTAGACTCTCCGAGCGCCCCGCACGGGGTGTGGGTCCGCCGTGGTGGACCTTGGGGCTGTGGCGCAGCTGGTAGCGCACCTGCATGGCATGCAGGGGGTCGAGGGTTCGAGTCCCTTCAGCTCCACTCTTAGTGCTGGTCAGAGGCCATGTCGGGATCCTGGAAACAGGAGACTGACATGGCCGTTGGACACTTATTGGACACAAATCCGCCGGGCCTCGGCCCCTGCGGCTCGCGTCTCGGGCCCCCTCGTCGCGTCTTGGACGCTCCGTGCACACCTGTTGGTATGGACACCGATGCGACCTCGGCCACGGCGCCGACCCTGACCCTCTCCGAGCTTGCCGCCTTCCTGTCGGTGAGCAACCAGGCGCTGTACGACCTGCGGTCCAAGGGCCGCGGCCCGCGCGGCTTCCGGGTCGGGCGCCAGCTGCGATTCCGGCTCGCCGAGATCGAGGCATGGATCGCCTCGATGGAGGCCGCGGACGCTCAGCGACACCCTGCGCGGGACGTGACGTGATGAGCGGGCGCCCGCGCACCCCGATCGGCACGTTC
>CAZBIO010000100.1:0-4888 GCA_964491965.1 uncultured Cellulomonas sp.
CGCGCGAGCTGCTCGCGGCGGCGCGGTCGACGCGGCCCGTCGGCTGAGCACGAGCGGTCCGCGCGGCCCGTCGGCTGAGCGCGAGGCGCCCACAGCCCCTTCGTGTGCACCGACCCGCACGGGCGCGGGCTCGTCGGGCACCCCGGCCCCGGAACCACCCGGAAGCCTGCGGCGCACACGCCCCGCGACGGTCGGGGCCGCGCGCCCTCGGAGGCTACCCATGAGCACCCAGTCCCAACTGACGGTCACCGGTTTCGTCGGCTCGTCGGTCCACTACTTCCCCGGCGAGAACGGGTCGGTCCCGTACACGTCGTTCCGCCTCGGCAGCACGCCGCGCGTGCGGGACCGCGTGACGCGGGAATGGAAGGACGGCCCGACGCAGTGGTACACGGTCAAGGTGTGGCGAAACGTCGCCCGCAACGTCGCCGAGTCGTTCCGCAAGGGCGAGCCGGTGGTGGTGACCGGCCGGCTGTCGACCGACGAGTGGGCCGGACCGGAGGGGCCGCGGACCTCGCTGGTCATCGAGGCGACGGCCCTGGGGCACGACCTGGTGTTCGGCGCCACACGGTTCGTGCGCATCACCTCGTCGTCCGCCGAGCACGACGAGCCCGACGACGACTCCGCTCCCGCGGACGTCAGTGGGCTCGTCGAGCTGGCGGAGCCCGACGAGGACGACGCCAACGCGGATGCTGGCGCAGAGGGTGCCGGGGACGGGGCGGACGGGGACGGGGCGGACGGCGACGCCGGGGGCGCCGGACTCGCCGCGTTCGAGCGCCTCGCCGGGCTCCAGCGGCTGGACGAGACGGCGCTCGTCGGGTGATCGCCTAGGCTGGGGGATCGGCGCGGCGAGGCCAGTGCTCGTCGAGCACCCACGCGCCGGTCCCCACCCAGCGAACCCGGACGGCAGGTCGTGGCTGAGTTCATCTACACCATGTACAAGGCGCGCAAGGCGCACGGCGACAAGCTGATCCTCGACGACGTCTCGTTGAACTTCCTGCCCGGGGCGAAGATCGGCGTCGTCGGGCCCAACGGCGCCGGCAAGTCGACGATCCTGCGGATCATGGCGGGCCTGGACACCCCCTCCAACGGGGAGGCGCGGCTGTCGCCCGGCTACTCGGTCGGCATCCTCCAGCAGGAGCCGCCCCTCAACGACGACAAGACGGTGCTCGGCAACGTCGAGGAGGGCGTCGCCGAGATCAAGGCGAAGCTGGACCGGTACAACGAGATCTCGCAGCTGATGGCCGAGCCGGACGCCGACTTCGACGCGCTGCTCGCCGAGATGGGCCACCTCCAGGAGGCGATCGACGCGGCCGACGCCTGGGACCTCGACGCCCAGCTCGAGCAGGCGATGGACGCGCTGCGTTGCCCGCCCCCGGACGCCGACGTCACGGTGCTGTCCGGCGGCGAGCGGCGCCGCGTCGCGCTGTGCAAGCTGCTGCTGGAGAAGCCGGACCTGCTGCTGCTCGACGAGCCCACCAACCACCTCGACGCCGAGAGCGTGCAGTGGCTCGAGCAGCACCTGGCGTCGTACCACGGTGCGGTGCTCGCGGTCACCCACGACCGGTACTTCCTCGACAACGTCGCCGGCTGGATCTGCGAAGTGGACCGCGGGCGGCTCTACCCGTACGAGGGCAACTACTCGACCTACCTGGAGAAGAAGCAGGAGCGCCTCCAGGTGCAGGGCAAGAAGGACGCCAAGCTCGCCAAGCGGCTGAAGGACGAGCTGGAGTGGGTGCGGCAGAACGCCAAGGGCCGGCAGGCCAAGTCGAAGGCCCGCCTCGCGCGGTACGAGGAGATGGCGGCCGAGGCGGAGCGCACGCGCAAGCTCGACTTCGAGGAGATCCAGATCCCGGCCGGCCCGCGGCTCGGGTCGGTGGTGCTCGAGGCGAGCAAGCTGCGCAAGGGCTTCGGCGACCGGATGCTGATCGAGGACCTGTCGTTCACGCTGCCGCGCAACGGCATCGTCGGCGTCATCGGGCCGAACGGCGTCGGCAAGACCACCCTGTTCAAGACGATCGTCGGGCTGGAGCCGCTGGACGCGGGCGAGCTGAAGGTCGGCGAGACGGTGTCGATCTCGTACGTCGACCAGGGCCGCGGGGGCCTCGACCCGAAGAAGACGCTGTGGGAGGTGGTCTCCGACGGGCTGGACTTCATCAAGGTCGGCAACGTCGAGATCCCGTCGCGGGCCTACGTCGCGTCGTTCGGGTTCAAGGGGCCGGACCAGCAGAAGCCGGCCGGAGTGCTGTCCGGCGGCGAGCGCAACCGGCTCAACCTCGCGCTGACGCTCAAGCAGGGCGGCAACCTGCTGCTGCTCGACGAGCCGACCAACGACCTGGACGTCGAGACGCTCGGCTCCCTGGAGAACGCGCTGCTCGAGTTCCCAGGCTGCGCGGTGGTGGTGTCGCACGACCGGTGGTTCCTCGACCGCGTGGCGACGCACATCCTGGCCTACGAGGGCACCGAGGACGACCCGGCGCGGTGGTACTGGTTCGAGGGGAACTTCGCCGCGTACGAGGAGAACAAGGTGGAGCGCCTGGGCGCCGACGCCGCGCGGCCGCACCGCGTGACGTACCGGAAGCTGCGGCGCGACTGAGGCGGGCGGCGGACTGACCTCGCGTCTGCCTGGCCTGCGGGGTTCGGGCCCGCTCGGCAGACTGGGCGGGTGACCGCGACCGGGCCCGACGACGCGACCGGCCCGGTTGCGGGCGGCTCCCCTGTGGGACCGGAGCGGAGCGGGGCGGCGAGCGCCGTGCCCGGCTCCACGCCGAGCGCTGTGCCGACCGCACACTCCGGCCCGGCGCCGAGTGCCGCGGAGGCGGCGCTGGCGTCCGCGCTGGACGAGCTGCGCGGTGCGCTCGTCGGGCTCGACCTGCCGCTGACCACCCCCGGCGTGGAGGCGGCGCGGGCGGACCGGGCGGCGGCGATCGAGCAGCTCGACACCTACCTGCTGCCGCGGCTGGCGGCGCCCGCGGCGCCGTTGCTCGTCGTCGTCGGCGGGTCCACGGGCGCGGGAAGTCGACGCTGGTCAACTCCCTCGTCGGCGAGCAGGTCTCGCTTCCGGGCGTGCTGCGGCCCACCACGCGCGCCCCGGTCCTGGTGCACCACCCCTCCGACGCCGCGTGGTTCACCCCCGCCTCTCCCACCACCACCCCCAGCGTCCGAGCAAGTGAGGGTTCTACCCCTGACTTCCTCGGACGCTATGGAGGGTTGGCGGTCGGCGGGGATGCCGGGGCAGGAGTGCGGGTGGTGGCGAGCGAGGCGGTGCCGCCGGGGCTGGCGCTCCTCGACGCGCCCGACGTCGACTCGGTCGAGCATGCCAACCGCGCGCTGGCCGACCGCCTCCTCGCCGCGGCCGACCTCTGGCTCTTCGTGACGACGGCCGCCCGGTACGCGGATGCCGTGCCGTGGACGCTGCTGCGCGGCGCCGCCGCCCGGCATGCGCAGGTGGCGCTCGTCGTCGACCGCGTGGACCCGGGTGCGGAGGCGGTGGCCGACGACCTGCGGCGCATGATGGACCGCAACGACCTGGGCGCGGCGCCCCTGTTCGTCGTGCCGGAGACGGAGCTGGACGAGGGGCTGCTGCCGGAGGAGGTCGTCGCGCGGCTGGCCTCGTGGCTGTCCCGACTGGCGGACGGCTCGGCGCGCCGGGCCGTCGCCCTGGCCACGCGCGACGGCGTCGTCGACCATTTGGTCCGCCGCGCGGTGGCGCTCGCGGGTGCGGCCGACGAGCAGGTGGCGGCTGACGGCCGGCTGCGGGCGGTCGTCGCCACGAGGTACGACGAGGCGGCGGCGCGGGTCGCGGGCGCGACGAGCGATGGCGCGATGCTGCGCGGCGAAGTGCTGGCCCGCTGGCAGGAGTTCGTCGGCACCGGCGAGCTGTTCCGGCAGCTCGAGGCGGGGATCGGCCGGCTGCGTGACCGCATCACGGGCTTGCTGCGCGGGCGGCCGGCGGCGGAGCCACGCGTCGAGGAGGCGATCGTCGGCGGGTTGGAGGCCGTGCTGCTCGACGCCGCCGACGAGGCCGCGGAGCGGGTGCACGCCGTGTGGCGCACCGATCCGGCGGGGGCACCGCTCGTCGTCGGCACCGACCTGGCGCGCTCGTCGGCCGGGCTGCGGGCGCGGGCGGCCGAGGAGGTGCGGGCGTGGCAGGGCGACGTCCTCGCGCTGGTGCGGGACCAGGGCGCCGGCACGCGGGGCACGGCGCGGTACCTGTCGTTCGGGGTGAACGCGGCGGGCGTGGCGCTGATGGTGGTCCTGTTCGCCTCGACCGGCGGCCTGACCGGGGGTGAGGTGGTCATCGCGGGCGGCTCCGCGGTGGTCGCGCAGAAGCTCCTCGAGGCGGTGTTCGGCGACGACGCCGTGCGGCGGCTGACGGCGGAGGCGCGCCGGCGGCTCGACGAGCGCGTGCGCGACCTCCTCGCCTCCGAGGCCGGTCGGTACACGGGCGTGTTGGACGCGCTCGGGACGTCTGGCGACGGCGACGCGCTGCGTGCCGCGGCCCGCCATGTAGAGCGTGCCGCGCACGACGAGCGCACGGCGCGACTCAACGCCGGCCCGCCGCTCGTCGGGCAGGCTGGCTCCGCGCCGGACGATGTGTCGCGCCTCCGCCGCGGAGGTCGTCGGGCCGGCGCGGCGCTACGTGGGGCCGATCGCTACCGGGGCGAGAACCCCGCTGCGGGGGAGCCCCTGGCGCGCGGCGGTTTCTGGCGCCGCATCCTCGGGCGGGGCGGCGCGCGATGACCGCGCGGTCGGCGCGATCCGCGCGAGCCGGTGGATCGGCGCGAACCGTGGAACCCGCGCGAGCCGCGGGACCCGCGCGAGCTGGCGGCTCGGCGCAGGTCGAGTGCCCCCGCCCACGGGTGGGCGGCGTCGGCTGTGCGCGCGGGCC
>CAZBIO010000101.1:0-4229 GCA_964491965.1 uncultured Cellulomonas sp.
GAAGGAGGCGGACCCGGAGGTCGACGTCGAGCGCGTCGACGGTGCCGCGTACGCCCCGGGTTCGCTGGCCATGCTGGCGAGCCCGAGCCTCTTCAGCGAGACGAAGGTCGTCGTGCTCGACGGCGTGGAGCGGGGGCCCGACGACCTTCTCGCTGACGCCGCGGCCTACGTCGGCGCGCCGCTGCCCGGCGCGGTCGTCGTCATCCACCACGGTGGCGGCCAGCGCGGCAAGGCGCTGCTCGACGCGGTGCGCGCCTGCGGCGCCCCGGTGGTCGGCTGTGACCCGATCACGTCCGACGCCGACAAGCTGGCCTTCGCCTCCAGCGAGTTCCGCCGGGCCGGCCGGCGGGCGGATGCCGGAGCGGTGCGCGCGCTGGTCGACGCCCTGGGCAGCGACCTGCGCGAGCTCGCGGCCGCCTGCTCGCAGCTCGTCGCGGACACCACGGGGGTGGTCGGCGCCGAGGTCGTCGAGCGCTACTACGGCGGCCGCGTCGAGGCGAGCGGGTTCCAGGTGGCCGACGCCGCGGTGGCGGGAGAGGCCGGTCGCGCGGTCGCGCTCCTGCGCCACGCGCTCGCGACCGGGGTGGACCCCGTGCCGCTCGTCGCAGCCTTGGCCATGCGGCTGCGGGTGCTGGCGAAGGTCGGGGCGGTCCGCGGGCGCGGCTCGGACGCCGCGCGTGAGCTCAGCCTGGCCCCCTGGCAGGTGGACCGAGCCATCCGGGAGCTGCGCAACTGGACCCCGGAGGGCCTGGCGGCGGCGATCTCCGCTGTCGCGCGGGCGGACGCCGAGGTGAAGGGCGAGGGCCGCGACGCCGACTTCGCGGTCGAACGCGCGGTGCTGGCGATCGCCGCGGCCGCCAGCCGCTGACGCCCGCGCGGAGCCCGTGCGCGTGACGTCAACGGCTCGCGGCCGCGACGATCAGGTCTGGGCCGCGCCCAGCACGTCCCCCTGGAGGAGGTCGAAGCCGAGCTGTGTCGCGTGCCGCACCAGGGCGAGGTCCGACACGTACTCCGCGACGAGCCGGGCGCCGTGGCGGCGCGCCTCCGCCAGCCCCCCGAGCGGCAGGCGGTGCAGGTCGCGCAGGTCCACCTTGACGAAGTCGGCGAGCGGCAGCATCGCGGCCTGGTCCTCGCAGGCGGTGTAGTCGTCGATCGCGATGAGGTAGCCGTCGGTCCGCAGCGCGGCGATCCCCGCCAGCACCTCGTCGTCCACCTGCACGGACTCGACGACCTCGAGCACCAGCCGGCCCGCGGGGGCGGGGAGCGTGCGGCGACCCGTGAGGAAGGAGCGCGTGACGTTGACGAACACCAGGCGGTCGCCGTCCGGCGCGCCCTCCGAGAAGACGGTGGTCAGCACCGAGGCGGTCGCCGCCTCCTGCCGCTCGTCGACCCAGTGGTCGACGCCCGCCGGCAGGCCCTCCTGCGACCGGTAGAGGTACTCGTGCCCGACGAGGTGCCCCTCGGCGGTCCAGATCGGCTGACGCGCAACGGGGAGCCGAGGGCCGTCCGCCTGTCGCGGGATGTGGAGCGCGTCGCGCCAGACACCGAGGGTCACGGGAGATGGGAGTGGTCGGCGGCGCGATCGTGACGCGACTTTGCCGGACGTCTTTCCTGCGTCCTTGCTCGCGGACGGGTCAGGGGAGGACGGGGCGGGCGTCGCTGCGGTCGAGCACGCCCGCGCGCGCCAGGAGGTTGCCCTGGAACAGGGTCAGCCCGAGCTCGCGCGCGTGCTGCAGCGCCCGCCGGTCCTCGACGTACTCCCCGACGAGGAGTGCGCCGTAGGCCCGCGCGGCCCGCACCACGGGCTCACCCTCGACATCGAGGTCCCGCACGTCGAGCTTCACGTAGTCCGCGAAGGGCAGGTACTCCCGCTGACCGGGGCGGTCCGCGAACGCCGGCAGCGCGATCCGGAAGCCCTCGGCGCGCAGGCGCCGCAGCCCGTCGATCAGCTCGCCGTCCGGCAGCTCCGTGCAGCACACCTCGAGGACCAGCCGGTCGGGGCGGTGCGGCAGGGGGAGCTCGCCGACGAGGAACGCGCGCGGGCAGCGGACGAACAGCAGTCGGCCGCGTGCCACGCGTTCGAGGTCGGCGCGGCCGAACGTCGCGGCCAGCACGTGCTCGGTGGCCCGCTCGTGCTCACGCGGACCCCACGCGGAGGCGAGCTCGGGGTGGTGGTCGGGGGAGCGGAACGACAGCTGGTAGGCGAAGGTCCGGCCGTGCTCGGAGAAGATCGGCTGGCGGGCGACGAGGACGGGCACCCGGGCGACGTGCGCAGCCCACTCTCGGCGCAGCGCATCGGGGATGGCGGCGTCGACGGCCGCGGCGAGCCAGGCCAGGCTGCCGTCGTCGCTCACGTTCGTCACCGCCCCATGACATCACACGGATGGCCCCTCAGTCCCTCCCGCGGGTGGGTGGAATTTGCCGCCCGCGGTGACTGGGCCGAGGGGCAAACCGGTGACGAATGTCACCGTTGTCCCAGGCAAAAGGGGCAGACAGCGCGTTCCAACCCTGTCATTATGTGTATGACCAGTTGGAACAACCCGCGTGACAAGGAGCCCACCATGTCCCGTACCGTCAAGATCGCCACCGCCGCCGCCGCAGTTGTTGCGCTGCTCGCGCTCGGTTCGCCCGCCGTCGCGGCTGCCGGCCCGGACGCGATCGGCGGCGCCATCGGCTGCTGCCGGATCCGCTGACCCGTAATCGGCGGTTTCGGCCAAGTACCTCCAAGCGGGCGAATTCCGTCCGCTTCCCCTCTCGTCCTCGGACGTCACAGGTAGGGTGACCCTCATGACGACTATCGCTGACCGCGTGCGGGAGCTGCGGCTCGCGGCCGGCTTGTCGCAGACAGCGCTGGCCGGCAGTGCCTTCTCACCGAGCTATATCTCGCTCATCGAGGCGGGGCACAGAGAGCCGACCGACGCCGCCCTGGCAGTCCTGGCGACGCGACTCGGCACCACGCTGGAGTACCTCAAGCATGGTGAGGACGGACCGAACGAGGCCCGCACGCGGTTGGAGCTCAACTTCGCGCGGCTCGACCTGACGAACGGCGACGCCGAGTCGGCCTGCCGTCGGGTCGAGGCCCTCGACCTGTCGAGCGTCACCTCCTCGCTGCGCGTGGAGGCCCTCGAGCTGATCGCGCGCTCCAAGGAGACGCTCGGCCGGTTCGAGGACGCGGCGTCCATCCTGGAGCCGCTCCTCGCGGAGGAGCGCGCGAAGGGGCACCACATCGAGGCGGCGAGGCTGGCCAACACGTTGGTCGTCTCCTACCTCCAGAGCGGTGACCTGCACCGGAGCATCGAGGTGGGCGAGGCTGAGCTCGCCGACCTCGACTCCGACAACCTCGTCGGCACCGACGAGTACCTGCGGCTGGGGTCGACCGTCCTGTGGGGCTACGTCGAGCGGGGCGACCTGCTCTACGCCACCCACCGGGCTGCCGAGCTCATCCGGCTCGCCGAGTCGCTCGGCTCGGCGCGGGGCCGGGGGTCGGTGTACTGGAACGCGGCTCTCGTGGCGCAGGAGCGCCGCGACTACCAGCTCGCGCAGCAGTACACCGAGCGCGCGCTGGCGCTGCTGTCGGAGGGGGAGCCGGACCGCGACCTGCCGCGGCTACGCCTGAACTACGCGTGGCTGCTGCTGCGGTCGGAGCCGCCGGAGGCTGCCGCGGCGCTCGAGCAGATCGAGCTGTCGGCCAAGTCGATCGAGGTGATCGGCTCGGTCGTCGAGCAGGCGGCGATGGACGCCGAGACGTCCCGCGCCTACCTGCTGCTCGGTGCCCAGAACGAGGCGGAGCAGTACGCCCGCCACGCGATCGAGCGCCTCGGTGACGTTCCGCGGCTGGAGTCGGCGGTCGCCCACCTGTCTCTCGGCGACGCGCTGCACGCGCAGGGCCGGACCCAGGAGGCGTCCAACGCCTACCAGTGGGCGGCGGACATGCTCGGCATGATGTCCGCCTCCCGGCAGTCGGCCGCCGCCTGGCGTGAGCTGGGCGACCGGTACCGGGCGCACGGCGACATCGATGCCGCCGTCAGCGCCTATGACCACGCGCTGCTCGAGGCGGGCTTCCGCGTCAGCATCCCGCTCACGGTCGGGCTGCAATCCTGGGCCAGCTGACCGGCCGGTCTCGGCAGGTCAACCGACCGGATCACCGACACCGGCCCCGATGCCCGTCGACGGGCCGGTGACACGAGGAGGGCGGCACCCCGCGGGGTGCCGCCCTCCTCGTCGTTAAG